>CALLUH010000116.1 GCA_938011445.1 uncultured Hyphomonadaceae bacterium
GATATCTCAAACGAAGCTGGCGAAAAAATCTATACTTATCTGTTCTCTTTGTCCCCGTTTCGAGGCGTAATCCGCGATTATTTCATGATTTGCGAAAGCTATCATGACGCCATTCGCGGCTCGACCCCGATGCAGATCGAGGCCATCGACATGGCCAGACGTGGCATCCATAATGAAGGCTCGGACCTCTTGCGAGAGCGCTTTGAAGACAAGATCGAGGTTGATATTGAGACGTCGAGGCGGCTCTTTACGCTTGTTTGTTCACTACATTCTGGAACACAAACCCCCACCGTTTAAGACGTTAACACTTGCCCCAGCCGCATGTCAGGGCTACCTAGCAAGCGCTCGTCACGTCTTGCGGGCGTTATCTAAGAGGTGCTTATGGCCAAAGAAGAATTACTCGAGTTCAACGGCACAGTCGTCGAATTGCTGCCGAACGCGACGTTTCGCGTGAAGCTTGAGAATGATCACGAGATCATTGCCCACACATCGGGGAAGATGCGCAAGAACCGTATCCGCGTGCTGACCGGCGACAAAATCCTCGTCGAGATGACGCCATATGACCTGACCAAGGGTCGTATCACATTCCGTTACAAATAGACCTCTGAATGTCCGGGCCGGCAAGACTTGTACTGGCAAGCGCTAGCCCGCGCCGATTGGAGCTTCTTGCCCAGATCGGTATTATGCCCGACGCGGTTTCCCCTTCCGACATAGATGAGACGGCGCAAGCCTCAGAGACGCCGCGTGCGCTGGCCTTGAGGCTCGCCCGCGAAAAGGCTCTGGCTTGCGAAGAATCCGGTGCCTATGTGCTATCAGCGGATACGGTCGTCGCGCTCGGACGCCGTATGCTCCCGAAAACGGAAACCCGCGAAGAAGCGACCACTTGCCTTGAATTGCTCTCCGGGCGGGCCCATCAGGTGATTACGGGTGTTGCAGTGAAAACACCCGCCGGAGATTTACTGGCAAGAGCGGTGCAAACGCGTGTCGTATTCAAGCGGCTGGATGCCCGCGAAACACTAGCCTATCTCGACAGCGAAGAGTGGCGCGGCAAAGCGGGCGGCTACGGCATACAAGGGTTTGCCAGCGCATTTGTGCGGCAATTGAACGGCAGCTATACCGGCGTCGTGGGGTTGCCGCTTTTCGAGACACGTAACCTGTTGATTGGGGCCGGTTTTTGCGCTTAAGCTTAGCTCGTTTTCAGAGGAGGTTTAGCGATGCGACTGTTTCAAATCCTATTGGTGGCCATGTTTGCGATATTGCTGATATATACGGCCCTCGTCATTTCCGAGCACGGGCTCGGCTTGCTCCCAGTGTTCTTTGGCGACATTGGCAAAATGGCTTGGCCGGGCCAGTTTAATCTTGATTTCTTGGGTTTTCTCCTGCTGTCCGCCATCTGGGTTGGGTGGCGTCATGAGTTTGGCGGGCTTGGTCTCGTATTGTCCGTGTGTGCATTTTTTGGCGGGATTGGATTTCTCGCGCCCTATCTTCTGGTCGCAAGTGTCAAGGCCAAGGGGGACGCGGCAATCCTGTTGCTCGGCCACGCGCGCGCGTGACAGATAGGCCCCGACTTCTTCTACATCAAGGGATTTGCCATACACGGGCGGTTGCCTTGGATGCGGATGGACATGCAGCGCGAAGCTATCTAACAACCGAGTTCGACACTGCGCTCAAGCTTGGCGAGATTGTCGAGGCCATTATTGCGAAATGCGCCCCCCATGATGGCGGATGTTTCCTGAGTGTGGCGGGCAAGCGCGAAGGGTTCCTGTCGCATCGCGCGGCGGGTAAGCTTCAAGAAGGCCAGCATATCCTTTGCCGTGTCGCGGCCGAGGCGCGGGCGGACAAGCTCGCCAGACTGGTGATCGCAAGCGAGGCGGATCGCAGTCAGTTCGTGGCTGATCCCCTGGAGCGCTGGAGAACTTCATTGCCAACTCATTTACAGGGCGATTTTCAAACGGGACCAGAATCTACCCGACGAATAGATGAGGTTTTTGACGATGCTCTGTCACCGGTTTGCGGTTTGCGAAATGGAGGACAGTTACAGATAACGCCCACACCCGCGCTCGTCGCCATAGACATTGATACGATCGGGCGCCGCCATAGAGGCCGTGCCAGTGCGCGTGCGCGGGCGGTGAACATTGAAGCGGCAGCGGAGGCGGGGCAGCAAATTGCTCTGCGCGAGCTTGGCGGGAATATCGTGATTGATTGCATCGGACCGCTGGCCAAACCGGACGGAGCTGCCGTGAAAGCGGCCTTTGTGGAAAGTTTCCGTGCCGCGTCCAGGCGAAAGATCTCGTGTTTGCCGCCATCCCCGCTGGGCATGATGGAGGCGATTGTCGAACATGGCCGCAGGCCGTTGGGTGAGCGGTTTTTTGATCGGTCGGGCACAGAAACGGCCCTTGGCGAGCTTTTGGGGGCGCTCAGACGTGTTGAGGTCGAGGCGACTGCGCGCGCGGCAGATCAATTGATATTGCAGGTTCCAGGACGCGGCTTTGGGCTCTACCTATCCCATAGAAAAATGATCGATGAAGCCTTGCAAGCGCGCTTTGGCGGTAGAATAGTCATCGAACAATCGCCAAATGCCAGAATGGAAATCACCGACCAATGACCAAACCCCAATGCCCTATCTGCGAACGCCGCAAATGCGAGAAACCCTACACGCCGTTCTGCTCCAAACGCTGCGCCGATGTCGATTTATCGCGTTGGCTCAAGGGGGGATACGCCATTCCGGGCCAACCGGCCGATCAGGCTGAGGAAGCCCCAAGCTTTCCGGATGCAGATAAGCAATGAAATCCATAGACAGGACGCAATGAGGGCCTTATACAGCCCTTTCAAACAGCCTGACCCCAACAAATTGCCCGGGTAGCTCAGGGGTAGAGCAGCGGATTGAAAATCCGCGTGTCGGTGGTTCAAATCCGCCCCCGGGCACCAT
>CALLUH010000117.1 GCA_938011445.1 uncultured Hyphomonadaceae bacterium
TCTATATTGAAAGCGCGATTGATGAGCTCGCCCATGAAGCGGGCAAAGACGGCTATGAATACCGCCGCGCTTTGCTTGCGGGTAAGCCGCGCCATCTGGCTGTGCTCGACGCCGCGGCAAAAGCGGAAGGCTGGGGCAAGACCATGCCGGAGGGCCATGGTATCGGCATCTCCATCGTCGAGAGCTTCGGAACGCTCTGCGCGCAAGTTGTCGAAGTGGACATGACCGGCGGCAAACCAAAAGTCACCCATGTGTATGCCGCCGCTGATCCGGGTTTTGTTGTCAATCCAGATGGCTTTACGGCGCAGATCGAAAGCGGTGTCATTTATGGCCTGACCGCTGCGCTCTATGGCGAGATTACGATTGAAGCGGGCCGCGTGGTGCAGTCCAATTTCCATGATTACGAGAGTGTCCGGATGGATGAAGCGCCTGAAATCCATGTCACGCTGATTAATTCTGGCGCAAAGCTCGGCGGCGGCGGAGAGCCGGGCACACCCCCGATTGCCCCCGCGCTGGCAAACGCGATTTTCAACGCCACTGGCACACGGCTGCGTAGTTTGCCGCTGGCCTATCAGGACACTGGCACGGTCTAAAATTTCCCGCTTGGAAACTTTCGCCTTCAGACTGCCGCAAATCACGGTAAGACTGGGGGCGAGGTTTGCGAGTGCCGTACATTTAGAGCGCATTCACAAAAGTGGGAACCGGTTTTGTGGCTAAAATGCGCGTAAAAACAAAAAGCTAGAGCACACCTTTGGTCGCGATATATATGAACGTGCTCTAGGTGCGGCCAAGTGAGAGGGAGAGTTTGGACATGAAGACAGCATATCTGGCAGCACTGCTCGCAGGCGGCATGGGCCTGACCTATTCCGGTGCGGCGATAGCGGACGAACAGTGGACGAGCAATGGCAAGACCATCATCTATGAACTGGACGAGGGCAATATGGCCGTCCTGTCTGTCGATGGCACAACCCTCTATGTCGAGGGTCTTGCTGGTGTGTCCGAGGATCGCGGCACATATGCCGGTGTCTGGATGCTCGACGAGACGCCAATGATCGAAACGGATGCGGGCGAGGTGGTGCCTGCGGAGGGCTGCGGCTTTTCGATGCTCCGTCCGGGTAAAAGCGGGGAGGTGTCCGAATATTGGGGGCAGGTCGAGATCACATTCATTGATGCGAATTTTCCAAGCGTCTGGATTGGCTATTTCGGCGACTGTTTTGATCCGCCATCAGACACCATGGTCGCGCGTCCGGTCATAGGTGAATAATGCGCGCGCTGGCTCTTTTGTTCGGTCTGTCGGGGCTTGCGGCCTGTTCAAGCCTCGGTGATGTGATCAACCGGCCCTCGGCGCCTGTGGTCCGAGGTGAGCCGCGCCCCAGCGCCGGGCGAACCACGCAAATTGCCCAATGCCGTTCTGCGGGTGCGCGTGAGGCGCAGATTGTTTATCCGGCCGGATGGAACAGGCGCGTCGCCGCCGCTGAAGTCGAGGATGAATTGCTCGGCGGCGGCCCCTCAAGCCGTGTTGCGACATCGGCCACGCCGGAGCCCGTAGGCTCGCTGATCCCATCCTATCCAAAAGCGGCGCTGTCCCCGCCAACCGAGGCGATCTGCGAGGTAAAATTCGACCTCTCGCGTCGCGGCGTGGCGAGCAATGCAATCGCAGCCTGTTCCAGCCCGCTCTTTCTGGCTGAAGCCGTCCGTGCGGTCGAAGGCGCAAAGTTCGAGCCGTTCCGTGTTAACGGCCAGATTGCAAGCGGTATCAATCAGGTCTATCCCATGAAATTCTGCTTGCGGGACTAGGTCCTGTCGTGGATTTGGACCTCCCAAGGCGCGAAACCCCTTTGCCTAATAGGAATCTCGCGCTAATCACTGGGCTATGACCACTTATCTTGATTTTGAAAAACCGATCGCCGAACTCGACACCAAAATTCACGAGCTCGAAGCGCTGGCCGCGACCCGCGAGGGCCCGTCTATCGCTGACGAGGTTCAGAAACTGCGCAGCAAATCCGCCCGCCAGCTTAAAGACCTCTATTCCGATCTGCCCGCATGGCACAAAACCCAAGTGGCGCGACATCCCGCCCGCCCGCACTTTCTCGATTATGTCGCCCATCTGTGCGAGGATTATCAGGAGCTGTCAGGCGACCGCGTATTTGGCGATGACAATGCGATCCTTGGCGGACTGGCGACGTTTAATGGCCGCTCCGTCGTCGTCATGGGGCATGAAAAGGGCCGCACCACGGAAAGCCGCTTAAAGCATAATTTCGGCATGGCCCATCCAGAAGGCTATCGCAAAACCGTCCGGCTGATGAACCTCGCTGAAAAGTTCAATCTGCCAGTGCTCTCCTTTGTCGATACGGCAGGGGCCTATCCGGGCAAAGCGGGTGAAGAACGCGGACAGGCCGAGGCAATTGCCCGCTCCACCGAACGCTGTCTTACGCTGCCTGTGCCGATGGTTGCGCTGATTATCGGCGAGGGCGGTTCGGGCGGCGCGATTGCGATTGCAGCGGCGAACAAAGTGCTGATGCTCGAACATTCGATCTATTCGGTAATTTCGCCTGAAGGCTGCGCGTCAATCCTCTATCGTGATGCGGCCAAAGCGAAAGATGCCGCCGAAGCCATGAAGATTACCGGCGAACATCTGCTCAAGCTCCACATTGTCGATCAGGTGATCAAAGAGCCCGTCGGCGGGGCACATCGCGACCCTGAACAGGCCGTCAAGGATGCCGGAAAAGCTATTGAGAAAGAGCTTAAAGCCTTGCTCAAGTTAAGCCCTGAAGAGATCAAGCGTCAGCGCCGCGACCGTTTCTACGCCATTGGCCGCGAAGGTATGAGCTAAGCGGATGGCCGAACAAGTTAAAATAGAAGTGTGCCCGCTCGCCCATTTTGAAGGGCTGGCTCTGCCCGCCTATGAAACGGCTGGTTCGGCCGGCATGGATCTGCGCGCGGCGGTGCCGTCTGATGCGCCTATAGTGCTTGCATCGGGTGCCCGCGCAATGGTGCCCACGGGCTTGTCTTTTGCCATTCCGCTTGGCTACGAGGTGCAAATCCGGCCGCGTTCGGGCTTGGCTGCCAAGCATGGCATTACTTGCCTGAATACGCCCGGCACCATTGACAGCGACTATCGCGGCGAGATCAAAATCATCCTGATCAATCTGGGTGATGCTGACTTTGTGATCGAGCGCGGCGACCGGATCGCCCAAATGGTGCTTGCGCCGGTCACGCAGGCGGTTTGGGACGAGGTGGCCATACTCGACGAAACTTCGCGCGGGGCAGGCGGGTTCGGCTCGACGGGTCAATAATCGCGCAAGAGCGCTTGCAATCCTTATGAAAGATCACCATATTGATATTCAATATGGATGGAGGAGAGCAATATGGGTGTGTTTGAAATGGTCGTCGCCATTGTG
>CALLUH010000118.1 GCA_938011445.1 uncultured Hyphomonadaceae bacterium
GCGAGAAAAGGGCGAAAGTCGCTACGAGGGCTATACGGCGCATGGGGGATGCTCCTGTCTGGTGAAAATCTACTATATCACAGGCTAGGGCCCGCGTCATGAACCGAACCTGAAGCGAAAATGACTGTTTCGTGAGGCCAAATTGATCTAAGCGGTGCCGATGATGACGCCTTATACACCGCCGCCTTTGGCTCCGATTGATGTCGTTTATAGAGACGAGGCACTGTTGATCGTCAATAAGCCGAGCGGGTTGCTGTCTGTGCCTGGGCGCGGGCCGGAAAAGGCCGACTGCCTGATTGCCCGCGTGCAGGTGGATGACGCCTCGGCATTGATTGTCCACAGGCTCGACATGGAAACATCGGGGCTGTTGATTCTGGCGCTTAGCGATGAAGTTCAACGCGCGATGTCGATGCTGTTTGAACGGCGGGGGGTGGCGAAGACCTATATTGCGCTTGTCGCCGGAACGCCGAAGGCTGATAGCGGGCGGATTGATCTGCCTCTGGCGAAGGATTGGCCGAACCGGCCCCTGCAATGTGTTTGCTTGGAAAAAGGGAAGCGGTCGCAAACCGATTGGCAGGTGATTGAACGCGGTGACGGGTTTGCCCGAATGGAACTGACGCCGCAAACAGGGCGGACCCATCAATTGCGGGTGCATATGGAAGCCATAGGGCATCCGATCTTGGGCGACACGCTTTACGGCAATGATAAATCGCGCAGCATGGCCCCCCGATTGGCCCTGCATGCCAGCGCGCTCGCGTTTGAGCATCCAGTTAGCGGGGCGCTGATAGCGGTGCGCTCGGAGCCGGATTTCTAACGGGTATAATATATTTCCACTTGCTCATGGGCGCGTGAATGCCCAAATTGGGGCTATGGGCTTATTGGATGAGACAGGGAAACAGCTTGGCCGTGTGCGTTATGCCGCAGCGCAAGGGACGCGTTCGGCTTGGTATGGCGCGCATTATCTTCTGGCGCGACGTCGCTCCGGGGCTTTCACGCGGCCAGGTGAAGCGCCTTTTGAGCCACAGGCAGGTGTGTTTGACGCCAGGGCGATGCGGAAGGGTTTTCTCGACCTGTTTGCGCAGGACCGGGCCAATATTGAAAGCGGGCTCTATCGTGCCCCCAGTGATGTCCGGCTGCGGGATTTGGCGCGGACGCTGGCGTCCTCGCGGGCCTTTCTGAAAGATGTGCCCGAGGTAGACCGGCGGCGCATGGCGCGCGAAGGAACCGAAGTGCGCAAGACCGAAGCGGATCGGATCGGGCGGTTTCCGGTTTATTATCGGCAGAATTTTCACTATCAATCGGATGGTTGGCTCTCTGATGAGAGTGCGCGGGTTTATGACACGCAGGTTGAGACGCTTTTTGCGGGCGCGGCAG
The DNA here is from genome assembly GCA_938011445.1 of uncultured Hyphomonadaceae bacterium. Lineage (GTDB taxonomy): Bacteria > Pseudomonadota > Alphaproteobacteria > Caulobacterales > Hyphomonadaceae > CALLCD01. The sequence goes on from CALLUH010000118.1 coordinate 1,375, forward strand.
ATGCGATGCGGCGGGCGGCTCTGGCTGAATTGGCCAAAGGGCTTTCTGGGCGTGATCAGCGCGAGGTTCACTATCTCGATGTGGCGTGCGGGACGGGGCGGTTTCTGGAGCAGGTGCTTCGGAATTTCCCGAAGCTGAAGGCAAGCGGGCTCGATCTGTCGCCTAATTATGCTGACCGGGCGCGCCGGACTGTGCGCCGCTGGCCGCAGACTGATATTATCGAAGGGGCGGCCGAAGCGATGCCCGTGGCTGATGAGCGCTTTGACTTTATTTCGGCGATTTATCTGTTTCACGAATTGCCGCCAAAAATCCGGCCATTGGTGTTTGCCGAGATTTACCGCGCGCTGAAACCCGGCGGGACGTTTATCTTTGCCGACAGTCTGCAATTCGGGGATGTTGAAGCCCTTGACGCCGCGCTTGAATATTTTCCCGAAGGCTTTCATGAACCCTATTATAAAGGTTATCTGAAAGCCGATTTGGTCACGCAAATCGAAGAGGCGGGCTTCGTCGCTGGCACCCGCTCGATTGCTTTTCTGACAAAGGTTATGAGTTTTACCAAGCCAAAGTGACCATACGCTTTGCGGACAGAACAGGGCGCTCGGAAATTTCTGCGGCGGTTTGCCCTTTCGGAAACGTGGACAGGTGCGGGGATGATCGACTAGGAATACGGTGGATATAACCAATTTCCCCAGGGGCCTTTTATGTTTGAGAAAATTCTGATTGCCAATCGCGGCGAGATTGCTGTGCGGGTGATTAAGACGTGTCGCAGACTGGGGGTGAAAACAGTTATCGTCTATTCCGATGCAGATGCGGCCTCTATGGCTGTCGAGATGGCGGATGAGGCGGTTCATATCGGTGCGTCCGCAGCGTCGGAAAGCTATCTTGATGCAGACAAGATTATCGACGCTGTTCGTCAGACCGGCGCTCAGGCGGTGCATCCGGGGTTCGGGTTTCTGTCGGAGAATCCGGAGTTTGCCCGCCGTCTTGAAAAAGAGAAGATCGCCTTTATCGGCCCGAATGCTCACGCTATTGAGGCGATGGGCGATAAGATCAGTTCGAAGAAACTGGCAGCCGAAGCGGGGGTCTCGACCGTGCCCGGGCATATGGGACTAATTGATGATACGGCCCAAGCGATCAAAATTTCCGCAGAGATCGGCTATCCGGTGATGATCAAAGCGTCAGCGGGCGGCGGCGGCAAGGGCATTCGTGTGGCCTATTCGGATGCAGATGTCGAAGACGGCTACCGGGCAGTCAAGGCCGAAGCGCAAAACGCGTTTGGCGACGACCGGATCTTTATAGAGAAGTTTATCCTCGAACCGCGCCACATCGAAATTCAGGTGATGGGCGACAAGCATGGCAATTGCGTCTATCTTTTCGAGCGCGAATGCTCGATCCAGCGGCGCAATCAGAAAGTGATCGAAGAAGCGCCTAGCCCGCTGCTTGATGCGCAGACCCGCAAGAAAATGGGCGAGCAGGCTGTCGCGCTCTCAAAGGCGGTCAATTATGACAGTGCAGGGACGGTTGAATTTGTTGTTTCGGGAAAGGATAAGGGCTTTTATTTTCTTGAGATGAACACAAGGCTGCAAGTCGAACATCCGGTCACGGAGATGATTACAGGTGTTGATCTGGTCGAGCAGATGTTGCGGTCGGCCTATGGCGAGAAACTCTCAATCAAGCAGGATGATTTGAAAATCAAAGGCTGGGCGATTGAATCGCGTGTCTATGCCGAAGATCCGTATCGCAACTTCCTGCCGTCGATTGGCCGGCTTAAACGGTTTTATCCGCCGCTCGAAGGCAAGCTTGGTGCGGGCACAGTGCGCATGGATTCCGGTGTGCGCGAGGGTGACGAAATTTCGATGTTCTATGATCCGATGATTGCCAAGCTCGTCACGCATGGAAAAGACCGCGATACTGCGCTGGATACACAGGCAGCGGCGCTCGACCGGTTCCACATTGAAGGCATTCAGGATAATATTCCGTTTGTGGCTGCTGTGATGGATGAGGCGCGTTTTCGATCAGGCAATATCACCACAGCTTATATCAAGGATGAGTTTCCTGACGGGTTTTCGGGTGTGGAGGCGACCACAGCCCAAGAAGCTTATTTAGTCTCCGCAGCGCTTTACGCACATGCGCTAAGAGCGCGGCGCGCAGGCGAGGCGCAAGCTGGAAATGCTGGCGATTGGTTTCAGACCGACTGGGTGGTCATTCTCGGCGGGAAGCAGTATCCGGTCTATTTCGAACTTGGCAAAGGTGAAGCCTTCCTGAAGCTTGGTAAAAGCAAGCATACGCTGGTGACGGCTTGGGTGCCGGGGAACAATCTCTTTGAGGGTACGCTTGACGGGGCCGCTTTTGCCGTCAGCTTCCACCAGAAGAAGAACGGTCTTCACATTCGCCATCGCGGCGTGGCCAAGCCGGTCACTGTGTGTTCGCCGCGCCTTGCCGAGCTTTACGCGCGATTGCCTGAAAAAGAAGCTGCGGATATGTCCAAGCTGATCATCTCGCCCATGCCGGGGCTGGTTGTGTCTATGGACGTAGCCCTCGGACAAGAGGTTAAAGCGGGCGAGGGGGTCTGCGTTGTCGAAGCGATGAAAATGCAGAACATTATTCGTGCAGAGGCGGACGGCAAGGTGAAGACGATCAATGTCGATGCAGGCAGCCCTGTTGCCGCTGACGAAATTATGGTCGAGTTTGAATAATGAAAATCGAGGGCTATGCTGTCATTTGCGATAATGACTGTATCGCCGATTCCGATGGCCATATGCCCGAAAGCCTCAAGAGTGAGGCCGAATGGGCGTATTTTCAAGCTGGGCTGGACGCGGCTGAAATCATTGTTCTGGGGCGCAAAAGCCATGAAGTGACACCCAATCCGAAAGAGCGCTTGAGACTGGTTTTGACGAGCAGCGTCGATCACCCTCAATGGGAGGGCGAACACACGGTGCTGTGGAACCCGTCAGAAGCGTCGCTGGAATTGGCATTGGCGATGTTTGACGTGAAAGTTGAAACCCTGGTGATAACCGGCGGGCAGTTGGTCTTTGACTATTTTCTCCAGCGGGAGGGAGGATATACCTGTTTTCATTTAAGCCGGATGCAGGACGTCTACCTTCACGGCGGGATAAAGCTATTTACGGCATTGTCCGAGCCGTCCAATACGCCTGAGGGGTATTTGAAGGCCAAAGGATATGGCCCGTCAGACTGGCAGGCGCTCGACGACAAGGCGAGCGTGGTCCGCTGGGTGCCCAAGGCCTAGCCAAATGCGCCGAAGCGGCGTAGTGTTTCCCGCAGAATAGGGAGATTAAACAATGGGCATATCGGGAATATTATTTAATCCAAAAGGAAGGATCAGTCAGGCTGAGTTCTGGCGAGGGCTGATCATCCTGGTTGGACTGTCAATCGTTCTAACCGTTATCAGCGTTTACTCGCCGGTAACAATTGCATCAATTGTCGGCTTCGTCTCGCTCTTGTTGATCTATCCGATCATCTGCGTCTACGGGAAGCGATTGCATGATAATGGACGAACCGCGTGGCTCGTTTTGGTAGTTCTATTGGTTTATGTGGTGATCTCGCTGATACTCACAAGTGTTCTGACGCCCGTTTTGGCACCAGAGTTCGCCGCATTTCAAGCCGACTTGCAGGAAAAAATTCAAAATGGCGAAGTTGGCTTCGTCGAGGCTATGGAGCTCGGACAGGAACAGGCGTCTGGCACGCTCGTCTTGTCCATTGTCGTTACGCTTGTGGCATCCCTGACGACCGGATTTTTCGTGGCGCGACTGGAATCTGATCCTGATGAGAATGAACACGGATTGCCGACCAGCGGTGCTGCTTCAGATCCTTTCAGCTAGCTCTTGGCGGCGGCTGAGGGGGAGGCCGGCAAAGGGACTGGCGCGCGGGACTATCCGGAACTTTTTGTATGAGGCTGGGCCCTTGCGGTTTAGTCGGATGAGTTATTGAACCGCTCTGGATATAGAATAGTAAACTGGTTACGTGCAGCAACCCAATGTCTGACGGCGCGGCCTGATCTACAACCCGGATATACCTTGGCAAGGCCGAAAAACTGTACAGGAAGCTAGGACCACCTCAAATCAATCGCTGGTGGAGGGCTATGTGCCCAGTTTGCAAATATGTTGCAAACCCTCGGTCCAACTGTGAAGAATAGTCTATTCCTACTGTCCCTTGGCGTTAAATTTTGAGGGGAAAGTGGCTCCGTGAGTAGGACTCGAACCTACGACCGGGCGATTAACAGTCGCCTGCTCTACCAACTGAGCTATCACGGCTTAATTTTCGAGCCGCTTCATAGCAGCCCTTGCAGACCTGTCAAATGTCTCTTTCGGCCATCTGATAAAAAAATGGCGGGAGCAAGCTCCCGCCGAGGCGTTGGATGATGGTGGGTGTCTCCAAAGAAGACACGATTAAAATCGCCTAGAATGGTTAACAGCGTGTAAACATTTTTCGGAAAGTTTGAGAAATTGTCTTAATGCTTGGAAAAAGATAGAAAAAATATTCTATTTTTCCCGGAAGGCAATATGGAGGTTCCGACCGGAATCGAACCGGTGTTCACGGATTTGCAATCCGCTGCGTAACCACTCCGCCACGGAACCTCACTGAGAGGAGCGGGGATAGCAGGGAGTTGACCTCCTTGCAAATCTGAAAATGCCATATGTGTTGAATGCGATCTGCTTTATGATAAAGCGGGCTGATCAAACGCCGCAATGAGAGGGCACAATCATGGATTATCGGGCAGCTCGACAGATTATGGTAGACAGTCAAATCCGCCCTAACGATGTGGCCAACCCGCATTTGGTCTCTGCATTGTTAAGCGTCCCGCGGGAGAAATTTGTTCCGAAGCCTCGTCGCTCTGTGGCCTATTCGGAACTTGAAATCGAAACATCCGAGGGCCGTGCTCTTTGGATTCCTCGTGATTTTGCAAAACTGCTCAAGGCGGTTGGGCCCAAGCCTTCCGACATTGCGTTGATTATCGGTGCGGGCGCGGGCTATGAAACGGCTGTGTTTGCCCAACTGGTCGAGACAGCTATTGGACTGGAAGTGGACGAGGGATTGGCGGCGGCCTCAAGTGAACGGTTGGCGGCGCAGGGTAATGATCGCGCGGTTATTGTGGAAGGGGCGCTCGAAGCGGGTCTGGAAGGGCAAGGGCCATTTGACATCATTTTTGTCAATGGCATGGTGCAGACCGTGCCGATGAGTTGGACCGCGCAATTGTCAGAACTGGGACGGCTCGGCGTCGTTGTGGAAGCCGGTCGCGGGCTGGGCGAGGCGCGGGTCTATACCCGTTCAAATGATGTTGTTTCCTATCGCAAAGCCTTTGAAGCCAGCCCCCCACGCTTCGCGCAATTTAATTCTAAACCGGAATTTACTTTCTGATCGGTACGGTTCGTGTTCGCCTGAAAAGTGATTGGCGTTCATTATGTGTAAGGAACAGGCTAGATATAGTCAGCCTGGCCCATTGATCGGAGATAGACATGCCTCGTTTAGTATATTGGGCCGTATGCCTGGCAGCGCTCGGCGTGTTCACCATGTCGGCCAGTGCAGAAACCTTGCAAGATGCCTTGCGTGCGGCAAATGGGACGAACCCTCAATTGGATGCCCAGCGTGCACAGGCTGAAATCGCCGAGGAACAGCTCATTGCGGCCAAGGGAGCGCGACTGCCGACCGTGGAGTTTAATGGTCAATATGGTCCCGAACGGGTTACAACCAATCGCTCTCTGGTGCTTGATGTTGGTGGTCGGCAAATTGCCTCGGCGCAGCTTCAGGCTGTGCAGCCGGTTTATGCGGGCGGGCGTATTCTTGCAGGTATTCGTTCTGCACAAGCGGGAATTGATGCCAGTGACGCCGAATTGGATGTGATCCGGCAGGACACATTTCTTCAGACGATTACCGCCTATGTCGATGTCCGGCGGGACCGTGAAACACTGACCATCCGGCAGGGCAGCGTGGATTTACTCGAAGAACAGTTCCGCGCCGCTATGGATCGCTTCGAAGTGGGCGAAATCACGCGCACCGATGTTGCGCTCGCCGAGGCGCGTCTTGAAAGTGCGAGGGCGAATTTTGCCCTTGCGGAAGCTCAGATCGAAGGTAGCGAGGCCAATTTTGCTTTCCTTGTGGGGCATCGTCCGAACGAGCTGGCGGCCCCTCCTCAGCTTGCGGATATGCCACAAGCTTTCGAAGAAGCACTTGAAATTGCGCTGGCAAGTAATCCTGATATTGCCGCAGCCGAGCATAATGAGCGTGTCGCGAAAGAACAGATATCGACCGCGCGTGCGCGTTTGCGTCCGGAAGTCAATGTTGTGGCCAGTGCCGCCATTCAGGGCACATTGAACCAGCCCGATTCAGCCCCATCCCCTTTTGGTCCGGGCGGACCAACGCCAAATTTCAGTGATAGAAATGTTTCGGCCTTTGCGCAGGCGCGTGTGCCTTTGTATCAGGGCGGTATTGCGCGCTCTCAGGTGCGCTCGGCGAAACTGCAACGCTCACAGGCCAAGCTGCAGATTGAGGTCGTTCGCCGGCAAACGGTGGCTCAGGTGGCGACGGCCTGGCATAGTTTGCGTGCTGCGATGATCGGCATAGAGGCATCTCAACGCGGAGTATCTGCGGCCGAGATTGCGTTTGAGGGCGGTAAAGAGGAGCTCGCTGTTGGTGTTCGGACCACTTTGGATGTGCTCGATCAGGAACAGGATTTGCTTGAAGCAAGACTGTCGGTGATTGAAGCCGAGCGTGATGCCTATGTCGCAGCGCATCAACTTCTCAGAGCGATGGGCCAATTAAGCGCTTCGCGGCTCGGGCTTTAGCTAAACAGATTTAGAGACGATTTATCGGCCGTGCCCGTGCGAAAACCTTAATATTACGTAACGCGCTGTTAACTATCTGGCCTTAATCTTTTAATCAGTGCAGACGAATCGTAAGAGCGGCTAGGGAAAAGACTATGGCAGAACAGGCAACCAAAGAGCCGACAATGGAAGAGATACTATCCTCCATTCGCCGGATTATTTCCGAAGACGGTAGCCCCGTCGATGAGGCTTCGGCTGGAGATTTAGCGGCTGCTGAAGATGATGACTTTCTTGGTCTGGGCTCTGATCTGATTGAAACTGACAATGAACCGGTTAGCGTTGTTGAAGGCGAACATCTACTTAGCGTAGACGAGTTGCTTGGGGCCGAATCAGACTTTTCGGACTTTGAGTCGCTCAGTGAGATTGAAGCGTTGGACGAGGCCCCTCAATCGGATGCCGCAGTGTCAAGCTCGGCGCTGGACGAAGTGTTCGATGCCGATGAGCTGGATCAGAGTGTTGCCGAAATAGAGGCAAGCGTCTTTCCCGAAGATACCCACGCGTCTGCTCCCGAAACGCATGCCGAAGCGGAAGCTGCTATCGCAGAAGTTGCTGCAGCAGCGTCGTCCGTTACTCCCGCACCCGCCACCCCTCCTTTAGAAAAGGTCAATCCCGTGACACAAGCAAGCCCAAAGAACATCGCTCCAACTGCATTGACCGGCTCTGCCACAATTGGCGGCAACACGGTGGAAGGCATGGTTGCAGGCCTTATGGAACCCGTCGTAAAGGAGTGGATTGACGCGAATTTGCCGGCGATTGTCGAGCGGCGTGTTGAATCGGAAATCAATCAGATCGCAGCGAAAGTCATCGCTGCGCTTAGGGACACGTAAAACACTCGCATCCAGCGGAAAAATCATTATAGACAAGAGCGTGCCCAATGGGTGCGCTCTTTTCAGTTATGGACGCCGCTATGCTCGATCAATTCTTCAATGCCGCCGAAGCCGAACCCCGGCTCTATAGAAAATGGGAAGAGGAGGGCTGTTTCAAGCCGAGCATGGACACGAGCGCCGAACCCTACGCCATCTTTATCCCGCCGCCAAACGTCACCGGCGTCCTGCATATGGGCCATGCGCTCAACAATACGTTGCAAGATGTGCTCATCCGATTTGCGCGCATGCAAGGCAAGAACGTCCTCTGGCAACCGGGGACTGACCATGCCGGCATCGCTACGCAGATGGTGGTCGAGCGGCAGCTAAACGAAGATGGCAAAAAGCGCACAGATTTTTCGCGCGACGAGTTCATCGAGAAAGTCTGGCAGTGGAAAGAAGAAAGCGGCGGGCAAATCGTCGAGCAGCTCAAACGCCTTGGCGCAAGCTGTGACTGGTCGCGGCTGACGTTTACGATGGGCGAGCATGGCGATCCGGACAATCAAATGGTCGAGGCTGTGCGCAAGGTCTTTGTCGAGCTTTATAATGAAGGGCTAATCTATCGCGACAAGCGCCTCGTCAATTGGGACCCGCATTTCCAGACGGCAATTTCCGACTTGGAAGTCGAACCCAAAGAGATCAAAGGCCATTACTGGCACCTGCGCTATCCGCTTGCCGCCGACGAAAACGGAAACTCTGTGACTTATGAACATCCTGTCTTTGACGAAGAGGGCGAACCGGCGGGCACCGAGACACGAAACTATATCGTCGTCGCCACTTCGCGCCCCGAGACGATGCTGGGCGATACCGGCGTTGCCGTCCATCCCGATGATGAGCGATACAAGTCCCTCGTTGGCAAATTCGTAGAGCTGCCCATTGTTGGCCGCCGCATCCCGATTGTCGCCGACGAATACCCCGATATGGAAAAGGGGTCCGGCGCGGTGAAGATCACACCCGCGCACGATTTCAACGATTTTGAGGTTGGTAAGCGGGCAGGGCTGGATGTCATGAACATTCTCACTTCCGTGGCTTCGATTGTCGATGGCGATGAAGCGGACACGGCGGCGATCCCTCAGCGCTATCGCGGGCTAGACCGTTTCGAGGCGCGCGAGGCGGTGATTGCCGATTTCGAAGACGCCGAGCTGATGCACGAGATCGAGAAGCTGAAAATCGAGCAACCCTTTGGCGACCGCTCCGGCGTTGTCATCGAGCCGTGGCTGACCGATCAATGGTATGTCAACGCGCAGGAGCTTGCCAAAGACGCGATTCTGGCCGTGCGTGAGGGTGAGACGCGGTTCGTGCCGACCAATTGGGAAAAGACCTATTACAACTGGATGGAAGACATCCAGCCCTGGTGCATCTCGCGCCAGCTTTGGTGGGGGCATCGCATTCCGGTTTGGTATGGGCATACGCTAGAAGAACTTGCATCCGATCTGCCAACTATCCCCTCAAAGGTTTTTGTAGCAAAGTCTGAAGCTGAAATGCTCCTGATTGCGCAGGAGTATTATGGGGCAGATGTCGAGGTGAAAGTCGAAGCAGTGACTAGTTGGCATTTGAGTGCGGGCGACGTGAAGTCTGTAAGTTTAGTCCAAGACCCCGACGTCCTCGACACATGGTTCTCCTCCGGCCTCTGGCCATTCTCGACGATGGGTTGGCCGAACAAAACCCAGGAACTCGACACCTTCTACCCCGGCGCTGTGCTTGTTACCGCTTTTGACATTATCTTCTTCTGGGTCGCGCGGATGATGATGCAGGGGATTAAATTCATG
>CALLUH010000119.1 GCA_938011445.1 uncultured Hyphomonadaceae bacterium
TCCTGGCCCATCGGCACGTTCAAGGACGCATCCGAGCCGGACATCCGGCCATTCATCGAGATAACTTCTTTCTCGGTAACGTTCAGCCGTGTGGCAATCTCTGTGACCTGTTCGGGCCGCAGATCGCCTTGTTCTATTGCATTTATTTCGCCCTTGATGCGGCGCAGATTAAAGAACAGCTTTTTCTGCGCGGCTGTTGTGCCGAGTTTGACGAGGCTCCATGAGCGCAGGATGTATTCTTGTATCGAGGCGCGAATCCACCACATCGCATAGGTGGCAAGGCGGAAACCTTTATCCGGATCAAACTTCTTGACCGACTGCATCAGCCCGACATTGCCTTCGGAAATCACTTCGGCAATTGGCAGTCCATAGCCGCGATACCCCATGGCAATTTTGGCCACGAGCCGCAAATGGGACGTCACCATTTTCTCTGCCGCCTCGGCGTCTTCATGCTCCTGCCAGCGTTTGGCGAGCATGAACTCTTCCTCCTTGGGAAGCATCGGAAATTTGCGAATTTCGGTGAGATAGCGCGACAGGCCCTGCTCGGGGCTAAGCGTGATGGAAGTTGATACGGCCATATTGGCCTCCCTCTTTGTCTATTTGGCCCGGCCCGATTGCGGCGCCGTGCGTCCATATTTATGTGGCCTTGCCTCTTTACGTCCTGCATTGCAGCAACGTCGCGGCGGGGCACTGGCGCAGCTTTTTTACCGTCTGCGCCATCGCTAAGATGTAGGTTAGCATTCGCGACATTAAAGTGCCCAGACACGAAATATCGCAATTTCTTGAGGGCGGCGGTGGCATCCAGACCCCCGCCCCGAATTTTCCGATCGGGACAGGGGGATGGGGCGGCCTAAGCGACCTTTTGATAGCGAGGGTTTACGCTGTCATCAAAGCGCGGGACGGCGCCGGTCGTCCATTTTATCGCTCTCTCTGCGGTCTGGAAGAACTGAACGCGTTCAAGGACGGGGTTTAGGTGATTGGTCATCACGCAGTAATGGGTGTCCTTGCCTTTGCGGTGATGCTGGGCGTGGTGTTTGTGAGACTGCATGAAGCCGGTTTTCTGGGCCAGCGTGATCAGCCGCCCGTTTTCCTTGGGGGACCTGTGGGCGGCGGCGTGAACCTCATTGGCGAACATGCCGAAGAAGACGGCCGATCCGGTCAACAGGTTTAACCAACCGACTGCCCAAAAGGTCAATAAAAACATAGCGCCAAACAACCAGACTTCCTTGTTTCGATTAAAGAATAAACCGCTTAAAAAACTGCGCGGCGTTCGGTGATGCTGCTGGTTCTGGCGGATCGTGTGGCCGAGCACGGGCCATTCGGGATTGCCATAGCGGTCTTCAAACCAGTGGAACGCGCCGGTTAAAAAGTCAGCCAGATACAGGCCGCTGGTAATTTTCAACGCCGCGCTGCTTGCGGTACTCAACAGGGTTACAGACATGATATTCTCCTCACAGATATTGTCAGAAACAGGTGATTCTGTTTATGTGTGAGTGTTCACTAGCTTTCAAAATAAGGCAATAATGTGGCATAGTGAGTATATAAACACTCAAAATGTAAAGATTGGAATGATTATTCTAAACTGCTGCGCGATACACGCTTACCCAGTATAATATAGGAATAATGCGCGTTTCCGCTTATCAGAGGCACGCCCCGAATGGTAAAGCCTGCGCCCATGGCAGACGCCAACACTCCGAGCCGACGCTGCCGTGCGGGCTATTGATAAACACCGACGGCGCTAATTGTCCTCTTTCGGCATCTTCTTAAGCGCTTTTGCGAGCGAAGCCATATCGTCAGGCATGGCGACTTTGAACAAGACATCCTTGCCGGTGATAGGATGAATAAACCCGAGGCTCGCCGCATGGAGTGCTTGGCGGTCGAAGCTGCGCGCGAGCCTTTTGGCAATGTCGAACGCGTCGCCCGCGCCATGGGCCTTGATGCCTTTATGTCTGGCATAGACCGGATCTCCGATCAGCGGCGCGCCGACATGGCTCATATGCACGCGGATCTGGTGGGTGCGGCCTGTCTCCAGTCGACATTCGAGCATCGCTGCGGCGGGCAGGCCCGCAGTCTTGTCGAGCATGCCATAGGTTTCAATCGCCTTATAATGAGTGACGGCGTGACGGCCCGCGCCGCTTTCAGGGTTTTTCACCACTGCCATCTTCTTCCGGTCAGCGTTTGAGCGCGCCAGACGTGTTTCGATCGTGCCGACCAGCGGACGCGGCGCGCCACGTGTCAGCGCGATATAGCTGCGCTCCATTGTGTGCTCGGCAAACATTTTCGAAAGCCCCGCATGGGCCGCATCGGATTTGGCAACAACCATCACGCCGCTGGTCAGCTTGTCGATGCGGTGGACAATGCCGGGCCGCTCGACCCCCCCAATGCCCGTAAGCTCCCCCTTGCAATGATGCAGCAGCGCATTGACCAGCGTACCCGTCCAGCTGCCCGGCGCAGGATGCACAGCCATGCCGATCGGCTTGTTGACAATGATCAAATCCGCATCCTCATGCAGAATATCGAGCGGAATATCCTCAGGCTCGGGCACGGCGGGCACGGGATCTGGCACTTGCAATTCATAAACGCCGGTCGCGATAATCTTTGCCCGTGGATCGCGGACAATCTGGCCATCAACTTTGAGCGCGCCAGATTGGATCAGAGATTTGACGCGGGATCGCGAAACCGCCTCACATTTTTCAGAGAGCCATAGATCCAGCCGCGCGCCTGAATCGTCGCCGGTTGCAGTTGCAGAGAAAATATCCATCCATGCATTTAGCAGGTCTCGCCCGTCTTCGTAAAGTTTCGTCTCACCCATGACACATATAAATGCTAAGCCCATTCTATAGCTGAACTGGATGGGGCTCTCATGACAAAACTTACCCGGCGTAGATTGCTGGCTTTATCAGGCGGTGGAGCGGGGCTTGTTGCCTGCCAGAGCGTTGGCACGGTCGCCGCGCCCTTCTCTGGCCGCGTGACATTCGATCATGGCGTTGCCTCCGGAGACGCACTATCAGACAGGGTGATTCTATGGACACGGATCACACCCGCAGAGCCAAGCGAGGCGTCGGCGGTGACCGTCATCTGGCAAGTGTTTGAGGACGCCGAGCTAAGGCGCGAAATACAGGCAGGCGCCGTCCAGACCTCGCCGGCGCGCGACTATACGGTTAAAGTCGATGTCACAGGCCTCGCAGAGGCGCGCGACTATTATTATGTATTCTCAGTGTTTACCGATGCCGGCGTCATCGCCTCGCCCAGCGGACGAACGCGGACATTGGCAGCGTCCGGAATGCGGCCCTTGCGCGCAGCTTTTGTGTCTTGTGCAAATTACCCCTTCGGACAATTCAATGTCTATGACGCCCTCTCGCGCGAAGAGAACCTCGATGTCATCATCCATCTGGGTGATTATCTCTATGAATACGGCCCTGACGGCTATGGGGGCGACGTGGGCAGGGCGCTCGGACGTAATCATGCCCCCGCCCGCGAGATTGTAACGCTTGGCGATTACCGCGCCCGCCATAACCAATACAAGACAGACAAGGCCCTCCAGCGCGCCCACGCCGCCGCCCCGTGGATTTGCACATGGGACGACCATGAAAGCACCAATAACAGTTATCGCACGGGTGCCCAAAATCACACGGAAGGGGAAGAAGGCAGTTGGACAGCACGTAAGCAGGCGGCTGTTCAGGCTTATCTTGAATGGATGCCCGTGCGCGACCCCGCCCCTCAAGCCCCGCGTGCCGCGCTCTGGCGACGGTTTGATTTTGGCGATCTGGCAAGCGTGATGTGTCTGGAAACGCGGCTAACAGGGCGTTCCGAAGAAATCAGCTGGGGTGCAAGACTGGCCAATATCGAACCGGACGCTTATGCCCGCACAGCGCGCGAGACAATGGCAGATGTCGCTGCGCCAGGCCGCACAATGCTCGGGGTTGAGCAGGAAGGCTGGCTGGCCACCCAATTGGCAAATTCCGCAAGCGAAGGCAAATCATGGCAAGTCCTCGCCAATCAGGTCATCATGGCACAGGTGAAGTTTCCCGATTTCAACAAGACGCTGACCCCCGCTGAAATTGATACGGTGATCCAACAGGCAGGCTTTAGCGGCCCATATATTGAGCGGCTGGTCAAATTGTCGGCTTTGGGGATGCCGTCAAACCTCGATGCATGGGACGGTTTTCCAGCCGCCCGCAAAAGACTGTACGATGCTGCAAAGTCTGCGAACGCTTCCCTCATTACCTTGACCGGCGATACCCATACAGGATGGGCCAATACTCTGCGTGACCCGGATGGGCTTCCGCGCGGCGTGGAGTTTGGCTGCACCTCGGTAACGTCGCCGGGGCTTGGCCGTATTCTGGAAGGGGTCGAAGGGGTTGGTCAGATGTTTGCTGACGCCAATGCAGACATTGAGTGGTTTGATCCTGATGGAAATGGCTTTTGCGTTCTGGAATTGTCGGCTGATACCGCGCGAGCTGATTTTTACAAAGTCTCGACGATTATGACCTCAGATTACACAGTTTCGCATGTTTCGGGTTTTGAAACCTCGAAAAGCGCGCTGGGTAGCCTGCAACGGGTCTAGCGTGTGTCGCAAATCATGCGGACCGTTCGAAACCTCATGATGAGTGAAGTCGAACCACGAGGCGGGTTCTGCCACAACCCATCAGGACCGCAAGATATGCATAGTGTCCTTCTATTTGCTCGGGATCAGGGAAGAGCGTGGCACAGCTGAAAAGCAATCCAACCTAGCGCAAAGCTTCGGGGGGGCGGGGCAGTTCGGCAATGTCCGCCCTGGAATGTTGAATGATGATACGCGCGCCCAAGGAAGCGGCGCGCGCTTCAAACGTATCCATAGAGGCCAAGGTCTGCGCCTCATCACTATTAAACCGGGGCACGCGGCGCAATTGGCGGCTTGATCTGCGATGGTAAAGATCACCCGTCAAAAGGACGGGGCCCGTTTCAGGCAATATGATTTGCAGGGAAGTATGGCCGGGCGTGTGTCCGGGCGTGGGCAGGATGACAACCGAGCCATCACCAAATACGTCATGCTCTCCGGTAAAAATCTCGCGTTCCAGAGTTGCAAAGCTGGCAAATGGATTTGTGACCTCGCCATCAATGTCTGGATCATTCTGCAGCGCTTCAGGATTGGCCGGAAACATGCTGTCATATTCATCCTTGTGCACGAGCCATGTTGCCTCCTGAAACTGGTCCGCCTGTCCGGCATGGTCAAAGTGGCTGTGGGAAATCGCAACATAATCGAGATCCCATGTCGCATAGCCAAAGTCACGCATCTGGTCTGTCAATGAGCGATCCATTGACAGCGTGAAGACATCGCTTTCCTGCTCGCCCACCCCGACCAGTTCCGATGGCAAACCCAGATCCCATAAGAGGTCGCCCTCTGGATGGCGAATCAGCCAGCACGTATCGGCAAACTCACCCGCCTCGCCCGCATAATCGCCAGCGCTAGAAAAAGCATCCATATCGGAGATCTGTATGGTACCGCAATCAAGCACAAACATGTGCAGCGGTGTTGTATTCGTTACAGGGGCGGGCGCAGATGCGGATGGCTCTGCTGGGTCGGATGCTGGCGGGGTATCCGTGTCGGACCCGGACGAACAGGCGATCAAAACGCTGGATGCAAGCAGATATGATAGCAGTTTCACGTCAAAAGCCCCCTTATATGCTTTTGAGTGCTCTTACCCCGTTTCGCAAAATTTCAAAAGCCGATCCCCCGAAATTTCGCGGTAAAAGCAGCTTTTACGCGCAGTATGACAGGCGCCGCCGGTCTGGTTGACCTTCATTAGTATGGCGTCCTGATCGCAGTCTACGCGCATTTCTACAACCTGCTGAGTGTTGCCTGAAGTTGCGCCCTTGACCCAGAGTTTCTTGCGCGACCGTGACCAATAGGTTGCTTTACCCGTCTTGATAGTCTTCTCCAGCGCCTGCGCATTCATCCACGCCAACATCAACACATCATTGGTTACAGCATCCTGGGTAATCACGGTGATCAGGCCTGCCGCGTTAAATCGGGGGCGTAACTCCTTGGTGTTGTTCTGCTCGGTTGCGGAAAAGAGCGGAGGGGAAAAAGAATTGGCCATAATCGAAGATACCGTCCAATAGGTGACTGTGATAATCGTCTAGCCTGTTTAACGAAGCTGGCTGGGAAGCTCAACAAGCTTCCTTCGCTGGGAGAAAGACAAGACTTATGAACCAGCGCGTAGATATTGTTGAGGTCGGCCCGCGTGATGGCCTTCAGAATGACGCCGCTGAGCTGAGCATTGCTGAAAAAGTCGAATTCATTCACAGGCTTGATGAGGCTGGCGTGCGCCGGATGGAAGCCGGAAGCTTTGTCTCCCCACGCGCGGTTCCGAAAATGGCCGACAGCGCCGAGGTTTTCCGTCAAATAAACAGGGGTGTAAGCCAGAGCCGGATTGCCTTGGCGCTAAATGAGAAAGGCGTGCGTCGCGCGATTGATGCGTGTGCGGACGAGATTAACTTTGTTCTGGTCGCCGGCGAAGGCTTTGGCCAACGCAATCAGAAAATGAGCCCACAAGAGACCGCCGATATGTTGGCCCATTGTGCGCCGCTCGCCCATGACGCGAACATCCCCTTGTCAGCGACAATATCGGTCGCCTTTGGTGATCCCTATGACGGCGATGTTGATGTAGCGGTTGTGGCCAATCTGGCAGCCAGGGCCCAGCGGGCAGGTGTTGCCGAAGTCGGCCTCGGGGACACAATCGGCGTGGCAACGCCCTGGCAGGTGCGCGACGTGTTCGAGCGGGTGCGCCTCGAAGCACCCGATGTTTTCCTGCGCGCTCATTTCCATGATACCCGTGGCGCAGCGCTTGCCAATGTCTATGCTGCGGTCGAGGCGGGCGTAAACATCATAGACGCCAGCTGCGGCGGCATTGGGGGTTGCCCCTTCGCGCCGGCTGCAACCGGGAATGTTGCAACAGAAGATGTCGTGTTCATGCTCGAACGGGCGGGGTTTGACACAGGTATTGATCTCGACAAGATGATCGAAACCGCCAAATGGCTCGAAACAATACTTGGCCATAAGGTCAGTTCCAGCCTTGCGCGGGCAGGGCGGTTTCCTTAGCGGGGTGCGCCTTGTTCGGCTTTCTCGCGCAAAGCGGTCGAGCTCTGGCGGTTGAGCGGGGCATTGATAAAAGTCCATGCAGGCGCGTCTGCATCGGCCAGACAGATGCTTTCATGCGCAGGGCGTCGAGCTGAAGCGAACCGCCGCTCGAAGGGCGAATGTCCAGCCCGTCCGCCCGGACGTGCAATAATGGCAATCGGCACGCTGTGGCCAATGCTCTGCCAGTCGCGCCAATGGTGGAAATTGGCCAGATTATCCGCGCCCATAATCCAGACGAACCGGGCGGCGCGGTGGCGGGCGTTGATCGCGCCGAGCACATCGGCCGTGTAAGTCAGGCCAAGCCGCGCTTCGATGTCGAGCACTTTCATGCGCGGCGAACTGGCCATAGAACGCGCGGAGGCGAGGCGGGTTTCGAAATCGCCATGGCTTGATTTAAGCGGATTGCCGCGCGCCACAATCCACCAAACCCAGTCAAGCTGTAACCGGACCAGAGCCGTCTGCGCAACATGCAAATGGCCTGCATGCGCCGGATTGAATGATCCGCCAAAGAGTCCGATCCTCTGCCCGTGTCCGGGCCGATACAGATCGGGGCTGGCAGATCGCGTCATCGGGCTAAAGGTCTCGGCGGCATTTCAACAAAAGAGAAGCCTGTCTAACACGGATTTAATGCACGCGCACACGCGGATGTCTCTTTGGCGTGAGAAACCGTTGCTTGTGTGTGTTCGCGTCCCCGTCTATCAGGAGAGTCAGATATCCGAAGGGACACCCCATGATCAAACATATTTGCTCCGCTCTGATGCTCGCCGCCGCGACGCTCGCCATGCCCCAAGCTGCACTCGCCCAAGACAATACCGCCGTCAAGGCCGCTGCGCCGCTACAAAATAGCTGGTATGGCAAGCCCCTGGCGCTTAGCGGGCAGGATGTCGTCTCGTTTCATGACGGCGCGACGGGGCCGGTGGCTGGCTCGCAAGAGTATACAACGCTGTGGGACAATACCGAGTGGCGGTTCAGTTCGGCCGAGAACCGCGATGCCTTCGCAGCCAACCCGATGCGCTATGTCCCCGAATTTGGTGGCTATTGCCCGGTCGCGCTGACCCAGGGCGACGTGAAAATCGGCACCGCAGAGCACTTCACCATTATTGATGAAAAGCTCTACCTGAATTACAATCAAGGCGCCGAAAAGTCCTTCGAGGAAAACCCGATCGGATATATTGCAGCGGCCAAAGTCAGCTTCTAGCTTTTTAGCTTGGCCGCACCTGCCCGCTCCCGCGCACCACATATTTGAACAGGGTCAACTGATCGGCCCCCACCGGCCCGCGTGCATGCACGCGGCCTGTGGCAATGCCGATCTCTGCGCCCATGCCGAACTCGCCACCATCGGCAAATTGGGTGGACGCATTGTGCATGACAATGCCCGCATCCACTTCGGCAAAAAAGCGCGCAGCGGCCGTCTCGTCAGTGGAGAGAATGCATTCGGTGTGGCCGGAGCCATAATGGGAGATATGATCGAGCGCGCCGTCCAAACCATCAACCAGCTTGATGGCGAGTGTCGGCGCGAGATATTCGGTTCGCCAGTCGTCCTCGCTTGCCGCTTCCATATCGGCAAAAATCGTCCGCGCGCGCCCATCTCCGCGCAATGTGCAACCTGCCGCCTTGAGCGCTTCAGCGATCTGGGCAAGCTGGGCAGGCGCCGCCTGAGCGTCAATCAGCAGAGTTTCGAGCGCGCCGCAAATACCGGTCCGGCGCAATTTGGCGTTCAGCAGAATTTCGACCGTCTGCTCCAGCGGCAATGTCCCATCAACATAAATATGCACCAGCCCTTCAAGATGCCCGATCACCGGCACACGCGCATCCGCCTGTACGCGTTCGACCAGCGACCGCCCCCCGCGCGGCACGATCACATCGACATTGCCCGACAGCCCCGCAAGCATATGCCCGACGGCCGCGCGGTCCGTCGTGGGCACTTTCTGAATGGCATCTTCGGGCAGCCCCGCAGCTTTGAGCGCCTCGCGCAGTATCAGCGCAATAGCGCCCGCTGAATGTGCACTTTCCGAGCCGCCGCGCAGGATCGCTGCATTGCCCGAACGAATGCACAGCGCGCCCGCATCGGCGGTCACGTTCGGGCGGCTCTCATAGATAATACCGATCACGCCAAGCGGCGTGCTCACCCGCGCGATATCAAGCCCGGACGGCACACGCCAGCGCGCAAGCTCGCGGCCCAACGGATCGTCAAGGCGGGCGACGGTTTCAAGCCCGCGCGCCATGGCCTCAATCCTCGCATCGCTTAGCTCCAACCTGTCGAGCATGGCCGGTGTAAGCCCCTTGGCGCGGGCTTCTTCCATATCGCGGGCATTGGCTTGCAGAATGGCAGCATGGTTCTTGCGCATCAATTCCGCCATGCCAAGCAGTGCCTCGGTGCGCGCCTCGGCGCTTGCAAGTCCAAGCGTTTTGGCAGCGGCGCGGGCACGCTGGCCGATCTCGTTCATTTGCGATGCCAGAGCATCGAGCGGAGCGGAAGATTGAATGTTCATGCGCCCCGTCTGCCGTAAATCTACCCTCGGGGCAAGGTTTCACTGCCTATGCAATGGCCGCTCTGCTGCATGCCTCATGGGGCTGGACAGCGCCCCAGCTTGTGTCAGGGTGAAGTCTGGGCTTGGGAGTTAGACATGACGGACGCGACCAATACCGCCGTGGCAGGACTACAGAAATTACCTTTGACGACGCGTCTTGCCTATGGCTTTGGCTCGGTCGCTTATGGCGTTAAAGACAATGGCTTCGGCTTTTTCCTGCTCGGGTTTTACGGCACGGTAATTGGAATTGATCCGCGTCTTGTCGGACTGGCCATGCTGATTGTGCTCCTGTTTGATGCGGTGAGCGATCCGGTGGTCGGCTATATTTCCGACAATTGGCGCTCGAAATGGGGCAGGCGACATCCCTTCATGTATGCGGCGGCCATTCCGGTCTCCGTTTCGTTCTATTTTCTTTGGACACCGCCAAATTGGTCCGAGGCAGCCCTGTTCTGGTATCTGGTCATTGTCGCAGCGCTGATCCGCACTTTCATCACATTCTACACAACGCCAAGCTCCGCCCTACTGCCCGAACTTGCCAGCGATTATGACGACCGGGCAAAGCTGCAAGCCTATCGGCTCTATTTTGGCTGGACGGGAGGTAATGCCATGGCGCTGATCGGCTTCGGCTTGATATTTGTCGCTACGCCTGAATTTGAAGACGGTTTACTTAACCGCGCCGCCTATGCCGATTATGGCCTGCTGGGGTCTGTCCTGATTTTTGTGGCGATTATGGTCTCCTCGCTGGGCACGCACAATCGCATCAAGACACTGCGCCCGCCGCCGCCGAAACGCACTTTGACCATAAGACAGGTCTTTGGCGAAATTTTCGAAACGCTGGGGGAGCGATCTTTTACCGCCCTGTTCGTTGCCACGCTGTTTGGCGGCATTGCGTCGGGCCTGTCCGCCGCCTTGTCGTTTCTGCTGCTGACATTCTTTTGGGGGTTTTCCGGCCCGCAAATCTTTGTCTGGCTGCTCTTTGTCATGCTTTCGGCGATTATAGGCTTTATTATCGCTCCGCGCTTTGTCCGCTGGTTCGGCAAGAAAATCGCCGTGATCGTCTTGGGCGTATTCGCGTTTGGCGCGGCACCCTTACCAGTCGTTTTACGTTTACTGCGGCTTTTTCCTGAAAATGGTGATCCGGTGCTGTATCCGCTCGTGCTTGCCATCAACACCATTGACATTGCGCTGATCATCGCGCTTCAGGCGGTGCTCTATTCCATGATCGCGGATCTGGTCGAGGTCAGCGAGCTTAAAACCGAGCGTCGGTCCGAAGGTCTGTTCTATGCGGCGGTCACCTTCATCCGCAAATCTGCCCAAGGGTTTGGCGGCGCGGCGGCGGGGTTCGTGCTGGCTTATGCCAATATGCCCAAGCGGCCGGTGCCAGCGGACGTGTCGCCGGATATGCTCTTTCGCCTCGGCCTTGGCTATGCGCCGACGCTTTGGGCACTCTGGACACTGATGCTGGTCTCTATCAGCTTCTACAAAATCGACCGCGATAGCCATAATCGCAATCTGGCCGAATTGGCGGCGCGGGCAGCCATGAAGACCGAGGGCCTTGCCGCAAAGGAAAATTGACGCGGTGCAGCATTTTCGTCTACCCCTTTTGCCAGCACCGGAGATCAGCCATGACCGACAAGACACCGCGCCAATTTTTCAAACCCCTTGCCATTGGCGCGCCGGACCCTTTGCGGGATTTGCCGGTCCGGCTTGAGCGGATGATCCATTTTGTCCCGCCCCATATCGAAAAAGTCCGCGCCAAAGTGCCTGCCATGGCGACCCAGGCCGATGTCATTCTTGGCAATCTTGAAGACGCCATTCCGGCCGACCAGAAAGAAGCCGCCCGTGCGGGCTTTGTCGAAATGGCCAGGGCAACTGATTTTGCTGCGCTCGGCACGGGCCTTTGGAGCCGCGTCAATTCGCTCAAAAGCCCGTGGTGCCTTGACGACATCACAACACTGGTTAGCGAAATTGGCGACCGGCTCGATGTGATCATGCTGCCCATGGTCGAGGGGCCGTGGGACATTCATTATCTCGATCAATTGCTTGCCCAACTCGAAGCAAAAGCGGGCGTCACCAAGCCAATCCTGATCCATGCCATCCTTGAAACCGCCGAAGGCGTCAAAAATGTCGAAGCGATTGCGGCGGCAAGTCCGCGCATGCAGGGCATCTCGCTCGGGCCAGCCGATCTGGCCGCAAGCCGCGCCATGAAAACCACCCGCGTCGGCGGCGGACATCCGGGCTACCGCGTCATCGAAGACCCCCACCCAGACGGCAGCCCCCGCGCCAGCGTTCAGCAGGATCTCTGGCATTACACCGTCGCCCGCATGGTCGATGCTTGCGCTGCATACGGATTAAAAGCCTTTTACGGACCGTTCGGCGACATTGCAGATCTGGACGCCTGCGAACAGCAATTTCGCAACGCCTTCCTGCTCGGCTGCGCGGGCGCATGGAGCCTGCATCCCAGTCAGATCGCCGTTGCCAAGAAAGTCTTCTCGCCCGATACGGATGAAGTGGCCTTCGCCCGCCGCATCCTCGAAGCGATGCCGGACGGATCGGGTGTCGCCATGATTGACGGTAAAATGCAGGACGATGCAACATGGAAGCAGGCCAAGGTCATCGCCGATCTGGCGGACCTTGTGGACGCCAAGGATGGGGCATCCTAGGGCGCATTCGTCAAAAACCTGAACTGGGTTTGCGCATAAAATACACTTATAAAACAATGGATATGGCGCGCCTTTGACCCCGTTATATATGAACGTTCTCTAGCGCCATCTCCGAAGTCTATAACCCCGCCTTCAGGCTGTCGTCTCCTCTCGATCCCCCGCTATACCAGATAATCATCCGTATCCAGTAGGCTTGCAAAATCACCCGGCACCGTATCGAGCAGATGGGACCCGTCATCTGCATCAGACATATCTGCTATCATCCTCGCATCACTAATGCTCGATGCGCCTGTAAAATGATCTGTGAGGGAAAGCTCCGAAGCATCCGTGCGCACAGACGCTGTAACGCCTGGCGCACTTGCATCGTCAAAAATGAACGCGTCACCACTGAGTTGCGCGACCGACACGCCTTCAAGCATGATCGAGTTCGCGCCAAGACCGATCACCACGCCAGCGCCGGTATCGCTCGCACTGCCGAGCAGGGCAGCGAAGCTGGATATGCCAGTGCCTTCAAGATCAAGAAAGTCAGTCCCAATCTGAAAATCTGTCACAATATCGTTGCCATCTGAGACAAGGAAAATATCGCGCCCGCTGCCACCCGTCAGAACATCATCGCCGCCGCCGCCGTCGAGAATATCATTTCCGGCCCGCCCGTCGATTTCATTGACCTGACCA
>CALLUH010000120.1 GCA_938011445.1 uncultured Hyphomonadaceae bacterium
GACAAACAGGCTCCAGACAAAGCCGTAGACCAGCGCATTCCAGATCGAGGCGGATGTCAGGAAAAAGCCGGTATGGGCAACAACATAACCGAAATACATTGGATGACGCACAAACCGGTAAAGCCCGTTTTGCCGGACGCCGCGATTGGCCGCGACAATTCCGAAGCTGCGGTTCAGGCTAAGCTTTGCGCCAATATGAATGACCATGCCAACAAGCAAAAGCGCAAGGCCAAGCTCATACTGGACGACATAGATATATCGCATGGCAAGCGGCAGTTCAGGGATCGCACCGGCGTCGATCAGCCATTCGCTGGCATTGACAAAGAGCGGGCCGATTGTTGCCAGAATGGCAATCAACCAGTCCCAGAATTTGACCGAGATGTCCCCCGTCGGCGCGCGGAACACCATGAACAGGATCACCGCGCCCTCGGAAAAGACGATCAGCACCGCATAGAGGCTGTCATAGAACGTCTCGAAATCTGCGGGCGTCGGCCAGATCCGCGTAAAAAACCAGACCAGCGCGCCCAGCAGCAGGACTTGCTCGATACGGTCAAGAACACGGGGCCAGAACAGCATGACAGAAACTCCAGAAATGGATGTGCAGCCCTAAGCTTGCAGAAATAACGCTATGGGCAAAGTTTTCCATCTGAGCCGAAGGAAAAAATTCGTATTCGCCCGCCTCAGTGATCTACCGAATGTTGCCGACCCCAAACACGCCATGTCGGCTTATCCGGATCGCTCACCCCGCTTTGATAGCGATTTACCAGCCGGTAGGCGAGCCATAGGCCGAGCACGCCGAAGAATACGCCGCCAATCGCCTGGCCAACCAGAACGCCGGGGGCTCCACCAATGTGTGCGCCCAGCAAGACGAACGGCACCACGCCGATTGTGTTCTTTCCCCAGTTGAGCATGGACGACCAAAGCGGGCGCTTAAGATTGTTAAAGGCGGCATTGGAGATAAACAGCGAGCCATTGAAGACAAAGAGCGGCGCAATCACAGCGGCAAACCAGAACACAAGCTCGCTTGCCTCATCATCGAGCTTGAAAACATCCGCCACAAAACCCTGTGAGAGAAACAGGACGAGCCATGCTGCAAGGATATAGGCGAGCGCGAACTGCATGGCGCGGCTAAGCGTCTCACGCACGCGGGGGTATTGGCCTGCGCCAAAGTTCTGCCCGATAATTGGCCCGACGGCCCCAGACAAGGCGAACACAACACAGAAAGCCAGCGGGGTGAGCCGCCCTATTACGGTCAGCCCGGCAATGGCCGAATCTCCGAACGGCGACAGATAGCTGACCACGATACTGTTGCCGAGCGGGGTGGCGATATTGGTCAGAACCGCCGGCACGCTGATGCCGAGAATTGCCGGCAGATCAAGGCGCACGGCTTTAAGATCAAACGGGCCAAGCCCTCCATAATGCTTCAGAACCGGATGGAACGCGCTTATTGCCATGGCTATTCGCGCGCAGACAGAGGCATAGGCGGCACCCTCAAGCCCCCATCCAAGGCCGAAGATAAAAATCGGGTCAAGTATGGCGTTCACCGCCCCTGCGGTCAGGGTGACAATCATCGCCCGCCGCGCATCGCCATGGGCTCGCAGCAAAAACGAACACATCGTCCCAAACGCGCCAATCGGCATGGCCAGCACCACGATGCGCAAATAAGACGCCGCCGAGACACCCGTTTGTCCCTCCGCTCCGAGTAGGCCGAGCAGTTTTGGCGCAGACAGCCACACAAGGGCGCTGATCAGAACGCTGATGCCTACCCCGAACGTAATGGCGCTGGTCGCCACACGGCGCGCGCCCGCCTCGTCTCCCTGACCGATCAGGCGGGCGGCCAAAGCGCTGACGGCAATGGCTAGGCCAAGCGCGATGGCAAACGTAAAGTAAAGCAAGGTCGCCGCATAGCCGACCGCGGCCGTTAGAGAGCTGTCTCCCAATTGCGCAATGAAAAACAGGTCAACGAAATCGACCAGAAACATCGACAATAGCCCGACGCTTGCCGACAGGGACATGACCGCAACATGCCGCATCAGACCGCCTTCAAGGAACACGGCCCGCTTGGGCGGCGCAGGCGTATCGGGCGGGGTTTGGCTCAAATCTCTCTGCGGCTCCTTAAACGGCGATGGTCAGGAACAGCTTAGCTGGCGAGGTCTTCTTCAAGCACTGTCATCTGGAACTGATAGGCCGTTTCGCCCTCATCCACATCTTTGTAAACAACGGCGATAAATTCCGCGCCGAGATAGACCTCGACGCTATCGCTCGTTTTGTCGCGTGATTTGAGGCTGATGCTTGGGTGAAGTTTCTTCTTCAAATATGCTTCAAGTTGCTGCGTTTCTTCGCTTTCCATACTCATGTCCTTGACTAAAAACCGCAACCTAATTGGCTCATGCTGGGGCGCAAGTCTAAAATTAGCTATTCGGGAAGCGTTTGATCCATATTTCGCGCCGCTTCAGCACATGGGCCACCGACAGGGACGGCAGGAACGCCCGCTACGGTGCACATCGGCTCGACAGGTTTCAGGACAACACTTCCCGCAGCAATCTTCGCACCGTCGCCCACTGTAATATTGCCCAGCACTTTGGCGCCCACGGAAACCAGCACGCCCTTGCCGATTTTGGGATGGCGGTCGCCGGTCTCTTTGCCCGTTCCGCCAAGGGTGACGCCTTGCAGGATCGAACAATCGTCCCCGACGACGGCGGTCTCGCCCATTGTGATGCCGGTTGAGTGGTCAAACATGACGCCCGATCCGATCCTGGTTGCCGGATGAATATCGACCTGAAACAGCTCCGAAACGCTGCTTTGGAAGTGATAGGCGAGAATCTCGCGCTGGGAGCGCCAGAGCCAATTGGCAATCCGGTAAACCTGAAGCGCGGCAAAGCCTTTGAAGAACAAGAAGGGCTGGAGCAATTTATAACATGCCGGATCGCGGCTCAAAACGGCGTTCATATCGCGCTCGGCTGCATGGACAAGCGCAGGCTCATCGGCATAGGCGGTGTGGAAGATTTCCTTGATCTGCAAAGCGGTCATCCGCCGGTCAGAAAGTTTCTCGGCCAAATGGAACGCAAGCGCCGAAGCGAGGTCAGGCTGGTTCAATATCGCCGCATCGAGATATGAGCTAAGCGCGGCTTCATCACGCGAGGCCTCGCGCGCTTCAAACCGCAGCTGTGCCCAGAGCGCTTTGGACGACAGATCTTTGTCGGATTCTAAAACTTGCATCGCATTTCCTCTCGCACCGCTCAAAATGGGCTGACACTCCACCCAAAGCAACTCACAGAATGTTTATTCCGCAGGCAAGCGGGCGTTTCTATCCAAAAACCCAAGCCAAACCAAAACCTTTTGCAAAGGACGCATGGTCATAATCCGGAAGACCGCAGGCGCAAAATAAAGCGCCAGAATGGCCGAGCCGAGCACGCCAAAAGCGATAGATGTAGCGAGCGGCAACCAGAACAGATCCCCTGCCAGTATCAGCGGCACAAATCCGCCCATCGTCGTCAGTGTTGTCGCTACAATATGGCGGGTGGCATCGACAACAATCTCACGCTGGGCGATGACATCATCATCCATGGATGCTTTGCTGGAGGTCAATTGTGTGAGTACGACAATGGTTCCGTTAATCGCTATTCCAAGCAGGCCAAGCGCACCAAGAATGGCATTAAATCCCAAGGGAAGATTAAATAGCCAGACACCGATCAGCGCCATGCCAACGGCCAATCCCCCGCTAATGAGGACAAGCGCTGCCATGCGGAAGGAGTTGAAAACAAGCGCGACAGCCCCGGTGATGATCAGGATAAGCGGAATGGCAAGCGCTGCGAGGTTCGTCACTGCATCGCCGCTGGCTTCAGCTTCGCCGCCCAGGGTCAGCTCGAAGCCCGGCGGCAATTCGAAGCCAGCCTCATCCATGCGCTGCTGGATTTGCGCAAGCACCGGCGCTGGCAAGGCATAGGGCTCAAGGAAGGCCTGAATAGTATTGACGCGGATGCCATTGCGCCGCGTGATGACAGCCGCATCGGGCGCAAGGCGGACATCACCAAGCGCGGACAAAGGGGTGCCCATTGTGTTCGGGCCCGCGCCGACGGTTTTGGAGCGCAAATCGGTAAGCTCGGAGCGCCGCTGATCGGAGGCAATGACGCGCACGGGCAATTCTTCCACGCCCTCAAGTACACTGCCCGCAAGGACGCCTTCAAGCTCGACACTCAGCTCTCCGGCCAGATCGGCAAACCGGGTGCCCGCCAAGGCCGTGGCAGCTTCATCAAGGTCGAAGGTGAATGTGGGTGAGCCCGTTTGCAGGCTGGATTTTGTATAAGTGACCCCCGGCGAGCGGGCGAGAATGCCCCGCAACTGGTTGCCCAGCATGTTTAGCTGGCCAAGATCATTTCCGGCAATCCGAAGCTCCACCGGGGCATTGACAGGCGGGCCTTGTTCGAAGGGCAGGATCAGAAATTGCGCATCGGGGAATTCCCGACGGACTTTGGCTTGCAGGCTGGCGACGATCTGACGGGCGCGCTTGGGATGGTCAAGTTGCAAGAAGCCATTGGCAAAACTTGTTACGCCGCGCGCGGTCGAGAAGGAGTTGTAATAGACCCGAGGTCCTTCTTCACCAATCGTCCAGTTGATGCCCTCAACGCCCTCTTCTGCGAGGAGCAATTCGGTTGCCCGTTCGGTCACACGCACGGTTTCCGCAATTGACGCTTCAGCAGCGAGCGTGACCTCGACTTGCATCTGGTCGCGATCGGTTTGCGGGAAGAACTGGCTTGGCAGCGTGGAGCCAAGATAGCCGCCAATAAGCGCCGGAATGATTCCGAGAAGAAGACCAATGGGCGGAAACCTCAGGACAAGGCCGATGGTCCAGCGATAGCCGTCGCTTACCCAATCAATAACCAAACCATCGCGCCACCATCGGCGCGGGCGCGAGGTCCGGCTGCCCATGTCGAACCGACCGGCAATTGCAGGGATCACCGTCATGGCGATCAGAAAGGAGGAGCAAACCGAGAAGATGACCGAAGTGCCAATCATGCCCACAAACTCGCCTGCACTGCCCGGCAAAAGCGCAATCGGCACAAAGGCGAGCGCTGTGGTGAGCGTTGACGCGCCGAGCGGGGCGACAAGGTGTTTGAGCGAGCGGTTAATCGCATCGGGCACCGAGACGCCCGAATTGCGCTTCTGGTCATATTCATCGACGACGACAATCGCATTGTCGATCAACAGACCAAGCGAGATAACAAGCCCGGTGACGGACATTTGATGAAGCGGAATGCCGAACATGTTAAACAGGATCAGCACGAGACACACGGTCAGCGGCAAAGCCATTCCGACGATAATCGCCGAGCGCCAGCCCATCAGGAAGAACAGAACGCCGAATACGATCAGCGCGGAGAACGCCAGATTTTGTGCCAACCCGCCAAGTCGCGCCTCGGTATAGCTTGACTGATCGAACATGGTCCGCACTTCGATGCCGGCTGGTGCCATCTCGCTGAATTCAGCGGCTATCTCTCTGGCCTGAACAGCCCATAAATCGACCCGCTGATTGGTCTGGATGTAGGCGCCAACCAGAATAGAGCGCTTGCCATCGGTGAGATTGAGCACGCGGGCGGGATCGACCAGACCTTTTTGAACTTCGGCGATGTCACCAAGGCGGAGCGCGGTCCCGTCCGCCCGTTGAGTAAGTGGCGCGGCGCGGATACGGCTGATGGAGTCAAATGCGCCGCCGACTTCGAGATTGAAATCCCGCTCGCCCGTTCGGAGCTGACCGGCCGGCACGCGCGCATCGGCAGAGGAGATGATCGCAGCGGCTTGTCCGGGCGAGAGACCGGCAGCGGCCAGAGCGTCACTGTCGAGCACAACGCGTATCTCTTCGCTCGGCGCGCCGAAAACGCGCACCTCTTCGGTGCCAGCTAAATTCTGGAAGTCGTCGCGCAGATTTTCGGCCAGACGGCCCATGACAGAAGCTTCCACCGGCCTGTCATCATCCCAGACAAGCGCCACTAGAAAAGTTGCGGCACCGATAAAGAGCCGCTCGGTTTCTGGCACACTTGCGCCGGTCGGCAGGTCCGCCCGCGCCGCTTCGACCTGCTGGCGGATCAGGTTCCACGCATTGTCCACTTCGCTAGCATTGAGGTCTTCAGACAAATTGATCTGGACTTGCGAGACATTGGCCCGCGAGACAGATTCGAGCTCGTCAATCTCCGGCAATTCACGGAGCATGTTTTCAATCGGCTCGGTGACCAGTGCTTCAATCCGTTCAGCATCGGCCCCTGGTAGCGTGGTCAGCACAAAGCCAAAACGCTCGACCAGTGTAGGATCTTCCTGACGACCTAGCGTCAGCATTGCTCCCAATCCACCTGCAAGCGCGACCAGTATGGCCAGAACCGTCAGGCGCGGGAGGCGATAGAAGAAACTGCCCCACATTGCGCTAACCCTCATTCTCATGAGCTATGGCGAGGGTGGATCTTGTCTCCACAGGACTAACCGGCTGGCCGGGCACAAGGCGTCCCAGACCGTCGATAATGATCTTGTCACCATCGCGCACCGTGCCGCGCACAAAAACGCGCTGACCTTCGGTCTGAACGATTTCGACCAATTGGGGCTGCGCTGTCCAGCCGCCAGCTTCGGGGACTGCGACATAGACCGACCATAATCCGCGGGCTGCCTCGGTGAGCGCTGATACCGGAAGCCAAACCCCGCGTTCATCCACCGTGCGGTCAAGCGACAGCCGGACAATCGCCCCGGTATTTACGGTTTCAGGCATTTTAATATCAAAAATCGCCATGACCGTGCGTTGGGTCTGATCGACGACACCTGTTGTCGAGCGCAGTTTTGCAGCGACAGGTCCACGATCGGAAATAAGCTCAACGATCTGCCCCTTTTCGAGATCAGCCGCATTTTCAGCGGGCAATCCGATGCGCGCTTCAAGCTTACTCGTTTCGACCAGTTCCAATATCGGGGCACCGGGCACCGCAATCGCGCCTTCATCAATCATCCGGTCTGTTACCATGCCTGAAAAGGGAGCCCGGATGACGGAGAGATCAATGGCAACTTTCAGAGCATCGGCTTGCGCGCTCGCAGCTTCGATACGGGCAGCAGCGGCTGAAGCTTGCGCAGTCGCCTCATCAACGCGCTGCTGGGCGACGTGGCCGCGTTCAAACAATTTGGTCTGGCGATCGACAACGGTTCGGCTAAGCCTATAATTGGCGCGTGCTTCGGCCATGCTGGCTTCGGCGGCGGCAAGTTGCGCTTGCAAATTACGGGTGTCGAGCCTGCCAAGCGGCTGACCGGCGGAAACACGGTCCCCAATATCGACATCTACATTAATCACGCGCCCACCTGCGGGGAAACCAAGCCGACTGGTCCGGCGCGCAACGACCAGACCAGAGAAACTTTCCTCTAATGTCAGGGTCTCGCTTAGCTCGATCGCCAATACGCTTACCTGCAAAGCGTCAGGAGCAGCTTGCGGAATGAATGGTGCCTCCGATGAGCGCTGGGTCAGGGCCACAAGTACGAGGAGGCCGACCAAAACAATCAAGGCAATTAGAAACAAACCACCCTTGGCAGCGGTCGGGCGTTTTTCGCGGACATGTCGTTTCGTCATTGGATCACCTGTCTGGGTCATGGGCCAATACCACGGATCAGAAGATCGACATGGCGACTTATTATCGCGTTCGGCATGCCCATATCAGCCGCTTGGGACCTGCCCGGACCCATTTCAAAAACGTTCTCGAAATTCGGAAAATGGATCATCAGCATTACGAGGCCATGGCTTGCGGCCCATATTGATTTTGCGGTGTGGAGGGCATCCAGATCGGATTGGAAAGCGCCGCGTTCAATACCTTTCTGGATCATGTCATAGAGGCCGAAAAAAGCGCGCTCTTTGGCACTGGCAGCCGCTATGTCCAGCGTAACAGACTTAGCCTCTGCGCTTCCGGCAAAAGCGGTTTCGTAGTGATGGGGGGCATCCAGCGCCAGACGGATATAGGTTTCGATGCTCTGTTTGGCAAATTCGGTATAGTCCCCCGAATTTTCATCAAATACCGGCAATTCCTCCAGCAAGCGCTCGAAGAACATTTCCTTTAGCTCGTCTAAAAGCGCCTGTTTGGAGTCGAAATATTTGTAGATTGCGCCCGGGGAATAGTCGATTTCCTCTGCCAATTTACGGATTGAAAGACCCGCCTCGCCGTCACGGGTAAAAACACGGTCAGCAACAGACAGGATCATCTGACGTATCTTTGAATGACGCCTCTGGGCCGGGGTTGGCTCGGTTTCAGTTGGAAGGCTCATCGGGCGGGACCATGACTTATAGATTGAACACATTGATTAAATAGTGAACAGTGTTTACCTGTCAAGCTGAATCTGGACAATTCAAGTCAAGGTGACGTAAAGCCGAGCGATGACAGAACGCTTTCCTCCTGCTCCGCCCATAGGCACACCAATGCTCGCCACCCGACCGAGCGCGCAGGCCCGTGCATTGCTGGCCCTGCGGCGATCTGCGGGAAAAAATACACTTAGCGCGCCCGGTCCTGCCGAGGAGGATATCTGGCAATTGCTCAAAGTAGCGACACGTGTGCCCGATCACAGGCGGCTGGAGCCTTGGCGATTTATCCGTTTCAGTGGCGATGAGCGCGTGCGCTTTGGACAGAAGATTGCGCAATTATATAAAGCCGACACGCCCGATGCCGATGCGGCATGCCTTGCGATGGAAGCGGCTCGCCCTCTTCGCGCACCAGTGGTTATCGCCGTGATCTCTTCGCCTGACCCGACACATAAAACGCCCGTTTGGGAACAGGAACTGTGCGTTGGCGCTGTTTGCCAGAACCTATTGCTTGCGGCCAATTCCGCAGGATGGGCAGGCGTTTGGCTCACGGAATGGATCGCTTGCCATGCCGGAATTGATCAAGCTCTTGGGGTAAAACAGAGCGAACGAATTGCGGGTTTTATCTATCTGGGCACTGCCACGGCGAATCCTCCAGAGCGCCCGCGCGCTGCCATCACCAATAAGGTGAGGTCATACTCCGAATTGCAGAAAGACTAGAACCGGTCGAGCAGACGTTCGAGATAGCTTCGCTCATCTTCATCTTCTGTTTCACCATAGCGCTGGCGTAACTCTTCGAGAATATCGAGCGCTCTTTGGCGTTCCGATTTGTCGGGCACGTTTACGCCGGTGCCATCATTTACGCCGCCGATTGGATTACCGAACGGGTCGACCTCGCCGCGCTGGCCTTCTTCCCCTTCGCCGAGCGCGTCGAGTTGCCCCGCCAGTTCGCCGGCAATATCCCGCAATCGCTCGGTGGCAAGGGCCTGATTGCGTTCGGCGCGGCTGAATTGCCCCTGTTCAAGCGCATCAGCGGCGCGGCGCTGGGCATCGCGTGCTTCGGCCAGTGCATTGGGATCGACACCGCCGCCACCCTGCTCTTCACCCGTCTCCTCACCGCCAGCGCCTTGATTGGTTTGCTCACCCTCAGGCCCACCCGCCTGGCCCTGCTCGGCCAGCTGATCTAGCGCTTCGCCAAGCTGTCTTTGCCGCTCAGCCAAAGCCTCGCCGGTTCCCTCTTCGAGATTACGTTCGCGGCCTTGCCTGCGCGCTTCGAGCGTTTCATCATTCAATTCGCGCTGCTCCCGCAAAGCTTCGGCCAGCTCTTCGATCTGTTCGGAAAGCTCCTGCTGCTCTGCACTTTCCTCGCCCTCTTCGCCCTCGCCATCGCTCGGCAGTG
This sequence comes from uncultured Hyphomonadaceae bacterium, assembly GCA_938011445.1. Lineage (GTDB taxonomy): Bacteria > Pseudomonadota > Alphaproteobacteria > Caulobacterales > Hyphomonadaceae > CALLCD01. The sequence goes on from CALLUH010000120.1 coordinate 9,705, forward strand.
CAAAGCCATCGCCGCCGGAGCCGTCGCCCTGCTGGAATTCAAGATTTTCAAGCATGTTGGTGATATCGGAAAGAAGCTGGCGCGCCTGATCGGAGGCGCCGGTTTCGGTCAGGTCTTCGAGCGCATTGAGCATTTCCTCAAATCCGTTCTGACCCACCGATGGACCGCCGCCGCCAGCCTGCTCATTGTCCAACCCGTCCTGACTAGAGCCCTCGGGCAGTCCATTGGCAATCGCTTCGGCGATCTTGGCCTGAACATAGTTTTCCGCCGCTTGCCGAAACGCATCGGTCAGGCGGGCAATTTCTTCTTCCGAAGCTCCGTCGCGCAAAGCATCTTCGAGCGCTTTTTTCGCCGCGAGCAATGCTGCCAATGCGTCCGCGGCGCTTCCATATTCCGCTTTCAGGACCGCCGCCCAGAGGAGATCATCAGTGCGCGCGGCTTCCTCGGTAGTGCTTGAATGTTTGAATATGCCACGCGCGGTAACAAGCGCGGTGTAGAGGCCATATTGGTCAAAGAAACGATGGCCCTCGAAGGTGATGGCTTCGAGCATGCGGTCGGCGCGTTTGATGCCGTCAGGGGCGCCTTCAAGCCGGTTGATCCAAGTGTCTGTCGTGTACTCGCCCGGCTCACGCAAGGCTGTCACGCGGGCTTCCTGAATGGCTTGGGCGAGCGTTTGCAAGAGGAGCTTCTCGGGCAAGACAAATTCAAACGGCGCGCTCATGCCTTCCTGCCCTGCCCCATCTGTGGCCACCAGACGGGCCATGACCGGCAGGCCCGCCCAAGGGTGGCGTACAAGATCAAGCGCGGCGTCGGCCTCGGCCATTTTGAGGCCAGATCCGGGCAATTCCACCGGCGCGCGGCGTTCTTCATCTGGCGCATCCGGATGCGGGGTGACAAGGCGAAGGGCCAGTTCGAGCCGGTCAATGCCGTAATCGTCCCGGGCTTCCCATGAGAAGACCGTATTGTCGCTTTCCCCCAATGAGGGTTCGGAGACAAAGGCGACCATGGGCGGGGCGTC
>CALLUH010000121.1 GCA_938011445.1 uncultured Hyphomonadaceae bacterium
CAGGGCCACCACACGCGCACGTTCGGCCCGTTGCAAGCTGGGCGCAAGCGCGAGCGTCATCGCCATATGGCCCAGATGATTGACGCCGAACTGGGCTTCCCAATTATTGCCGACACGGGTTTCAGGGCAGGCCATAATCCCCGCATTGTTAATCAGAATATCGAGCTTGCGATTTGTGGCGTTATAGTCATTGGTGAATTTTTCAACAGTGGCCAATTCCCCAAGATCCATGCTGGCAATTTCAATATCTCCGGCAACGTCCCCAAGCGCAGCTTCAGCGGCCTCGACACGGCGCGCAGGCACCGTGACTTTGGCCCCGGCTCCGGCAAGAGCACGCACGGTCTCAAGCCCGATTCCCGAATATCCGCCCGTGACAATGGCATTTTTGCCGGAGAGGTCTTTGCCTTCAAGCACTTCGCTTGCGGTTGATTTGGCGTGAAAGCCCGATTGGGTTGGAACTTGATTGGCAGCGGACATGGGCGAACTCCTATGGTTTGGCCAAGTGTAGCGTCAATGAGACGCGCGCACAAAGGGGATTTACCGAATGAAAACAGCCGCCCCTGACCTCTGAACAAAAATCAGGCCCGCCGAAGCGGGCCTGATCTGGTCTCGGATTAAATCCAAAAGCTTCAAGATCGCCTATAGAATAAAGTCGTCTGCTGACAGGTCAGCAACGTTTGAAATACCGGTCAATTCGATACTGGTATCTGCATTCAGGAACAAGAACACAGTGCCATTATCCTCGACAAGGTTGAGGTCATCAAAATCGTTGAAGCCCAAGGTGAAGAGATCAATCACATCTCTCCCCGCCTGAAAGTCCTCGATGCGGTTAAAGCCCGTATCTCCAAACTCGAAGACGAAAGTGTCCGCACCGCCGCCGCCGATGAGCAAATCATTACCGCTGCCGCCGTCGAGCGTATCGTTTCCGCCGCCGCCCGAAATGGTGTCGTCGCCGCGTCCGCCAAACAGATCGTCCACGCCCCTGCCGCCGAGCAATGTGTCATTGCCGCTGCCGCCATCGAAGACGTCCGAGCCCGAACCACCAAACAGTTCATCTGCGCCCGCTCCGCCAAATAGCGCGTCGTCGCCACTTCCGCCGCGAAGCGTGTCAGCACCACCGCCGCCATCGAGCGTATCATCGCCCGCGCGGCCAATCAGCGTGTCGCGTCCACCAAACCCGAGGATGGTGTTGTCGTCTCGGTCTCCAGCCAGCAGGTCAGCACCCCCAGTCCCCTCAATCGAGGCGTCGGGCGCCGGGGTTGGCGCAGGACCGGTTCCGATGATCTCAGCGGTGATCGTATAGTCACCACTCGAAGCAAACGATTGGCCCCGGCTGGCATCGATAACGAAGAAATAGGTCCCGTCTGCGGGCACATTGAACGTGCCGTCGAGATCGGTGAAGCCGACGACAAAGTTCCCTTCGGCGTCAAGAATCGAACCGACGGTTGCCTGAACACCGCCCGGACCGCCACCTGTGATGCCCGATATATCAGTGGTGAAGCTGATTTCTTGACCCGCAACCGCTTCAAAGGAGAATGCGTCAGCATCTTCGCGGCCGATCAGGCTGCCTTGAACAGAGCCGCCATTAATGTCGATTGAGGCGGTCGTGGAGTTATCAGCAGCAACATCATTGATCGCTTCCTCGATTGTCGCCGCTGCGCCAGAGGCTTGGAAGCTTACGAACTCGACATCGCTTAAAATAGCAAAGCGGTCACTGCCGGCCTCGTCAACCCGCACGGTTCCATCGGCAAGTCGGGTGAATGTGTAATCATTCTGATCACCGCTTGCAAAGGACAGGGCCACCGTGTCAGAGCCGCGGCCGCCATTGACCGTATCAAAATCATTATTGCCGCCTGCCGCATCCAGAATATCAATCAGATCATCTCCAGCGCCGCCATTGAGAACATTACTTCCCGCACCCCCGGAAAGTTCATCCGCCCCGCCGCCGCCATTGAGCGTATCATCGCCCGCGCCGCCCAGAAGCGTGTCATTGCCGCCTCTGCCATTGATTGTATCTTCTCCGCCGCGACCGCGAATTGTATCTGCGCCGGATGTGCCGTTCAGCGTTTCGTCAGCCGACGTGCCATTGATTATATTCATTCCTGTTTCCCTTTTGATCTCTATTCAAAGTCCCACTGCTCCGAAGGATCTCCCCATCCTCAACATAACCTCAGAACCATCCTTACGCTGAGGAAGGGCAACCGCTTGCCCATTACCGGCGAATTGCAATTCGGACTTCGCCTGATTAGGGATTATGACGCGCGTAGTGTGCGTGCGGGTATAGGCTTGTAGGAACATTTACCGCGTGTCGGTTTACACAGCGCCCTAGCCTGAAGCGGCGTTGATGATGCGTTGATAGGCCGCCAAGGAGTCGCGGATGAAGACGGCTTTGGTAAACTGGGCTTCGTAGGCTGCGCGGCCTCCGGCAACAAGTTGGGCGGCGAGGGTTGTGCCTTCGATCACTTTTTGCATGGCTTCGGCGAGGGCTTCATCGTCATTTTTGGGGATGAGCAGACCGGAGACGCCATTTTCGACATAGGCGGCAGGGCCAACGGCATCTGCGGCGACGAGCGGACGGCCCGCAGCCCATGCGTCTACAGTGACAGTGCCGAAGGGTTCATAGCGCGAAGGGAAAGCAACGAGATCGCACGCGGCCAGAAGCGCGCCGCGATCATTGCGCCAGCCGAGAAAGCGCACGCGGTCTGTAATGCCGAGCGCTTGGGCTTGGGCTTTCAGCGCACCGTCGAGCGGGCCGTCCCCTGCAATCCAGACATAAAGCCCCGGGGTCTTTTTGGTGGCGTCCAATAAAGTATCGAGGCCTTTTTTCTCGTGCAGTCTGGCAAGGGCCAAAGCGACGGGGGCGTCTTGGGGGGTATCAAGGCTTGCCCGGTCCGCAGGTTTGGCGTCTTCGAAATCGGCATAGGTGTGGACGATAAGGGAGCGGTCTTCAGCCACGCCCTGCTCTCGGATATGGCGCAGGAGGTCTTTGGTCAGGCCGATATGCCAGTCGCAATTGGCAAAGCGTTCGCGTTTGTAATAGCCGCCATACCAGCCGATCGAGCGGGCGCTGTGTTCGGCCGGGGCGAATTGTCCGGCCCGTCCCATCCAGTATTCAATGACATCAGGCTGGAACCGGGTGATCGCATCCTTGATCTTACGGCGGGTCGGGAACGGCCAGCGCAGATTGAAGCTGCATGTGCCATAGCCAATGCCAGCCCTTGCGAACATATCGAGCCGGAACTGGTTGTCTGGCCGCGTGATAACATATTGCTCAAGCCCCGCCCCCGCCAAAGCGCAGACGGATTCGAGCATGATATTTTCCGCCCCGCCCTCTGGCGCGCCCGCCATAACATGCATTACCCGCATATAAGTCCAACTCCTGAAGTGTTCTGATTAACCACTAGCCCCAGCCTGCACGAATAGCAAAGGAGGCTTGGCAAGCGCGCTATGCTCGCCTAGTAGGGCTATGAGTTTTTAGGAACATATCATGACGAGTTATCGCCTGTTCGGAACCGAAACATCGCCCTATTCGCTAAAAGTACGGTCATTCCTGCGCTATAAGAACGCCGATTTTGACTGGGTGCTTCGCTCGGTAGCCACTGAGGAAGAGTTTAACCGGCATGCGGTTTTGCCCACAGTGCCGCTGCTGATCGGCCCGGATGGCAAGACCAGTCAGGATTCGACCAATATGCTGGCAACGCTGGAGAAAAAGCATGCCGCGCCGTCAGCCGTGCCCGATGATCCAGGGTGTCAGGCGCTTGCGCTGCTGCTCGAAGACTATGCTGATGAATGGCTCAACAAGGCCATGTTCTATCATCGCTGGTCCCAGAGCCCTGACCGCGAAGCGGCTGCCATACGCGTGCTTGAACAATTGCTCTCTGGCAAACAGCCCGCCAAACGGCGCGAAGCAAAAGCGTCAGTGATCGAGAAAATGGCCGAGAAACTCGCCATTGTTGGCGCTACGGACGCAAATGCGGATATTATCAAAACCTCGTTCGAACGGTTTATCACCCTGTTCGAAGCGCATCTGGAAAAGCATTTGTTTATTTTTGGCGGACGCCCCTGCTCGGCTGATTTCGCGCTGGCAGGACAGCTTCAACAGATGTTGTCTGATCCCACCGCCGGCGACTGGTTACGCGACCGGGCACCTTTCACGGTGGCGTGGTGCGAATTTATGGAAACACCGACACCGGGCGCGCCGTTTGCGAGCCTTGACGATGTTCGTGAAACCTTGATGCCGCTGATCCGCGACGAGATTGCCAAGACTTATCTGCCTTGGGCGAAGGCCAATTCTGACGCGCTCTCGGCTCGCAAAAAGCACGTCAGTGTCGAGCTTGACGATGGGGTCTTTGAGCAGACCATCCAGCGCTATGCGGCCAAATCCTATCGTGTCGTGAAAAAGGCTGTCGAGAAGCTCGGCGATGCAGACGGGCTTGGCGAATTTCTCAATGCAAGCGGCGTGAAAGACTTCCTCTAGGAGCCGGTTATCCGCGCCCTGTTCGAAACCGGCTTGATGCTCTAATCTTCCGTCTGGAACAGAACGGGGATTTGGATGAGCCATTCGATTTACTTTGCTGGCCGCAAGACGGGCCCGGACGCATTTTATGATCGCGCAAAGCGACTTGCGAGCGTGTTGGCAGGCTTTGGCGTAGGCGAGGATGATGCGGTTGCGGTCCTGATGCGCAATGATGTCGCCTATCTGGAAGTGATCGAGGCGTGCCGTCATCTGGGTGCGTATTTCGTGACACTGAATTGGCATGGCGCACCGGCCGAGATTGCGCAGATTTTGGAAGATGCGGGCGCGAAAGTATTGATCGGGCATTCCGATCTAACGGCGAAACTGACGGGCGAAGATGGCTTGGAGGTGCCGGTTCTGGCGGTTCGCACGCCTGCGGAGACTGTCCGGGCTTATGGGGTTGATGAGGCGCTCGCTCAGGGGCAAAAAGACCTTGAGGCGCTGCTGGCAGAGGCTACCCCGCTTAATGTGGAGCCGCTCAGGTTTCGCGGCATGTTGGCTTATACATCCGGCAGCACGGGGCGGCCCAAGGGCATTCGCCGCGCGGTCGATCTCTCTGCACCCGACCCATATGAGACCTTTAAGGGCCTTGCATCAGCAGTATTGCAGCTCAAACCG
>CALLUH010000122.1 GCA_938011445.1 uncultured Hyphomonadaceae bacterium
GACGGGACGATATACCAAGGCGCATGTTCCGTGGAGCATTCATTCACCGCCGTCTCATAGGCGTCCATGAAGCCCGGCCATAATTTGCGGTCTTCGAGATCGCCGGGGTTGAACTTCCAACGCTTGTGCGGTTCTTCAAGCCGAGAGAGCAGCCGCTCGCCTTGGGTCTCATGGGAGATGTTGAGCATGCATTTGACGATGACGACACCATTTTCGGTCAGCATTTTCTCGAACGCATTGATCTGTTTGTAGCGCTGCTTGATCGCCGCTTTTGACGCAAACTCGCGGACTTTGACCACCAGCACATCTTCATAATGGGAGCGATCAAATATCCCGATCATGCCCTTGCGCGGGACGGCGTCATGGATGCGCCAGAGATAATCATGCGCAAGCTCGGTCTTGGACGGCGCTTTGAACGCACGCACCTGCATCCCCAGCGGCGAGGTCAGCGCGAACACATTGCGGATCACCCCGCTTTTGCCGGATGTATCCATGCCTTGCAACACAACCAGTAGCGAGCGCTGGCTTTCGCCATAAAGCCTGTCCTGAAGCTCATTGATCTGTGCAGCGTCTTCCGCAAGGCTTGCCCGCGCCTCTTCCTTATCATCGAAAATTTCGCGATGGCGCGTCGGGCGCTCCTTCAATTTGAACTTTTCGCCTGGGCTCGCAATCAGCGCCTTGCGCACAGATTTAATGCTGGGTTGTGTCATTCTTTGTCCTCGAATTAGAAAAGCCGTCCGAGCGAACTCAAACGGCTTTCCGGAAATTTTACAAGAGCACCAAGGCTTATGAGGAGTAATATTCCACCACTTGGGCTGGCTCCATCTTGACCGCATAGGGCACATCCGACAGTTCGGGAATACGCACATAGGTCGCCGTCATCGCTTTCGGATCAACCTCGATATATTCGGGCAGATCGCGTTCAGCCGAGCCAAGCGCTTCGAGCACGAGGGCCATATTGCGCGATTTCTCACGTACCTGCACCACATCGCCGGGTTTCAGGCGGCAGGATGCGATATTTGTTTTGACACCATTAACAAGCACATGGCCGTGATTTACGAATTGGCGTGCGGCAAAAATGGTCGGCACGAATTTCGAACGGTAGACAAATGCGTCCAGACGGCTCTCAAGCAGGCCGATCAGGTTTTCCGCCGTATTGCCTTTCCGGCGCACCGCCTCGTCATAGGTTTTGCGGAACTGTTTTTCGGTAATGTCGCCATAATGGAATTTCAGCTTCTGCTTGGCCATGAGCTGCATCCCATAGTCAGAGACTTTCTGACGGCGGCCCTGACCGTGCTGGCCGGGCTTGGTTGGACGTTTGTTTACGGGGGATTTGGGGCGGCCCCAAATGTTTTCACCGACGCGGCGGTCGATCTTGTACTTCGCGCTGTGGCGACGTGACATGGTAATACCTCATTTTTGACGCGGACCGGTGGACAGCGCTTATTCGCGTCCACGATTGCAATGGCGGTTCCGCACCGACCCATATAGTTCCGCGCTTAAAGCCGATTGCGATGAGGAGGTCAAGGGCGTCCATCTGGCCGATTGGTAGCCGCGATATTTACACTTTGGTCATGTAAATGAGCGGCGCATGAACGCAGTGTTCGGATAAGGTTCCGAAGCAGTGTTCTATACCCCAAATCAAGCGATGACGGGATGCTCCTCCCTCCTGCGGTTCCTCAACTAAACCGTGTTCCCGTCATCGCTATTTTCTCCATTTTCTGACAACACTTTGGCCCCTTCGGGCAGGATGATTACCTGTATCTGCAAGCTGGTTCCGAGGAAAAGCGGCAGATGACCAGAGCATGAACACAGTGTTCGGATGAGGTTCCGACGCGCTGTACTATTGTCGATTTAACGATGGCGGGGACGCTCCTCCTCCATGCGGCCTCTTACCTGTCCGCGCCCGATCCCGCCATCGTTATTTCTCGAAAGTCCGGATCAAGCGTCACAAAGCGCGCGCGATCAAGACTATCGCTCCTGGCGACACCATGATAGCCTCTCCCAAGTCGCCGGAGTGCTATGCTCATGAAAACGTCCCCGAAGAAAAGCCCGGCCTGGCTCTATATATGCCTCGGCCTTGGTGTCTTTATCGCGCTTATCTATTATGTGCTGCGAATGACGGGTGCATTTGATGCGGGCATGTCTGGCCATGGCTGGGCTGCGCTTGTTGGCGGCGTGGTGCTCTCAATCCTGATCGGCGGAGGGTTGACCGCTGCGCTCGTTTGGGGGCGCCGCAATGGCTATGATGAGGGGGCCCATGACATGCATTGGAACGAGCCTGACGACGACAGCGCACCTTAATCTTCGTCCCGCATAATCCGCGCTTTACCGCGCCCGAGCGCCAGCGCTTTGACTGCGCCGCGAAAGGTGCGTACTTCCTGCAAGGTCCAGTCACCCCGGGCAAAGGCCGCGCGCAAATTCTGCTTCATCACCGGTGTTTTCTCAGGCGGATAGAAATAGCCCGCCCGTTCCAGTTCACCCTCGAAATGCTCATACATGCGCAGCAAATCCTCGCGAGACGCCGGTGCGCCGACCCCGCCCACAGTGTCTGCCCGCGCCGCAGGTTCGCTTGCATCCACAACCGCGCCCCATGCATGGGCGAACATGCCGACCGCCATGGAGAGATTGAGCGAAGTAAAGCCCGCCGCCACCGGATAGGTCAGAATGCCGTCACATAGCGCCACCGCCTCATTGGCAAGCCCGCTCGACTCCCCGCCAAACATCACCCCGCCCTGGCCAAGCCCGCCCTCACCGCGTCCCTTGAGCCTTTCAGCCGCCGCCATGCCGCCCACCACGGGCTTTTCCATGCCGCGCGGGCGGGCCGTGGTCGCATAGATATAGCTCAGCCCCGACAGTGCGCTTTCCAGCCCCTCATGCACGCTAACCGTCACCCCCGCCTCGAACGCGCCTGCCGACAATGTATCGGCGGCCGGATTGGGCCAACCATCGCGCGGGGCGATCAATCGCAAATCGGTCAGCCCGAAATTGCGCATCACCCGCGCCGCCGAACCGATATTCTCGCCAAGCTGGGGTGTGTGCAGAAGGATTGCGGGGGCCATGTCAGGAAGATCAGTCATATTCGCTCCCCTGCCGCAAAACCCCCGAGCGCGTCAAACCCAAACACGAGCGCTAGGCAGAAACTAACCTGTTTCACCACCAGCCCTTTTGACCTCTCCGCACACTCTGCTATAGCCCCTGCAACGCAATGGAAACAAGGAAAACCGCTCATGGCGAAGATCAAGGTAGAAAACCCCATCGTGGAGATGGATGGGGACGAGATGACCCGCATCATCTGGCAGATGATCAAAGACGAACTGATCCACCCCTATCTCGATGTGGACCTGAAATATTTCGATCTCGGCATAGAAGCCCGCGACAAAACCGACGACCAGATCACCCATGATGCCGCTCACGCCACCAAGGAGTTCGGCGTCGCCGTCAAATGCGCCACGATCACGCCAGACGAGCAGCGCGTTGAAGAGTTCAACCTCAAGCAGATGTGGAAAAGCCCGAACGGCACCATCCGCAATATTTTGGGCGGCGTTGTCTTCCGCGAGCCGATTGTGATCTCGAATGTGCCGCGCCTTGTGCCCGGCTGGACCCAGCCTGTCGTCATTGGCCGTCACGCTTTTGGTGACCAGTACAAAGCCACCGACTTCCTCGTGCCCGGCAAAGGCAAGCTGACCATGACCTGGGAAGGCGAAGACGG
>CALLUH010000123.1 GCA_938011445.1 uncultured Hyphomonadaceae bacterium
AAGACCGCAGACATCAAGCCGGGCAATACGCTTCCGCTGAAAAACATCCCGGTCGGTACGATCATTCACAATATCGAGCTGAAGCCCGAAAAAGGTGCCCAGATGATCCGCTCGGCTGGCTCTTATGCCCAGCTTGTCGGACGCGATGGCGGCTATGCCCAAATCAAGCTCTCCTCGGGCGAGCTTCGCATGGTGCTTGACCGCTGCCTGGCGACCGTGGGCGCTGTGTCCAATCCGGACAATATGAACCAGGTCATGTCGAAAGCTGGCCGGAACCGTTGGAAGGGCAAGCGCCCCTCTGTTCGCGGTGTGGTTATGAACCCTGTCGATCACCCCCATGGCGGTGGCGAGGGGAAGTCCTCTGGTGGTCGTCATCCGGTGACGCCATGGGGTAAGAAAACGCGCGGACCGAAAACCCGTAAAAACAAGTCGACCGATCGTCTGATCATTCGTCGTCGTAACGCTAAGCGATAGGGGAGCCACAAAATGCCACGCTCCACATGGAAAGGGCCGTTTGTAGACGGCTACCTCTTGAAGAAAGCCGCAGCCGCCAAGGAATCGACCAAGCGCGAAGTGATCAAAACATGGTCACGCCGCTCGACGATCCTGCCGCAATTTGTCGGCCTCAATTTTCAGGTCCACAATGGCAACAAGTTCATTCCGGTAACAATTTCCGAGGAAATGGTCGGCCACAAGCTCGGTGAGTTTGCGCCAACCCGTTCCTATTACGGGCATGGTGCCGACAAGAAGGCGCGGAGGAAGTAGAGATGGGTAAGCCGAAGTCCCCACCAAAGCAGGCGCCGAATGAGGCGCGCGCCGTATTGCGCATGCTCCGGATCAGCCCGCAAAAGCTGAACCTGCTCGCCCAGCAAATTCGCGGCCTGTCCGTCGAGAAAGCGCTCAATGAGCTTCAGTTCTCGCCCAAGCGTCACGCCGCAGATGTCCGCAAGGCGCTGCAGAGCGCGATCGCCAATGCCGAGAACAATCATGGGCTCGACATTGATAGTCTTGTTGTCTCGCAGGCCCATGTCGGCAAGAACCTTGTCATGAAGCGTATCCGCGCCCGGGCCCGTGGCCGCGCCGCACGCATTCACAAACCATTTTCACAGCTCACCATCGTGCTGACCGATACGTCTGCATCTCTTGAGGAGGCCGCATAATGGGTCAGAAGGTAAATCCAATCGGGCTTCGCCTCGGCATCAACCGGACATGGGACAGCCGCTGGTATGCAGACAGCGCCGACTATGGCCGTCTGCTGCACGAAGATCTCGCCATCGAGAAATATATCCGCGAAAAGCTCAAACAGGCTGGCATTTCGCGTATCATCATCGAGCGTCCGCACAAAAAGTGCCGCATCACCATTCACACCGCACGTCCGGGACTGGTCATCGGCAAAAAGGGCGCTGACATCGAAGCGCTGCGCAAGGATCTCTCCAAGCGCGTCAGTGACGAAATTTTCGTCAACCTCGTCGAAGTGCGCAAGCCCGAGATCGACGCAACACTCGTCGCCGAAGACATTGCCCGCCAGCTTGAGCGTCGGGCCTCGTTCCGCCGTACCATGAAACGCTCGCTCCAATCGGCCACCCGTCTTGGCGCGCTCGGTGTCCGCATCATGGTCGCAGGCCGTCTTGGCGGCGCAGAGATTGCGCGCACAGAGCAATATGCCGAAGGCTCGGTGCCGCTGCACACGCTACGCGCAGACATCGACTATGGCACAGCCGAAGCGCTGACCACTTATGGCATTATCGGCATCAAGGTCTGGGTCTATAAAGGCGAGATCATGGAGCATGATCCAATGGCGCAAGACAAGAAGCTGGAATCTTCCGGCCAGTCGCGCGCACGTTCCACCAGCCAGCGTGACCAGCAAGGCGCTGGCGCCAGAAATGCGGGAGCCTAGTTAAATGCTTCAGCCAAAACGTACAAAATTCCGCAAAGCCTTCAAAGGCAAGATCAGCGGCAAGGCCAAGGGCGGTTTCACGCTGACCTTCGGAACCTATGGTCTCAAAGCGCTTGAGCCTGAACGCGTTACCGCCCGCCAGATCGAGGCGACACGTCGCGCAATCACCCGCTTCATGAAGCGTCAGGGCAAGGTCTGGATCCGCGTTTTTCCGGATGTGCCAGTCTCTGCCAAGCCAATTGAAGTTCGGATGGGTAAGGGTAAAGGCTCGACCGACCGCTGGGTCGCCCGCGTTAAGCCTGGCCGCATCCTGTTCGAGATTGACGGCGTGTCCGAAGAAGTTGCGCGTGAAGCGCTGCGGCTCGGCGCGGCAAAGCTGCCGATCAAGTGCAAAGTCGTCAAACGTATGGAAGGGGTTTAAGTCATGGCAAAAGCGATGAAAGCCGCTGACGTGCGGAGCAAGTCAGTCGATCAGCTCAAGGAAGATCTTTCCCAGCTGAAAAAAGAACAATTCAACCTGCGCTTCCAGCAAGCCACGAACCAGCTGGAAAAGACCAGCCGCGTCCGTGAAGTGCGCCGAAGCATCGCCCGGATCCGCACGGTTCTGCGCGAGAAAGCCAGCGAAGGCTAGGAGAACAATATGCCAAAGCGTATTATGGAAGGTGTGGTGGTCTCCACCAAGCAGGATAAGACAGTGATCGTGCGCGTCTCGCGGACATTCCTGCACCCGCTCCTGAAAAAGATTGTGCGTCGTACCAAAAAGTATCACGCCCATGACGAAGCCAATATGGCCGAGGTCGGCAAGACGGTGTCCATCATCGAATGTGCCCCGCGCTCCAAGCTGAAACGTTGGGAGCTGATGACCAGCACCACGGGTGCGGAGGCTGACACATGATCCAGATGCAATCCAATCTCCGCGTTGCCGACAATTCCGGTGCGCGCCGTGTCCAGTGCATTAAGGTGCTGGGCGGGGCAGGGCGTCGTTATGCGTCCGTCGGAGATGTTATCGTGGTGTCGATTAAGGAAGCGATTCCGACCGGCCGCGTTAAAAAGGGTGATGTCCGGCGCGCCGTTGTGGTGCGCGTTGCCAAAGACATCAACCGCCCAGACGGTTCGACCATCCGGTTTGACACCAATGCGGCGGTTCTGATCAACACGAATAACGAGCCGATCGGCACACGGATCTTCGGGCCAGTTCCTCGCGAACTGCGTGGCAAGAACCATATGAAGATCATCTCGCTCGCGCCGGAGGTGCTGTAATCATGGCTGCCAAAGTGAAAACAGGTGATCGCGTCATCGTGCTCACCGGCCGCGACAAAGGCAAGACCGGACAGGTCTTGCGTGTCGTAACTGACACTGGCCGCGTGGTCGTGCAAGGGGTGAACGTCGTCAAGCGTCATGCCAAGCCGACACAGGCTGACCCCCAGGGCGGGATCAAGACATTTGAAGCGCCGATTGATGCCTCAAATGTCGCCCATGTCGATCCGCGCGATGGCAAAGCCGTCCGTGTCGGGTTCAAAATTGACGAGCACGGGCGCAAGACCCGCTATGCCAAGCGTTCCGGAGAGTCGATCGATGGCTAATACAGATAATTACGTCCCGCGTTTGAAGACGAAATATCACGAAGAAATTCGCGGTATGCTCAAAGAGCAGTTCTCGTATTCAAACGAGATGAAAGTGCCCAAGCTCGATAAGGTCGTGATCAATATGGGCGTTGGCGAAGCGGTCTCTGACAGCAAGAAGATCAAGTCGGCTCTGGCCGAACTTGAGCGGATTGCCGGTCAGAAGCCTGTGCCGACCAAAGCGCGCAAATCCATTGCCGGCTTCAAGCTGCGCGAAGGCATGACGATCGGGGCGAAAGTGACGCTCCGCCGTGACCAGATGTTCGAATTTCTCGACCGTCTGACCACAATTGCCCTGCCGCGCGTGAAGGATTTTCGCGGGCTGAACGGCAGGAGCTTTGATGGCGCGGGCAATTTCGCCATGGGCATCAAGGAACACATCGTGTTTCCGGAAATCAATTATGACGAAGTAGACGCAATGCGCGGTATGGACATTATCGTCTGCACCACGGCAACGACAAATGAAGAAGCGAAAGCCCTGCTCAGCGCATGTGGCTTCCCGTTTCGGACTTAAGCGCGGATAGGAACCAAACCATGGCGAAGAAAAGCGCAATTGAAAAGAACGAGAAGCGTAAGAAGCTGGTGGCACGATATGCTGCCAAGCGGGCCGCGCTCAAAGAGATTGCAATGAATGAGGATCTGCCTCTGGAAGAGCGTTTCGCAGCGCGTCTGAAACTGGCCGAACTGCCGCGCAATTCTGCGGCAAACCGGGTTCGCAATCGGTGCGAAGTGACGGGCCGTCCGCGTGGCTATTATCGCAAAATGCGCATGTCGCGGATTGCGCTGCGTGAGCTTGGGTCTTTGGGCAAAGTGCCCGGCCTTGTGAAGTCGAGCTGGTAGGGGAGTGAACACATGAACATTTCTGATCCTGTTGGCGATATGCTCACACGTATTCGGAACGCGCAGATGCGCGGTAGCACGAAGGTCGCAACACCTTCCTCGAAAATGCGCATGCGCGTGCTCGATGTGTTGCAAACGGAAGGCTATATTCGCGGCTTTGCGGAGATCGAGAAAGACGGTCATCGCGAAATCGAGATTGAACTGAAATATTATGATGGCGCGCCGGTCATCCAGGAGATCAAACGCATCTCCAAGCCCGGTCGCCGTGTCTATTCATCGGTTGGTGATATCCCGCTGGTCCGCAACGGACTTGGCATTTCCATCCTCTCCACATCCAAGGGCGTTATGTCTGACAATGTGGCGCGGACAGAAAATGTCGGCGGCGAAATCATCTGCCGCGTATTCTAGGAGCGCTGAACAATGTCACGTATTGGCAAACTCCCGATCCCCGTCCCCGGCGGAACCACTGTGTCCGTAAGCGGTCAAACCATTGAGGCCAAAGGCTCCAAGGGGGCGCTGTCCATGACGCTCTCCGAGCTTGTGCAGCCAAGCATGGCTGACGGCGAACTGGTGATTGATCCGCGTCCTGACCTTCGCGCTGCTGCAGAGCAGAAGATGAAGGATAATGACGCCAAGGGCCGCAAGAAAATGACCTTTGCCGAAGCGCTGGACGGGCTGACCCGCACCCAGTGGGGCACAGCACGGGCGAACGCGGCCAATATGGTCCACGGCGTCAGCGAGGGCTTCTCCAAAACCCTTGAGCTGGTCGGTGTTGGCTATCGTGCGCAGATGCAGGGCAAGGATCTCAAACTTGCGCTTGGCTTCTCCCATGATGTCATCCACAAAGTGCCCGAAGGCATCACGGTCACGGTCGCCAAGCCAACCGAAGTCGTCGTCACGGGGATCGACAAGCAAGTCGTCGGGCAGGTCGCGGCCGAAATCCGCAAATACCGTCCGCCGGAGCCTTATAAAGGCAAAGGCGTGCGTTATCAGGGCGAGTTTGTCCGCCGTAAGGAAGGCAAGAAGAAGTAAGTCATGAAAACGACACGAGAAAAAATCCTTCGCCGCGCACAGCGCAACCGGACACGGCTCAAAAAGCTGGCCAATGGCCGCCCGCGCCTGTCTGTTGCCCGCTCGCACAAGAATATTTCAGCCCAGATCATTGACGATGTGAAGGGGTTGACCCTCGCATCTGCATCGACGCTGGAAGCTGATTTCCGCAAATCCACACCAAATGGTGGCGACGCGGCAGCCGCAGCTGCGGTCGGCAAATTGCTGGCCGAGCGCGCCACCAAGGCCGGTGTTGAAGATGTTGTCTTCGATCGGGGTGGTTACATTTTTCATGGCCGGGTGAAAGCTCTGGCAGAGGCGGCCCGCGAGGGCGGCCTGAAGTTCTAGGAGGCTGTCATGGCAGAACAACAAGGACAAGGCGGCGGTGGACGCGACGGCGGTGGCCGTGGACGCGGACGCGGGCGTGGTCGCGACAATCGCCGTGACGAAGAGCAGAGCGAATTTGTAGACAAGCTTGTCGGCATCAATCGCGTCGCCAAAACGGTAAAGGGCGGTAAGAATTTCGGTTTTGCAGCGCTCGTCGTCGTTGGCGATGGAAAAGGCCGCGCAGGCTTTGGCAAGGGCAAGGCCCGTGAAGTCCCCGAAGCGATCCGCAAGGCCACCGAAGAGGCCAAGCGCAATCTTGTGCGCATCCCGCTTCGTGAAGGCCGCACGCTGCACCATGATGGCCGTGGCCGTTGGGGCGCTGGCAAAGTCGTCCTCCGCGCAGCCCCTCCGGGAACGGGCGTGATTGCCGGTGGTCCGATGCGGGCGGTCATGGAAGTGATCGGCATTCAGGATGTGGTCGGCAAGTCAATCGGCTCGTCCAATCCATACAATATGGTCCGCGCCACTTTTGATGCCCTCAAAGCGCAGGCAAGTCCGCGTTCGGTCGCCTCCAAGCGTGGCCTCAAAGTGCAGGATGTCGTTGGCCGTCGCGATGATGGCGCGTCCGAAGCTGGCATGGTCGAAACGGCTTAAGGGAGTTAATCATGGCGAAGAAAACTGTCACCGTGCGCCAGACCGGCAGCCCGATCCGGCGCGAAGCCAGCCAGAGAGCAACCCTTGTCGGGCTCGGGCTGAACAAAATCGGCCGGACCCGCACACTTGAAGACACCCCGTCCGTGCGCGGCATGATCCGCAAAGTGGCCCATATGGTCGAGGTCGTCGAAGAATAGAGCTTAAGACCCGCTTACGGGTGTTCTTGATATGCTTTGGAAGTCAGAAACATGAAACTGAACGAATTATCCCCCGCCGCTGGATCGACCAGCAATCGCAAGCGCGTTGGTCGCGGTGTCGGCTCTGGCACGGGCAAGACCGCAGGTCGCGGTGTCAAAGGTCAAAAGGCGCGCTCAGGTGTCGCTCTGAACGGGTTTGAAGGCGGCCAGATGCCGATCTATATGCGTCTGCCAAAGCGCGGCTTCAAAAAGCCCAACGCGAAAACCTTTGCATGGCTCAATCTGCGTAAGCTTGGCGAAGCGCTCGAAGCTGGCAAAATTGACGCGTCGAATGTCACCGAAGAGACTTTGGTCGCCGCCGGTGTTGTCCGCCGCGCAAAAGACGGTGTGCGTCTGCTGGCCAAAGGCGATGCGCCGAAAAACGTCAAAATTACAGTGACCGGCGCGTCCAAAGCTGCGATCGAACAGATTGAAAAAGCGGGCGGCAGCGTCACCGTAACGGGAATGAAGGCGGAAGCGTCCGCATAATTTTTGCGGAAAAAATCAGCTTACCCCCTTCACAAAACCCCTTTCGCCGCCGATCTTGGCGGCGAACCCATTTTTGGAGGATTCGCGCGTGGCATCAGCAGCCGAACAAATGGCTCGTAATATAAATTTCGAGACTTTCTCGAAGGCCAAGGAACTACAAAAGCGGATCCTGTTTACGCTCGGCATCCTGCTGCTCTACCGGCTTGGCACATTCATCCCTGTGCCCGCGCTCGATCCGGTTGCCTATCGCCAGTTCTTTGAAGGGCAGGCAAGCGGCATTCTCGGCAATATGAATATGTTCTCCGGCGGCGCCGTTGAGCGTATGGGCATCTTCGCGCTCAACGTGATGCCCTATATCACCGCCTCGATTATCATCCAGATGATGACCTCGGCGTCGCCAACCCTGTCCGCGCTCAAAAAAGAGGGCGAGACCGGACGCCAGCAAATCAACCAGTATACCCGTTATCTCACCGTCGGCTTTGCCCTCGTCCAGTCCTTCGGCATCTCCGTGGGCCTGCAAGCGCTTAGCCTCGACAATGTGCCGAGCTGGTTCTTTATCCTGACCTCGGTTGTCACCCTGACGGGCGGCACGATCTTCCTGATGTGGCTTGGCGAACAAGTCACCGCGCGCGGCATCGGCAATGGCATCTCGCTGATTATTTTCGCAGGCATCATCGCCGAAATGCCGAAAGCGATTGTAAACCTGCTCAGTCAGGCGCAAGGCAACTCCACCAATGTCGTCTTCATCATTGTCATTGCTGCGCTCGTCATCGCGCTTGTCTTGTTCATGGTCTTCATCGAGCGTTCCCAGCGGCGGCTCCAGATCCAGTATCCAAAGCGCCAGCAGGGTAATCAGGTCATGCAGGGGCAAACCTCTTTCTTGCCGCTCAAGCTGAACACATCCGGCGTGATCCCGCCCATCTTCGCTTCTGCTATCCTGCTGCTGCCAACCACCGCGATCGGCTTTAGCGGCGGCGCGGCGACATCCGGCGGCGCAACCACAGCGTGGGGCAGCGTCTTACAATGGCTCGCGATCAATTTCGGCCAAGGCTCGCCGGGCTTTATTATCTCTTATGGTCTGATGATCGCCTTCTTCACCTTTTTCTACACTTCGATCACATTTAATCCCGAAGAGACGGCTGACAATCTGCGCAAGCATGGCGGCTTCATCCCCGGCATTCGCCCGGGCAAGAACACGGCTGCCTATATTGATTATGTCCTCACACGGCTGACAACCATTGGCGCGGTCTATCTTGTCTTTGTCTGCCTATTGCCGGAAATTCTGCGCGTCTACTATCCCGAA
>CALLUH010000124.1 GCA_938011445.1 uncultured Hyphomonadaceae bacterium
GACCGAAAGGGACTCTGTTAAATCGTCCACTTCGGCAAGTGGGGACAAGGCGGCGGCGAGCTGCTGGAGGGCCCATAATCCTTGGGCGGGCTGGCGGCCAAAGCGGTAAAGCCCTTGTTCGTCAAAATAGGCGGCGGTAAAATTCGGATCGCTTACGGGCAAAAAGCGATAGGGGCCGAAGTCAAACGTTTCGCCTGTAATGTTGAAATTGTCCGTGTTCATCACGCCGTGGACGAAGCCTGCGGCCATCCATTTGCCAATCATTTTTCCGACGGCTTGCGCGATGCGGTAAAGCAGGGCGGCCGCTTGGCGGGCCATGTCGGGGTCTTCCGCATCAGGATGATAATGCTTGACGCAATGGTCCACGAGGCGGGCGAGGTTTTCGGTTTCTCCCAAGGCCATGGCGCGTTGGAAAGTGCCAAAGCGGATATGGGTTTCAGACAGGCGGACCATGACGGCGGATCGGGTGGGGCTGGGTTCGTCGCCGCGTTGTAGCTCCTCGCCGGTTTCAACGAGAGAGAAAAGCTTTGAGGTTTTGACGCCCAAGGCTTCGAGATAGCGGGCGGCGAGGACTTCGCGGACGCCGCCTTTGAGCGTGAGGCGGCCATCGCCACGGCGTGACCATGGGGTTTGGCCTGTGCCCTTCGTGCCAAGCTCGACGGGCTGACCGGATTTGAGCTGGAACTGGGCGTAGAGGAAGCCGCGCCCGTCGCCAAGCTCGGGATTATAGTGGCCGAACTGGTGGCCGTGATAGCGCATGGCGAGTGGTTCGGGAAGGTTTGCGGGCAGGGGCGGGAAGCGGGTGAAGCGCTCGGCCCAGTCTGCATCGCTCAGTTTGTCCATGCCAAGCTCTTTGGCCCAGCGCTGGTTGCGATAGCGCAGGAGGGCTTTTGGAAAGTCCGCAGGCTGAACAGGGTCGGCAAAGGCATCGGCGATCTCGCTGATCGGCAGGGCGGGGGGCATGGTCTGGTCCCACACCATTAGTCTAGGCTTCCAAGGGCGCGGCCGACGATTTCGCCCGTGGTCTGTAGCGCGTCTCTGGCCTGTTTGGAGACGGCGGTGAGGTTTAGGAAGCCGTGGACCATATTGGGGTAATCCTTGATGGTTGCAGGAACGCCGTGTGCGGATAGTTTATCGGCATAAGCGCGACCTTCATCACCGAGCGGGTCCCAGCCACAGGTGATGATGTGGGCGGGGGGCAGGCCGGCAAAGTCTTCATCGGGCGCAAATAGCGGGCTCATGCGGACATGGCTGCGCTCCTCGATAGAGCCGAGATAAGCGTCGCGGAAATAGTCGAACAAAGCGGGCGAGAGGAAAAAACCGCTTTCTTGCAGCGGCATCTTCTTTGTGCGGATGTCCATGAATTGAACCAGCGGGTAGAGCAAGAGCTGGAAGGCGGGCAGGGGGCCGTCTGTGCGCAGCATGTCCTGACAGAGCGAGGCGGCGAGGTTTCCGCCTGCGCTGTCTCCGGCTATGGCTGAGCGATCCGGGTCGATGTTCAGCTCTGGGGCGCGGTCAATAATCCAGTGCCAAGCGGCGAGGGCGTCTTCATGGGCGGCGGGGAATTTGTGTTCCGGCGCGAGGCGGTAGTCAATCGAGATGATGCGGGCGCGGGAGGCGTGGGCCAGGCGGCGGGCAATCATGTCATGGCTGTCAAGATCGCCGACGACGAAGCCGCCGCCATGGAAATAGACCATGGCTGCGCCCGGCCCGAGGCCAGCGCCGAGCGGGGTGTAGAGGCGGGCAGGAAGCGGGCCGTCTGCGCCATCGACAATGAGGGGGGAGACATCGGCGAGCTCCGGCGCATCGGTCTCGATGGCGCGGCTGGCGCGGAAGAAGCTGGCGCGCAGGCGCTGGGCGATTTGCTGGGTGGAAAGGCCCGACATATCCGGCAAGGAGAGGTCTGGCAGGCCAAGCCCAACCGAATCGAGCATGGCGCGGAGTGTGTCATTTACTTTCATAAGGGTGTGATGCCGCGAAACGGGGGAAATGCCAATGGGGGGTGGTCGCTGGTGGTTGGCAGGCCTATTTGTTTGACTTGTTTTCGATACCCCTATAGGGTATAAAAATGAAGCCGGATACCAAGACTGTGGCGATGAAGCGCCTTGCCCGTATTGAGGGGCAGGTGCGCGGTATTGCGCGGATGGTGGAGGAAGATCGCTATTGCATTGATGTTGTGCGGCAGGTGCAGGCGATCAAATCTGCGCTTGGCGGGCTTGAGGGTGTTATTCTTGACGATCATCTTGGAACGTGTGTCGAAGATGCGCTGGCGGGGTCGAGTCTTGAGGTGCGGCGGGCCAAAGTCGAGGAGCTTGTCGGCGTGCTCGGGGGGCGCAAGAAATGAGGCTGATTGCAAGTCTTTTTCTGCTGATTGCCTTGTCGTTTAACACGCCAAATATTTGCGCCCATGCAGCGGGCATGGACGAACTTTCCGCGCCAGCACAGATGATGATGCACGATATGTCCGGTCATGGTCATATGAGCGCGGACACCAAGATGGAACATGATATGCCAGAGGGGCAGTCAAATCACTGTCCAGACGGGTGTGATGGCTCAGAGAACTGTCAGGGCTGTCATGCGATCTCTCCGGCTGTTTTTTCCAAAGCCGATATGGGTGGTCCGGCAATGTCTGACATTGTGAGAATTTGGGTAAGGGCAGACCTGTTTCAGGCGACCTTACCGCTCGATCCTCCGCCACCGAGACCTCTTTCCTGAACTGAGTTTTTCCTCTTTTCATTGAAAGAATTTTGCCATGAGGCGATGTATTTTCGCGATGGCAGCCGTATCGGTATGGATGGTCACACCAGCTTTGGCGCGTCCCGTTTCATATCCCGATGCCTGGACTGTTATCGAAGAGACTGACCGTCAGAGCACTGCGCTCTGGGTTCATTATACGCTGACACCGAAATGGTCTCTGGGCGCACGCTCTGAATGGGACCGGCAGCAGGACTTCGTGTTTAACGGCGTTCAGGCCACCTATCTTGCGAAGCGCTGGTTTGGAGAGAATTACCAAGCCAATCTCTATGCGATTGGCGGGGCTGGCATTGCAACGGCGATTGATGGAGCAATGGGCGGCTCGAACGCCTCGGGCTTTATTGGCGCACTTGCAGATTGGGAGACGAGACGGCTGTTTACGTCATATCGTGTTCGCTATCTTGAGGCGGGTGATGTCGGCGACAATTTTGTTCAGGCGGCTCGGCTCGGCTTTGCACCCTATGAAGGGGATACGGGCGATTTGCACACATGGCTGATGGTTGAGGTTGATCACAGGCCGAACAATGAAGACGAGATCGGGGTGACGCCGCTTATCCGGTTTTTCAAGGGCGCTGCGCTTTTGGAACTTGGCTGGTCGATTACCGACAACGAACCCCTTGTAAATTTTACTTACAGATTTTGACATTAGGAGATCATGAGATGATCCGCATAATTTTAATGAGCGCCGCTATGGCTTTTACGCCGGTGGCATTTGGGCAAAACCATGTGAACCATGATGGGCATGACCATGCTGGCGAGGCGGGAGAGCATGACGGGCACGGCGCCGAAGCGGCGGTTCAGTTGTCTCTTACCCCAGAGATCGAAGCTGGGCTGGAGGCTGGCGGGGAGGCCGTCGTGGTGGAGGTGCTTGGGGCTGTTTGCGATTTTTGCGCGAAGGCCATGAACAAGACGTTTGGGCGGCGCGATGATGTGGCGGCGGTTTATGTCGATCTCGATAGCAAAACACTCAATCTCGTGCTCATGCCGGAGGCCGTAATGGATGATGCCGAGATTAGCCGTGTTGTTGTGCGCTCGGGCTATCGGGCCAAAGCCATTCATCGCGGCGCGCACATCCTTGGAGGCGATCATGCGTCTGATCCTGCGTGAGACGGTCGCGCCGATGCTCGCCTTGTTTGCGAGCGTTTCGACCTTGCTCTGCTGTGCGTTGCCAGCTTTGCTTGTGACCATCGGGGCGGGAGCGGTAATGGCTGGGCTGGTGTCGAACGTGCCGGGCTATGTGTGGCTGACGGCACATAAGGGGGAGTTGTTCTTGCTTGCCGGTGTCATGCTTGGGGGTGCCATCTGGGCCAGATGGGCGACGCGCAATGCGCCGTGTCCTGTTGATCCCAAGCAAGCGCGTGCGTGTTCACGGATGCGGCGTTTGGGCGGGGTCATATTATGGGCGGCCTGTGTCGCATATTTTGTGGGTGGTTTTTTCGCGTTCTTTGCGGCGGATTTGCTGTTGTGAACGGGCGTGCCGTGCCGGTTCTTGATCGGCGCTGATATTGGTGCTGACAGCCTGTTAAACTTGTGGCACTCTTCGTGCCATGAAAAATATTGATGTGTTCTGGTCGTTTCGTAGTCCTTATTCGTATTTTGCGACCAAGCGGCTGCGCGGGTTGTCGTCTAAGTGGGAGGCGCGGGTTCGGCCTCGGCCAGTTTATCCGATTGCTATTCGCACGCCGGACTTTTTCGCCAATGCGCCCGAGCAGTGGGTGAGTTATCTAATCCGCGATATTATGCGGGTGGCGCAGTATTTGGAGCTGCCCTTTGGCATGTTGCAGCCCGACCCTGTGGTGCAGGATATGACGACGCGCAAGATTGCCGACGAGCAGCCCTATATCCACCGGTTGACGCGGCTGGGCGTAGCGGCGTGCGAGGAGGGCCACGAGGCGGGATGGGCGTTTATGGACGAGGTGTCGAGCGTGATCTGGTCGGGCCAGCCTTGGACGACGGGGACGGTTTTGGCCGATGCCGTGGCGAGGGCAGGGTTTGATCTGGCGGTGCTGGACGCGAAAATCGAGGCGGAGACGGACCGGATGGAAGCGCTTATCGTCGAGAATGAAGCGGCGCAAGCGGCAGGCGGGCATTGGGGGGTGCCGCTTATGGTGGTCGATGGCGAGCCATTTTTCGGACAAGACCGGATTGATATGCTCGAATGGCGGCTGGAGCAGATGGGTGTGCCGCGCAAGGGCTAGCCGGAACTGCTTTTTTCGCGCGGAAATTGGGCTTTGGTCGCGATTTGGCCTTATACTCTTGGCCATAATTACCGTATAAGACGGGGTCGATAGCTTGCGGGAATTGGACATGAGAATCATGGGTTTTGACGGGGTACGGATTGCGGCGCTGATGCTCGGGGCTTTGGCCCTTTGCGGGGAGGCGCTGGCCAATCCGACGGCGATTGCGCGGTTTAAGGACTGGGCGGTGTTTTCGTCAGATGTGAACGGGGACAAGGTGTGCTTTGCGGCAACGCAGGCGACCGATAAGGCTCCGCGCTCGGCGACCCATGGCGATGTCTGGTTTTATGTGACGAGCTGGTCCTCGGGGCGGGCGCGCTCGCAGCCGAGCATCAAGGT
>CALLUH010000125.1 GCA_938011445.1 uncultured Hyphomonadaceae bacterium
TCGTCACGCACCCAGTAGCTAAACTGGTCGGTGCCTTCAAAGTGGAAATCCGGGCGGTAAAGAACCGTGCCATCATCCTGCAAAAAGACTTCACCATGATCAGGCTGGACAAGACCATCTATCCAGATCCGGCCGCCATCAGGATCACTGTCATTGGCAAGAACATCGACAACAAGATCGTCGTCCTGTCCGGTCCGGACACGTTCATTGCTGACATCAGGGCCAGGTCCACCAAGCTCGATGTCACCATTGTCAATAGCACGCAGATTTCTCAGCTGGGCGTCTGACAGGTTCAGCGTCACCGGTGTGATGATTTGGAGCTGTTCCTCCGTTGCCCGATCTTCTGTTACTTCACGGAAGAGGAACACATTGTTACCATCTTGATCAGTGTAGTACCCTTCAGTACGGAGTATGTTTACGATTTCACTCCACTCCAGAACAGGCCGATCGAACTGTAGAGCGCGATTTATAACACCAACCGAATCGACTTTGATCCAGTCAATGTTTACGTCTTCGCCGAACTCTGCGACCAGCGGCTCGACATATTGAACAGCCAGACGTCCCGCGACCAGATCACTGGAATTGAGGAATGTCGTGCCCTCTTCTGGCACATTCTCGAAATTATTTCGCACATTGCGGAGCACTGCGTCGATAATGTTGTTTCCGAAGCGAGCATCGACCGCGGTTCTGGCTTCACCATTTTCCAGTGAAGAAAGCTCTCCAGCCAAGTCGAGATTTTCGAAGATAATACCGTTCAATGTCCAATCAGAAACTCTGTTACCAAATTGAATACCACGGGTTGGGCCACTATTGGGCAGCTCAGAGTCAGTGCCAATAATCCGAGTATTGGTGAAGGTATAATGAGAGGAGTAGAATGACTCGATACCGCTTGCAACTTCCCAAGCCAAAAAGTTCTCAACACTATTACGGATATCGCTGCCTTGTGCGTTCTGATGGCGCGAAGTGGTGAAGGCAACCTGATTACCGAACGCTTCATTATCGCGAAACTCGGTAATGTAAGTCTGGTTGCCATTTACGGTTTCTGCGCCATGAGCAAAGGCGCCATTGTCCAGATTTTCTGTAGCAATGAGTTCCTCACGGGCGTGAGAGATATATGTGAAACCTTGCGTCGTGTTCGCCGCAATGTTCTCGGTTGAATCAACCAGTCGGCTCGAGAAGAAGAAGCCATCTCCGTTACGGCCAATATCGCCGGATTGGATATCTACATTGTCTCGTGTCGACTCTTCACCAAAGCCTGCGCCTTCGGTTTTCACGGCGACATTACGGTGCCAACTGCCTAGATCATTTTGTCCGGCGGAAACAAAAGATGCGCCGAACACGTCAAACACGACATTATAGGCAAAATGCGCATTGGCATTGTCCTGCACGATACCAAAACCGGCTGATCCGTTCACGGCATTACCGATCAGATCAATTGGATTGTCTTGATCGGTCAGGCCCGTATCGCGAACCGTTAACGGGTCACGGCTCTGAATATTGCTGTTAGGACGCACGCGGCCAACATCATCAATGTCAACGGCGGGCTCTGATTTGTCCGTCCGGCCAAGATCGTTCAGCTCGACATAGCGAATATCGACATCATCATTGTGCAGAATGGTGACGTGTCCACGCTGGTGGATTGGTGTCGCATCGCCGTCTTCACTGGAGATCGTGATGTTCCGGCTCTGATTGGTCACAACCGTTTTCAGGTCTGGGGAGGGGGTGTCATGGTTATATTCCAGGGGCGGCTCAAAGCTGATCTCATTTCCATTGACGGCAGTGATAACAACTTCTTCATCCTGTGTGCCAAGAAAGTCATCACTATCAACTCTGCTGCCGTCGATCGCATCGAAGCCCTGCTTATGAGTGCCGGCAATAACAATCGTATCGCCAACTTGCCATTCGCGGGCCCCTTCGAGCGTAATCGTTGTGTCACCTTCGAGCGGATCAACTTCGACCTTGCTCCATGTCAAAGGATCATTACCGCTCAGCTTCACTTCGCCGAGGCTGACAATGCCGCGTGAGAGAAGCTGGGGATCCCAGCTGACATCAATATCGCCATTATTGGCGATGACGATGTCGGCACTATATTGTGGGTCAAGTGGATTGTCTTCGGTGCCGATTTCGAGCTTACCCGTGTCTGTTACAACGAGTGTATCGACCAGAAGATTGGTATCCTGGTCGGTTGCAAATTCCAGATCGCCATCGACGCGGATAGTAAAGATGCTGGCATCGCTCGTGCTGTCATATGTGACGGTTACGTCTTCGGGGATGTGTACGCGTGCATCATTGCCCGGTACCCGGCCACCTTCCCAGGTGCTCGGATCATCCCAGTCGCCATCATTAATGGCGGTATGGGTTACGTCTGACAGTTCGACGAGGTTCAGAACAGCTTCCCGCTCCTGAGGATCTGCTTCTGCTGGTAATCTTGGGTTCATGACTTCTATTCTTTCTGTATATAACTCATTGGCTTAGTTTTTGTTCTGCTCGGAGCTTTTTTTATTTTGCCCTCCCCCGAAAGAACGACGCTCGCCTAATAAGCGAAAACTGTGCCAGAATGCGCCTGAACTTCTCCTGATAGGGGAATTTTCTATGGCGCTGATTTATATATATTTTTTTGGGTTGTTTTTATGGAAAATAAGTCTGAAAATCCACCATCCCAAAATTGATACCAAAATCGGTCTCAATGATACAAACCTGTTCGTACAGGGCTGGGCCAAAGTGTATCGTTTTTGCACTTCAAAGCGCTGGCAAGTCTGCCAGAACCTTAAGAATATGACCGTGATGGTGTATCGCTTACAACATATCGGGCAGGTATTTGGCCCGATGTGCCAGAATGTGCGATCGGCAGTGGTTTATCAGCCTGCGAAAGGCAAGGGCAGGGACGTGCCACGGATGGACCCCGCCCGATTGGCCAGACCTAGCTCCACTCAAGCACGATCTTACCAATATGTCCGCCCTTGGTCATCATGGCATGGGCCGCTTCCGCTTTGGCCGCCGGGAACGCCGTATCTAGCACAGGTTTGATCTGGCCTGTTTGGACCGCACTCCAGAAGCCCGCCTCGACCCCTTTGCGGATACGTGCCTTTTCGCTGGCGCTGCGCGCGCGCAATGTTGTGCCCGTCAGCACCAGCCGTTTTAGCATCAGCGGTAAGAGGTTCAGCTCCATCTTCGGGCCATTCATATAGGCTATGTTGACAATCCGGCCATTGATCTTGGCAACCGAGATATTCTTTTGGACATAATCGGCACCCACCATATCGAGGATAACATCAGCGCCGCCCACCGCTGTGATGGCCGTTTCAAAATCTTCCCTGCGGTAATTGACCGCCCGCGTGCCGCCAAGTTCCATGATCTTGTCGCATTTTTTGTCCGAGCCAGCCGTCGCATAGATCGCACTAGCGCCGTAGACGCGCGCCATCTGGATCGCCATGACGCCAATGCCGCTGGTGCCGCCATGAATAAGAAACGCCTCACCGGGCTGAAAGCTGCACCGATCATAGACATTTGCCCACACCGTCATCATCGCCTCGGGCAGACAGGCGGCCGAGATATAGTCCATTCCCTCTGGTATCGGCAGCAACGACCCCGCATCAACACTGGCATATTCTCCATAGCCCCCACCTGCCAGAAGCGCGCACACCCTGTCGCCGATCTGCCATCCCGTCACGCCAGCGCCAATTTCTGCAATTTCGCCGGCGCATTCGAGCCCCATAATGTCAGAGGCACCAGCGGGCGGCGGATACATGCCCGCCCGTTGTAACAAGTCGGCGCGGTTGAGCCCGCTCGCAGCGACACGGATCAGAACCTCGCTCTCGCCGATCTGGGGTCGCGCCACAGTGCCCAAATGTAGAGGCGCGTCCGCTTCGATTATAACCGCTTGCATCTTCTCACTCATTTTCTGTGCTTTCTCTTTTATATTAATGCCAGTTTTGGCATGTTATATGCTTCAAAGCGGCAATGCGAAAGGACACGAGCCAATGCCCGAGGAGCCACAGAAAAAACGTTCTGAATCAATTGATTTGGAGGCGTTTTCCGAAGACGAGCTTGTGGTCCGGATCGCAGAGTTGAAAGATGATATTGCCGCTTGCGAGCGCGAACTGGAGAAGAAGCGCGCACATCGCTCGGCGGCAGCTGCGTTTTTTAACTCACATTAATCTATGAAAAACAGTTACCCATTAACTGTGTATGTAAGGCCAGCAGGTAAATGAACATTATGTCGTCAAATCTACCGTCAGAATCGGATACGGAATTTCTTGCAGCGTTTGCCGGGGGGAAAGTGTTCGAGCGGGTTTTCACCGAAGGCATGGCGCTGGTCGAAGAGACGGCGAGCTATCTTGATGGGCCAGGTCGCACGCTCTCCAAAGAGCTTCCGCGTGAGGCGAGGCTGACTTACACATCATGGAGCATGGAACTAACCACGCGGCTAATGCAAGCTGCGTCCTGGCTTGTCATGCAGCGCGCCGTGCGCGATGGCGATATGCCGCGCGAAGAGGCGTTTGCCAAGAAGTACCGCCTCTATCGCGATTGTCCTGCGCTGGAAGTGTCGGCCCAGACAGGCAGTGGCTTGCCGGTTAGGTTTCTTGAGCTTGTAGACAATGCCGAGGCCCTGTTCGAACGTATCGTCCGGCTTGATGAGGCGCTTTATAGCGGTGCGCCGCACATGCAGGAAAACTCGATCTCGAGCCAACTCGACGCTTTGCAAAGGGCAGCGGACAAAGGCGTCTTCGACCCTTTGGCGATCTGGTCACGCGCGCGATAGGTCGGGCTGACAGTATGTCGGGCGCGTTCGCGTGCAAAAAGTTTCAGTTTTTATAGATCATGCTTGACCGGATACGCCTGTGCGGTAAATCGTGGGCGGAGAAAAGAACACATCAGGAACGATCTGGCTTATGGATGACGCGCACTCTCGGTCAATCGCCGCTGACATTGCGGTCGGTGTCACCCGCGTCTTGCAGCGGTTCAATTTCGTCAGCGTAATGGAAATGACGCTCGTTAATTCGCGGCGGGCCGATATCTGCGCGCTTGGGCCAAAAGGGGAGGTGTGTATTGTGGAGATCAAATCCTCTGTGGCGGATTTCAAATCGGACAATAAATGGCATGAATACAAACCCTTTTGCGACCAGTTCTATTTCGCCGTGGGCCATGACTTTCCCCAAGATCTGATCCCGCAATCGGCCGGGCTGATCATTGCGGACAAGTTTGGCGGAGCCATTCTGCGCGAGCCGGAGATTGACAGGCTCGCCGCGGCGCGCCGAAAAGCCATGACGCTGCGCTTTGCGCGTCTTGCCACGCGGCGGCTGATGTATGCCCAGCTTCATGGCGCGGATGTGCCCACTGACCTGTTGGATGCGCCATGAGCTTGCTTTATCCGATCGCCCAGAGTGCCCGCGCTGCACTCGCTGCACCAGAACCCGCCGCGCGTAGCAAGGCGGATGCGGTCCGGCTCTGTCCGCTTACAGACCATCACATCAAGCGCCTTGAAACGGAATGGCTCACTCTGTCGCCTCAAGAGCGTGACAGTCTCGACGCTCTGGCAGATGCCGGCGTCAGTGCAGGCTTTGTCCAGCGCTATGAAAACGCCCAAGGAGATCTTGTGCTTGCTGTGAGCTATTGGAAAATGCTTTCGGACAAGGGGGCAGAAGACGGTGGATCACCGGTGCTAAAGGCCGAAGCAGAGCCAAAGCTGGATCATACCGATGATCTCTATTTCCGCGCAGGCCGCACCAAAAAGCGCCGCCGGAAAAAGCTGGATCCGAACCAGCTTGACCTGTTCGGCAAGCCTGAAGAATAGGGCCCGCTTCAGATCTTCCGGCCCGTCTCGTCCCAATAAGGCGCGCGCAGTCTTTGTTTGAAAATTTTCCCGCTATCCTCGCGTGGCAATTGGGCGTGAATGTCGAGCTTGCGGGGCAGTTTGAAGCGCGCAATCTTGCCCTCCAGAAAGGCGTGCATCTGTTCAAGCGAGAGAGATTGCCCGTCAACCAGTTGCACCGCCGCAATCACTTCTTCACCAAATTCCGTATGCGGACCGCCAAATATGGCGCAATCAAAAACCTGTTCCATCTCGATCAATGCCGCCTCGATCTCGGCCGGGAAGATATTCGCCCCGCCGGAAATGATCATATCTTTCTTCCGGTCACTGATATAAAGATAATCATCCGCATCCAGATAACCGATATCGCCAACCGTTGCGTGCTTTCCGAAGCGTTGGCCTTTGATATCGCCATCAGTATTGGAATAGGTAAAATCGCCAAACTGCGGCAGGTCAACATAGATCGCGCCCGCTTCGCCGACGGGGAGTTCGTTCTGGTCCTCGTCCAATATCTTGATTGAGCCGCCGGGCAGTATCTTGCCGACCGAGCCGGGTTTGCGCAGCGATTCTTCGGACGAGATCAAAGTGATAAAGCCGATCTCGCTTGCGCCATAGGACTCATGGAAAATCGGCCCGAACCAGTCAATCATCGCCTGCTTGACCTCGCGTGGCCATGCCGAGCCAGTCGAGATACCAAAACGCAAACTCGACGTGTCATATTTTTCGCGCACGTTTTGGGGCAATTTCAACAGCCGCACCATCATGGTCGGAACGATATAGCAATGGGTAATGCCAAACCGTTCGACATCTGAGAGAAACCCTTCAGGATCGAATTTCGGCGCGATATGGATTTCTGCATAGCCCGCTGCCATACAAAAAGTGGACAAGGCATTGGGCGCGCTGTGATAGAGCGGGGCGGCGGTATAGAAACGGTCGCCCGGTTTGAGCTGCAATACTGCTGATGCAAGGCCCTTAAAGGTCTCATATGGGTCGGGTGCAGAGAGATCGACCGCGCGGCGAATGCCCTTGGGCCGCCCCGTGCTGCCGGATGTATAAGCCAACATGCCGCGAAACCTGAG
>CALLUH010000126.1 GCA_938011445.1 uncultured Hyphomonadaceae bacterium
AAAAGTGAAGGCTTCTGTTGCCAGGTGCCTCCGGACCCCGCCTAAGGCGCTGATGCCTTAGGAGTTAAAAGCGGTAAATCCGCACTGCTTACGCAGCGAGGAGTTCACCTTCAGCAAAGTTGTCATTAGCAACTATTGTTGAGTGAGCTTCTAACGTAGCTCAAACGGGTAAAATCCATAGCCTTTAGACGTCCGTCGATACTATTTCGGCCCCAAATCCCATGACAGGAAGATTGGTGGAGCCGCCGGGTACCGCCCCCGGGTCCGAGCCGCTTATTACGCAAGGGTTTATCACCATAGTTCCGGAGAACGATAACAAGATAATGTAGGTATGGATAAATGAAAAGGCCGACCGGAGAAAAAACTCCGATCGGCCTGATATGGTCTTGGCAAGGGCGTTGGCGCTGCCGCGTTTATTGGCTTATGCGTAGATCGGAGATCGTTGCAGCAATTTCCTGATAAGCGCGCGTGAGTTCTTCCGGGTTTTCGGCCGAAAAGGCAAAGTTATCGTTTGTCGCGCAATAATCGAGGATTGATTGACCTGTTGCAGCCACCGTGTCCGTGTTTGGAGGAACATTGAAGGCGATTGTAAAAATGCTGATATTGGTATCGCGCTTAATATTGTCGCAATAGGCGGCGGCCATCTCGGTGGACGTCTCCGGATCAAGTGGATGAGCTGTGTTGAACGCACCGTCCGTCATGATAACGAGCGCTTTGGTCGTTTCTGGTGCGTCATATTCCAGGGGCCGGGATTCGGATGGCCAGATATTCCGCCATTTTGGGGAGAGCATATACCAGCCCCAAGCGATGCCCAGATGTCCGGCGGTCCCTCCACCTGCTTCCATATCCCTGATGAAGGTCTTCAGGGCGTCTGCGTCGTCTGTCAGGGGGACGGGTTCACTATCGTCGCGGCAGTTTTCAAGGTGTGTGTCCAGACCCGCTGTTATCCCGCCACGAAAGCGCGAGCCGGTGATGAGTGCGCCCCCGCCCAGTGTCTGTTCGCTTGGTACAACATTATTGCGTTGTCTGTTGCCAGTCTGGCTGAGGGTTGAATGACGCGGTGTGTATTGGGAAGCCAGTCGCACAAACCGGTTCTGCTGGTGAACACGATCTTCGCCGCGCGCCTTTGCACGAAATTCCTGACGTGTTTCGCCGGTGTTGGACCCATAATTCCATATTGGGTGACCAACGGTCAGGAAGGTGTCGTTATGTGCAGGGTTCCGGCTTAGCGAAACCGGCGCATCATCGGTGTAAGCGAGTGGCCCTCTGCGCTGGTAGACGCATCGAGGACTGTAAAAGGCACGAGCCGAGAAGTCGTCAACCATATTCGTGGTCTCGTAATTCCAGAACCGGCGATTATTGCGCCGGCCTCGTTCGAACAAGACACGGCCAACCAGTTCATCATATTCATTCCCGACAGTTTCACTGTTTAAAACCTGACCATCGCGCGGGATGAAGTCTACAACTTGGTCAAAAAACGGACCGGCATTGATGCCATGCGTGTAGGTCGAGATTGCAATTCTCGTATTTGCGGTGTTCTCGTCAGATGAAAGCAGGATGTCAACGGCTTCAGTGGCCGAGTTTTTGAGCGCGGGCAGACGGCCACCAAAGTTCATGGAAGTGGATAGGTCGAACACGAAGGCGACATCAACCGCGTTGACCCCGTAAGCTGCTCCGGACTCGATTGAGAAAGAAACCTCTTCCCGACCGAAAATCGAAGAGAGCGTGGTTGGCTGGGTGCAATTCACACTTCCGCTAATCTCGTCTTTGGTAGAATCGAAAACCAAATTGAGACTGCCGCACTGAATATTGGGATCATTTGTTTTGGAGAGGGCATCAAAGCTTTGGATTGCATTTTGCTGAGCTTCTTCGATCGGCACGCCATTGCGGCGGTCAAGGGCCGCAGAGATAAGCGTGGAATCAAGAGAAGTTTGTGCGAGTGACTTCTTGTTCGCGAGCAATTGCCAATCAATCGCAAGACCCATAACGGACAAGATCGGAATGGTTGCCAGCGCCGCGATGATGGCGACATTTCCAGACGATTCTTCTTGGTAGGCCTTGAGCCTGAATAGGTTTCGGTTCGACAACATCGCAAATTTCCCTTTGATAGACGCAAAACGTCACGTCTGAAGCGGACCATTGCACAAAGAGTTTTAAGTGCCGTTAGGCGGCACATTCTGTTTTGGCTAATCGCGGCAAGATAAAATTAACACTGGAATTGCTTTTCCATGGTGCTTGGCGACTTGAACCCGTGGAGCAGACGCGTGATATTCGCCGCCAGATGAGTCGCAAGGAAATCTGACGTGCAGCAATATCTCGATCTGCTTAGAGACATAATGGATAATGGCGTCGAACGCGGTGACCGGACGGGAACGGGAACACGGGCGGTATTTGGTCGCCAGTTGCGGTTTGATCTTGGCGCAGGCTTTCCAATGGTAACGACGAAGAAGCTGCATCTGAAGTCGATCATCTACGAGCTGTTATGGTTTCTCAAGGGCGATACGAATGTGCGCTACTTACAGGATAATGGCGTGCGGATATGGGATGAATGGGCCGATGACAGCGGCGATCTTGGGCCGGTCTATGGCAAACAGTGGCGAAGCTGGGCCACGCCGGACGGCGGTGTGATTGATCAGATTGACTGGCTATTGAATGAGATAAAGACCAATCCGAACTCGCGGCGGCTTATTGTGTCGGCGTGGAACCCTGCCGATGTCAATGATATGGCGCTGCCGCCGTGTCACTGCCTGTTCCAGTTTTCGGTAATGGAAGGGAAGCTGTCCTGCCAGCTTTATCAGCGCTCGGCGGATGTGTTTCTGGGCGTGCCGTTTAATATTGCCTCCTATGCCTTGCTCACGCTGATGCTCGCGCGGGCAACGGGGCTGGAGCCGGGCGAATTTGTGCACACATTTGGTGACGCACACTTGTATCTCAATCATTTGGAACAGGCCGAATTGCAGCTTAGCCGCGCGCCCCGTGCCTTGCCGCAAATGGCGCTAAACCCGGATAAGAGCGATCTATATGGTTGGGAGTTTGAGGACTTTACGCTGACCGGTTATGAGCCGCATCCGCATATCAAGGGTCTGGTGGCCGTTTAGGGTTTACGTGTCGGCGGCTGTGGCAAGGCTCGGATCATTGGCGTTTTCGCGCTTTCGCAGCAGGTAGAATATGATCGTGGCGCCGATCATTTTGCCGATGATCATGAAGATCACATTCCACACCGAAAACTGGGTCGGGTCGGTAAAGCTTGCGCCATAGAGGAAGACAACTGTGTCTATCGGGCTGGCCAAGGCGGACGATACCCAGACCCGCGTTGAAAGTCTGAACTTGGTGAAAGTGAACAAGGACCAGTCAACGGTTTCCGAGATGGCATAGGCTGCCGCAGACGCAATCGCTATGGGCGGATAGGCATAATAAAAGGACCAGCCGATCGCCATGGCCATGACAAGCAGGATTTTGTGACCCATTTCACGCTGCGCAAAGTCGCGCACGACAAAGACCAGACCGGTCATGATCGTGATCGGGTTGAACATGGCGTCTTCGATAAAGGGAACCGGCTGCATGATGTGATGGGCCTGTCCGAAGGTCCAGTTCAGGAAGGGGATCAGCGC
>CALLUH010000127.1 GCA_938011445.1 uncultured Hyphomonadaceae bacterium
ATTCGCCGATGCCCGTTGACGCGCGCGCGCAGAGCGTCTAAACGCCCGCTTTGTTTCGACCTCTATCAAAGAGAGACCTGCCATGTCCCGTATGTGCGAACTCACCGGCACCAAGCCCATGACCGGTAATAATGTCAGCCATTCCAACGCCCGCACCAAGCGGCGCTTCCTGCCAAACCTTCTGGACGTGAAACTCCGCTCCGAAGCGCTCGACCAGTCGTTCAAGCTGAAAATCGCAGCCAAAGCCCTGCGCACCGTGGACAAGCTCGGCGGCCTTGACGGCTTCCTCGCCAAAGCCAAGCCCGACCAGCTTTCGGCGAGGGCGGCGAAAATCAAGCGCGACATCGAGAAGAAAGCGGCGGCCGCTTAAGCGCACGTGCTTCTTATCTCAATGCTCAAATAGCCGGTGCCCAGCGCATCGGCTTTTTTGTGCGTGATCACTTCGTCCGGTTTCGGCGTCTGAGGGGACGAAGCTAGGACGTCCGTTGGGGCGCGAATTTTAGAGGATCAAACCCAAAAAGGTATCTACACAATAATCGTCCAAAATCACTTTTATACGACTGGCTCTGGATGTTGGTCGATTTTACCTGAACGGGTAAGCCGATAACCGGGTTTTAAGAATGCACCTGGCGCTATAACCGAGTTAGCACCAATACGTGCTTGATCACCAACCAAAGCGCCAAACTTAGTTGCCCCCGTCTTGATGGTGGTTCCACGCCAGACAATTTTGATCTCTTTATCATCCATTTCGTTGCGATAATTCGCGATGGTTGCACCCGCCTCGATATTAGCGCCGACACCAAGCAAGGAGTCTCCAACAAAGCTAAGGTGCGCTACCTTTGATCCTTTGAACATTAAAGTGGTCTTAAGCTCACACGAGGGCCCAACTATACAGTCCTCATCCAGAAAAACACCGCCTCTGAGATATGCATTTGCTGCTACAAACGAATTTGGCCCCAGAATAATTGGCCCCTTGAGTACCGCCCCCGCTTCTACAATCGCCGTATCGTGCCTCGCAATATTGCCATCAATATCGTACCTATCTCCAACCCTTGAGATAACGGATTCAATGATTGAGGGAGCTTTTTCAGTTACTGCCCACGGCATTAAGTCGATATCTGCGAATAGAGAGGAGTGCCACGCCCCAATAAAATCACTAATTTTTATCATGGATGCTATATCAGGCGAGTTACTCATAAAAACAACTGAATTTTTGGTACCGGAAACATACCAATCACAATTGGCTTAAATTACGGACTTCTCGGACGCCTGCTTCCGGCGTCGGAGGGGACCTGAGTTTCCGCAGACCCCTGCGCAGGCAGGGGTCCATGGACAGGACTTGCACCACTTACTGTTGAACTCCGGTCTCTGGATACCTGCCTACGCAGGTATCGTCGGTACGTTGAGAACTTACCTAGACCAACGGATTCCCCGCCCAGGCTGGGATGCAGACCCTTCCGCAAGCATCATCGGCACATCCACAATCGACCCAAGCCCATCAGACATTAAACCGGAAGTGCAAGACGTCGCCATCCTTGACCACGTACTCCTTCCCTTCCGCGCGCATCTTGCCCGCGTCTTTAGCACCCTGTTCGCCGCCACAGGCCACAAAGTCATCAAAAGCGATGGTTTCAGCGCGTATAAAGCCCTTTTCAAAGTCGCCATGGATGACGCCTGCCGCTTGTGGCGCGGTGGCCCCTTCGCGCACGGTCCAGGCGCGGGTCTCTTTCGGGCCGCAAGTGAAATAGGTTTGCAGGCCGAGGAGTTTATAGCCTGAATGGATGAGCCGGTTCAGGCCCGGCTCCTCAAGGCCAAGGCTTTCGAGAAACTCATTGGCCTCGTCATCGTCGAGCATGGCAAGCTCGCTCTCGATCTGGGCGGAGATCACCACCGCTTGGGCGCCTTCGTCTTGGGCATAGGCGAGCACTTTCTCCGAATACGCATTGCCTGTAGCCGCATCATCTTCACCAACATTGGCAATATAGAGCACAGGTTTCGAGGTCAGCAATTGCAACATCGACCACGCTTTGCGGTCATCCTCGGACACATCAGCGCGGCGCGCCGGACGCCCTTCATTAAGCTCCGCCAGCGCCAGATCAAACAGCGCCACTTGCGCCTTGGCCTCTTTCTCGCCGGAGCGGGCTTTCTTGTCGGCGGTGGCGCGGCGCTTTTCAAGGCTCTCCAGATCAGCCAGCATCAGCTCGGTCTCGACCGTGGCCAAATCGGCAATCGGATCAATCTTGCCATTAACATGGGTAATATCATCATTCTCAAAACAGCGCAAAACGTAGATGATCGCATCCGTTTCACGGATATTGGCAAGAAACTGGTTGCCAAGCCCCTCGCCCTTCGAGGCCCCCTCGACAAGCCCCGCAATATCGACAAAATTCATCCGCGCCGGAATAATCTCTTTCGAACTGGCAATATCAGCCAGCGCCTTGAGCCGTTTTTCGGGCACAGCGACCTCGCCCACATTCGGCTCAATCGTGCAAAACGGGTAATTGGCTGCCTGCGCCGCTGCCGTCCGCGTTAACGCATTAAACAGCGTCGATTTGCCAACATTTGGCAGCCCCACAATCCCGCATTTGAAGCCCATAGCGCGCAATCCTTTCAAAATCCACCCGCGCGGATTAGCGCATTTGGCAGAGAATAACAGGGGGAGAATGCGCCTGACCGCTGAATCGGCTGGCAAACTATGAAAAAACAGGTATTCTCAGCCAAAATAAGGGGAAAATCTAATGGCTTATGACGTTTTTGTCGCTTATGCACCCGAAGATAAAGACATGGCCGCACTGGTGACACGTCGCTTGCGCGCGCTCAAATTCAAGGTCCGGTTCAATAAGCGGGGCGAGGATCCGACCTTTGACGACAAAGACGCCCGCGACGCGCTCAAATCCCAATCCATGCTCGTTCTCTGGTCCGACAATGCGCTCAGATCCGATTGGGTGCGCGCAGCCGCCTCGATCGGGCATTCGCGGCCAGGCACGCTGATACAAACCGGGCTTGATGATGCCATCCCGTACGAGCCGTTCCAACTCGACACGCGCTATGATCTGAAAGGGTTCACCTCACGCACCACGGTTGAAGGCTGGTACAAAACGGTCGAAGAATTGGGACGCCGCGACGGACGGCGCAATCTACGCGCCTGGATCAATATTCCGACCGGCGATGAAGATGCAAAATCAGCCTGGCTCGACGCTCACCCCACCGACCCCCTTGCCCTGCACGCCAAAGCCCTGCGCGACAAGAAGCTCGGTCTCGTGCCAGCCAGTGCACCCGCCGCCGCCAGCGCAGCCGCTCTCGCCGCAAGCGCCATCGGCTCCAGTACGGCCGCCAGCCACAGCGCAGCAAGCGCCAGCACTGCACCAACGCTCGGACATGAAGAAGACACCGGCGCAGGCTGGTTGATCCCGCTCATCCTTTTGGGGATTGCGGCGATGCTCTGGTTCGGCTGGATAAATCGCTCAGGCGCATTGGCCAGGACAAAAACAGCTGCCGTGATACAGCGCGTTGCAACCTGTCCAGCCGGCATGGTGCCAGCGAACGTGCTCGGCCAAGGCGCGCTGGAAACCGGCCCAATCATCATTGACGAGTAGGGTGTTCGCGCGAAAAGCTCAGGATTTGCTCTGTTTCGGGTCCGATTTGGGCGCAGGCGCCAACCGCGTAACTTCGGTCTGATAGCGCTCATCATCCCCGTTTGCCAGATGCGGCAGCGCGCGGATACACCCCTCGATCAGCGGTGAAAGCCACGCCTCGTCACGCTTGGAAAAATCGGACAGAACATAGGGCATCACGCGAGACTTATCACCCGGATGGCCTACCCCCAGCCGGACACGCCGCACCTGCGCACCCAAATGCGAAAGCGCCGAACGAACACCATTATTGCCCGAATGCCCGCCACCACGCTTGACGCGCATCCGTCCGGGCGCAAGGTCAATCTCGTCATGAAAAAGTGTAAACGCATCAATCGGCAGCTTGTAAAACCGTATCGCCTTGGCAAAGCTCTGGCCGGTTTCATTGTAAAACGTTAGCGGCTTCATCAGCAAAACCTTGATCCGGCCCGCCTCCCCTTCGGTCCAGCCTTCGCAAATCATCGCATTGAACTTTTCACGCCACGGACCAAAGCCCGCGCCAGAGGCAAGCTCATCCATGACCATAAAGCCAATATTGTGCCGGTTCTGGGCGTATTTCGGCCCCGGATTGCCCTGTCCAGCGAGGATTATCATCACAGGGCTCTCCTCTTCTGCGGCTCGCTCAAGGGTGGGCCGGCACGCTTTAAGCAAGCCCGCCAGCCTCAATTTCAGCCTGTCAAAGCGGTTGGGGCTATTCGCCCTCACCGGCCTCGGCTTCGCCATCCGCCGCTTCGCCTTCGGCACCCTCTTCACCTTCGCCTTCGACAACCTCTTCAACCACTTCAGCGGTTCGGCCAGCAATGGTGGCAATGGTAAAGTCGCGATCGGTAATCGTTGGCACAGCGCCGTCTGGCAGCTTGATGTCGGAGATTTTCACATTGTCACCAATTTCAAGCGCGCCAACATCGGCCTCAAGGCTCTCGGGGATTGCGCCCGCGGCCACATTAAGCTCGACGGTGTAACGCACCACATTCAGCGTGCCGCCCTGCTTGAGACCTGGCGATTCTTCCTCACCGACAAACCGCACAGACACTTCAACCGAGATGATCTGATCCGATTTCACCCGATAAAGATCGACATGCAATGGGCGATCATTGACCGGATGGAACTGGATATCCTGCGGGATCACCATCTGCTTCTCGCCCTCATGGACGAGCGTGACGGCATTGCCGCGAAACTTGCCCGAATTGATCGCCTTGGTCAGCTCATTCGTCTTCAGCGACACCGCCACAGGGTCTTCGCCGCCGCCATACAGCACGCCCGGGATCATCCCGTTACGCCGGGCTTCACGCGCGCCGCCCTTGCCGATCCGCTCACGCACAGCAACATTCAGTTCGATATTCTTGGCCATTGGTTTTCCTTTCGTCCTGAGATCCGTCCACACCTTCGCGTTGGATAATCACCTGACCCGAGCGAGATAGCCCCGCCGGTTCCAGCGCGCTGCTTACAGCCTCCCCTCTTTGCTTGCAAGCATCGGGCAGGAAAAACAAGGCTGGACAAGCCATAATGTTCCATATATGTTCCAAGCACAATCAGCAAAACCAACACAGGCTCGTCTTATGGACCCCATCGCAACCATTGGCAGCGCGCAGATTGACGTATTGCATCTGGTCTTTCTGGGGCTTGGGCTGATCCTTGCATCCTATCTGCTATGGGCGCTCAATCAGGCCAAGAGCGACCGCATCAGGCTAATGCTGGAATTGGAACATCTGCAACAAGCCGAAGAAACCGCTCGCACCCAGCGCCTGCGGGCCGAAGAAGCAGAGAAGCAATTGGCCGCAGCCACAGCGCTCGACGCAAAATCCGAAGAACGCTTCCGCAATCTCGCCCAACAGGTCATGACCGCCTCCCAGGGCCAGTTCATGACCCTCGCCAATGAAACCTTCGCCAAACACAAAGAAGGTGCCAGGGGCGAGCTTAGCAAGCTGATGGAGCCGATTGGCGAAAACTTTGCCGAATTCAAGAAACGCGTCGAGGCGATCGAGAAAGTCCGCGCCGAGGACCGTTCGGCGATTGGCG
>CALLUH010000128.1 GCA_938011445.1 uncultured Hyphomonadaceae bacterium
GAATTTTTTGAGGGGTCTCTGAAACTGCGGCCCGCATGCGCGCCACCAATGCCTGATTGTCCGGCTAAAAGTCGAGCTTCACCCTATCCGCGCTTTGACGGCAAATAGCAAGGGGTATTTGTGGTTTGGGCAGGGGATCGGCTTTGAACGTGAAAGGTTGCGCGTAAGAAATCTCCCAAAGAAGGACGCTCATGACACCCGCTTTCACGCGAGAACTGAACAAGCATCATGTGAGGAACCAAGACTTCAAGCTATATTACGAAGCGTAAAGGCGTGGGTCGCGATCGCATGGAGGCTTAAGTGCGCGCTCAGCGGCAATTTCTCCGCCAATATGTTCGAGTACATCGCACATGCGAGCCGGTGAAAGTTCAACGAGTCCAAAAGGAGGCGCTGCAGATAGAATCTTTCGGTCTAATAACCCAATTATCGGAGAAAGGTGCTTCTGCGACGCGTCTCCACCATAACTTATAGCATAAGCAAGTTCATACATCCGATCACGAATGTCTCTTGGAATAGCGCCCTGATGTTCTTCGAGCAGGTTGCTAAAAATGCGCTCGGTTTTTTCCAAGGCACCTTCAGCATTACCGGCTACGGCTAACTGGGCTGCAGAAGTCCCGAGCGTGGTCGTGTCTATTTCAGCCATTGCTCGGTCAGCGAGTTCAGCAGAAATGCTCCCAAATTCAGCCAGCGTGCTCCTTGCTAATGGACGAAGGTCAAATTCATTAGGGTGTACATAGCGTGGTGCTTCGGCAGCTGATGGTCTGCCTACCGCGTTTTCAGCGAAGGCTGTTCGCTCAAGCATAGCTTGTATATCAGCATCAAAAGGCCCTAATCGTCGTAAAACCAAAATCGGATTCAAATGAACTATGGCTCCTCGAAAATAGTTCCGCCTTCGCAGTGCGCTCAAAATTTCCCTTTGTGTCGTTCGATCTAGCGAACACACCGATGCTGTGCCAGATTTGGTGTCTTGAAATGGCCGCCGAGCTAAATATTTATACGCTCCTATTGTTATGTGGCTTACATGTTCAGTTTTTTCTAGAATCTCTAACGCTAGATCAATTTGTGCTTTCGTTTCTATGTTGGGCTCAACGCAATTAAGTTGATTTACCCAAGTCGGCACAGGTTTCAGGGATTGCGCAATAGGTGGGGCATATGATCGTGATGGGAATGAATCGACCAAGCCGCTTAACGACAACATTAGCACAACACCGATAGTGATGCCTAAGGCAAAATTTCTCATGACGAAGCACCCTCCAGTAGAACTGATCAATATG
Organism: uncultured Hyphomonadaceae bacterium; assembly: GCA_938011445.1. Taxonomy (GTDB): domain Bacteria; phylum Pseudomonadota; class Alphaproteobacteria; order Caulobacterales; family Hyphomonadaceae; genus CALLCD01. The sequence goes on from CALLUH010000128.1 coordinate 1,275, forward strand.
ACAGCACTAAATTTTATAATAGCTAAAAACACGTGAAAATGCAGGTAATATGCGGCTGCAAGAAGCGAGTTGAGTCAGTGCTAATGAAGCTTTTCGAAACCCGGATCCATGTCGCCTTATCCGCTAAGTAATCAGCGTCCTAAATTCGCCCCAAGTTGGCTGCCCGCGCTTTGGTAGCCCTGACCGAAAGCGACATGTCGCCACCTAAATCTCCCCCAGCCCCAAACCAGCGAGCACGGATTCAGTATCTGCGCCCAAGGTTGGCGGGTCGGTGCGGACCGAGGCGGGGGTTTCGGAGAATTTGACGGGATGTTTCATGGAGCGGTACTCGCCCGCTTGCGGGTGAGTGCGGGTTTCGAAAAAGCCGACAGCCTCCAAATGCGGATCGGTCAGCACATCCTCCATTTTGTTAAAGCGCATGGCCGGAATTTGCGCCTTGTCGAGCAGGTCGAGCCAGTCCGCTGTGGTTTTCGTGCCGGCGACCTCTTCGATCAGCCCGTAAAGTGCGCCGATATTCTCCGTGCGGGCGGCATAGGTGGCAAAGCGCTCGTCTTTGAAGACGCCCGGTTTGCCGCCCAGTTCGAAGAAGGTTTCCCATTGCTCGTCGCTATAGGGGACAAGGGCGATGTGGCCGTCTTTGGTGGCGTAGGGCTTGCGATTGGCGTTGATCGAGCGGGTATAGGCGACTTTGCCATTGCCGGGCAGGAATGTCTCGCCATAGAGGTTTTCGACCATGTTGAAGAAGGTGAACGCCTCCAGCATGGGCACGGAGACGAATTGGCCTTGGCCTGAGCGTTCGCGGTGGAACAAGGCAGCGAGGGTGGCATAGGTGGCGAACAGACCGACTGTTTTGTCGGCAACGAGCGAGGGGGCATAGGCGGGTGGGGAGCCGTCGCGCATTGTGTTCAAATGGGCAAAGCCGGACGCGGCCTGTATCAGATCATCATAGGCCTGGCGTTCTCCATAAGGGCCGTCCGCGCCAAAGCCTGCGCAATGGACATAGACAATGGCAGGGTTGATCGCTTTAACCGCGTCATAATCGAGCCCGAGCCGCGCCATGCCTGCAAGGCGGACATTGGTAAATAGCACATCCGCACTCTTGATCAGCTCGACCAGCGCCGCCTTTCCAGGTCCGGTCTTCGCATCTAGCTGGACGGACGCTTTGTTCCGGTTGAGATTGGTGTAAATCGGTCCGAGATCGCCGGTTGGCGACTGTCCGGCATAGCGCATCATATCGCCTTTGCCCGGCTCGATCTTGGTGACGTCCGCGCCCAGATCACCAAAGATCATGGTCGCAAACGGGCCTAGGACGACGCTCGACATATCGAGAATCTTGACGCCCGCGAGTGGGCCGCTCGGCTGTGGCTTGTCGATTGGGTCTGTCATCATGGTGCTCCTCATATTCGCCGTCTTACCCTAATTCGCTTGCACGACATGTAAATCCGCGCCCTCGGGGCAAGTGGAGGAGGGACGGACCTGCGTGTATGTGGTGTGACCAATTTGCGCCAAAATGCGAGATTTTGCAGCCCGGCTTCGCTATTTCATATTGTGTTCATTCCCTTCGCTCTTAAGTGCGCCGGTATTGCCAGACCGATAGGCCAAAGCGCAGGGGCAGCGCAGCCGGTCGGCCGATACAGCGTGAAATAAAACCCAAAAGGGGAATGATATGAGAACACTAATTGCTGCAATTTTCGGGCTTGCGCTCGTGGGGACCGCTTCGGCGCAATCGGGCGGCTGGACCGATGGTTGGTCGGGTGAAGGTAATTTTGGTGCGGGGGTTACAACCGGTAATACTGATACGGTTGACATCGGCATCGGCTTGAAACTGTCCAAGGATTTTGATCCATGGAAAGTCAGCGTTGAGGGCGGCTATGATTTTGGTCAGGTTGACGGCGTAGACAATCGTAATCGCTGGTATGTCGGCGGTCAGGGCCAGCGTGATTTTACCGACCGGATTTATGGTTTCGTCAATGCGTCCTATGAAGAAGACGAGTTTTCAGGCTTTGACTCGCGGCTCTTTGTTGGGGTCGGTGCGGGCTATCATATATTCAAGGAAAAGCCCCTAACATGGTCGGTTGAAGGCGCGCCGGGGTTTCGGCGTAGCGTTGTGGCTGATGCGCTGGATGGCGGTGTTCCCCCCCTTATTGTGACACCGGGCTTTACGGCCAATGATTTTGCGCTTCGTGGCTCTTCGCGGCTTGCGTATTATTTCAATGATTATGTGACCTTTACCAATGATACGGATGTTATCTGGACCAATACTTCAACCCAAACCATCAATACGGCGGCGATTACAGCGCAATTTACCGAGAAAATCTCCGGTCGTCTGTCTTTTGAGGTGCGCAATGACACCAATCCGCCGGACGGATTTGTCAGCACCGATACCGCGACCCGTGCGTCGGTTGTCTATGCCTTCTAGCTTTGTATAGCGCTTACCCTCCCGCCTGAGCGACCTATTGTGTTCTCGGGCGGGGGGATCAACTTTTTGGCATAAATGCCCATGTTTCGTTTTGTTTTGCAGGCATGGGCGCTAAATAGCCCGTATGACGATTATTGACCTGAAACCACAGCCTTTCTCGGATCCTCGCCAAACAGCCAAGGGCGAAAAGCGCGCCCATGTGCCTTGGCATGGTTTGCAGACCTTGTGGCTGAATACGGGCACTTTGTGTAATATCGCCTGCGAGAATTGCTATATTGAAAGTTCGCCGAAAAATGACCGGCTGGTCTATCTTTCGCTCGGCGATGTCCTGCCGTTTCTTGACGAGATCGATGCGCTGGGCGAGGGGGCCAAAGAGATCGGGATTACCGGCGGCGAGCCGTTTATGTGTCCTGATATTCTGGCCATTATGGACGCTATTCTGACGCGCGGACATCGCTTGCTGCTGCTGACCAATGCGATGCAGCCAATGATGCGCAGGCGTATCCGTGATGGATTGCTTGCTTTGAAGTCCCGCTTTGATGGCCAATTTATCCTGCGTGTGTCGATGGATCATCATGGGCAGGTTTTGCACGATGAGGAACGTGGGGCGGGCAGCTATGAGATGGCTATTAAGGGTCTGTCATGGCTGGCCGAACATGGCTTTGCCGCTGCGATTGCCGGACGCCAGGTGCTGAATGAAGACGAAGCGACTGCGCGGGCGGCCTATGGGGCTTTGATTGCAAGGCTTGGCTTGCAGATTGATCCGGCCAACCCATCCGAACTGGTCCTCTTCCCCGAAATGACCAGCGCCGAGATGCCGCCCGAAATTACCACGAGCTGCTGGTCAATCCTTGATGTAGACCCAGCTAGTATGATGTGCGCCAGCCAGCGCATGGTGGTGCGCAAGAAAGGCGCAGATCGGGCCACAGTGATGCCGTGCACGCTTATTGCCTATGATGAAAGCTTTGAAATGGGCAGCACGCTGGCCGACGCCACAGCCAAGCCAGTCAGCCTGAACCATCGTTGGTGCGCTGAGTTTTGTGTGCTCGGCGGGGGCAATTGCTCCGCTTAACCAAAAAATTCCCGCAGGAACCAGCAAATCCTTCGCAAAGCCCCTATATGGTAGCTCTGACCGGCATAGGACTAGATTATGGCCAATCCGACTGATCGAGAGCGAAACCGGTTAACGGGCCGGATCGGGCGTACGGCAAAAGTTGGTGCAAACCTTTCCGGCGCTGCGCTGGCGATTGGCGCAAACCGGTTGTTCGGGGGCGATGAGGGTGACGCGAAAGCGGCCCGCGCGCTGGCGGATGCTTTGGGAAAGACCAAAGGGCCGCTGATGAAAGTCGCGCAAATGCTTTCGACCGTGCCGGATTTTCTGCCACCCGAATATGCCGCCGAACTGGCCACATTGCAGGCCGAAGCCCCGGCAATGGGCTGGCCCTTTGTCAAACGCCGGATGCGCGCCGAGCTTGGCCCCGATTGGCAGTCGAAATTTGCAAGCTTTGGCCGTGAGGCGGCCCATGCGGCGTCTCTTGGCCAAGTCCACAAGGCGACCACGCATGAGGGCCGCACGGTGGCCTGCAAGCTGCAATATCCGGATATGTCGAGCGCGGTGGAGAGTGATGTTGGCCAGCTCAACACCATGCTTGGCCTGTTCCAGCGCATGGATGGCTCGATTGACCCGAGCGATATGGTCACTGAAATTGCCGCCCGCTTGCGCGAGGAGCTTGATTATGAGCGCGAAGCCAAAGCGATGCAGCTTTACCGGCTGATGCTGGCGGAGAAAGATTTCGTCTCTGTGCCGGAGCCTGTCGCAGAGCTGTCTACCGGCAGGCTGCTGACGATGAGCTGGTCGGAGGGCCGCTCGCTTGAAAGCTTTGAAGGCGCCGATCAAGCCACGCGGAATGGCATTGCCGAGAAACTGTTCTGGACTTGGTGGGGGCCGATGAACGCTTATGGCGTGATCCATGGCGATCCGCATTTGGGCAATTATCAACTGACCGATGGCGGGGCGGGGGTCAATCTCCTTGATTTTGGCTGCATTCGTATTTTTCCGCCAAGCTTTGTGGCGGGCGTGGTGGCGCTTTACAAGGCGCTGCTCGCGGACGATTTTGATGGGGCTTATGCGGCTTATGAAATTTGGGGGTTTGAGAATCTCTCCCGCGAGCTTGTCGAAGTGCTGAATGTCTGGGCGGGCTTTATCTATGGTCCACTGATTGATGACCGCGTTCGCTCGATTGCCGATGGCGTCAAGCCAGGCGATTATGGCCGCAAGGAAGCCTTCCGTGTACGGCAATTACTCAAAGAGAAGGGACCGGTGAAGATCCCTCGCGAATTTGTTTTCATGGACCGTGCGGCGATCGGGCTTGGCGCGGCCTATTTGCGCCTTGGAGCCGAGCTCAATTTCCATAAGCTGTTCGAAGAGAGCCTTGAGGGTTTCTCCGAAACGGCGCTGGCGACA
>CALLUH010000129.1 GCA_938011445.1 uncultured Hyphomonadaceae bacterium
GGGCGGGATGATTATTCGCTTTGCTGGCCCGCGTCTGGCCGCGCGTATGGATGCGCTTTTGCCCGTTAAGCTGCGCAGCGGCGGACGCGCCATTGGCGGGGCTTTGGCGTGGGAAGAACCGCAAAAATTAGCGCCTTTCTCCCAAGATAGCCCCTTTTTCGGCCTCGCTATACCCGAAGAGGTTACTATCTCAAAACAAGTCATGGCCCAGCCGGGCATTGAAACCGACCGTAAAACTTGGGCACGGCTCGAAGATGGCTCGCCCATTGTTACCTCTGATGGTTTTGGCCAAGGTCGTCTTGTGCTATACCATGTTACGGCGGGACCTGATTGGTCTAATCTGGCCATTAACGGGCTTTATGTGGACATGTTACAGCGCCTATTGCCGCTTGCCAAAGGCCGCGCGCCCATAGCCGCAGAAGAAGGCGGACAATGGGTGCTTGACCGCGCCCTTGACGCCTATGGCAATTTAACCGCGCCGCCCGCCCGCAGCCAGCTTATCCAAGATACAGAATTTGCTAAAACACAGGCTAAAGCTGAAACTTTGCCAGGCTATTACCGTCAGGGGACACGGCAACGCGCCCTGCAAGCCCTAGCGCAGCCGCGTGATCTACGCCAATTGCAAGCGCCTAGCGGTACGCGCGCCTATAATTTTGGTAAAAACTCGCAAAGCTCTTTATCAGGCCTGCTGATAGGGCTAGGCGCAGCATTTTTGGCATTGGATGCCTTATTTTCAATTTATCTCTCGGGTAGATTATCTGGATTATTCTCAAATATCCTTACGAGCTTTAAGCGGCCCCAACATGCAGCAAAGCCCTCTGGGCGTAAATCAACACGCAGCGCGCCGCTTTCTAGTCTGATCTTTGCGGCCAGCCTAAGCGCAACGACATTCATGTTTGCAGCCCCGTTCACAAGTGAAGCCCAAACTGTTTCGGGCCAAAATGATAAGGCGGCAGAAAAATGGCAAGCCCGTAGCCTCGAAGCGGCGCTGGGCCTGCATTTGGCCTTTATAGAGACCGAAGATAGCCGCCGTGATGATTTAACTCGAAGCGGCCTTGAGAGCCTAAAGGAAGAGCTTGCCTTGCGCACCACTATTGAACCGCTAGGGGTGCATGGCGTTTTGCCCGATGATGATAATCTGCATCTTTACCCATTTCTATACTGGCTGGTAGGGCGCGATAGTCCCGCCCTAACCCCGCAAGCGGCGGCCAAGCTTAATGCCTATATGGCGGCGGGGGGCACCATCATTTTCGACACGGCTGATGAAGGCGAGCGCGCCCTGCGCGGCGGCGGTCCGCATCCCGGTTTGGCGCGTGTTACCGAAGGTCTGGATATTCCCGAGCTAAAAACTATTGGCAAGGATCATGTTTTAACCAAATCCTATTATTTACTGCAAATTTTTGCGGGGCGCTGGGCGAACGGTCCTGTCTATGTCGAAGCCAAGCAAAGCAATGCCACCACCCGCGACGGGGTTAGCCCAGTGATCATTGGCTCCGCCGATTGGGCTGCCTCTTGGGCTGAAGATGAAAATGGACGCCTGCTTATTACCCTCAATGATGACATCCCTTGGCAGCGCGAAATGGCCAAACGCTTTGGCATTAATCTGGCGATGTATGCCCTAGCGGGGAATTATAAAGCCGACCAAGTGCATTCGGCGGAACTTATCAAGCGTTTTGGCACCAACAGTAATGCCCTGATTAGCCCGCAAGCGGGTGAGGCGCAAAACCAAGATGGCGATCCTCAAGATAATAAAATCGATTCTGAACGATAATGCGCGATATTTTAAACCATATCACCTTTGATCCGCTCTTGGATAATGGCTGGCTCATAATGCTAGCTATTGCGCTATTTATCGCGGCTTTATCGGCAGGTGTGGCGCAGCTTAAAAGCTATTTTGCGCGGCTGGTCGCGGGGCTATTTTTGATGCTAGCCTTGCTTAACCCTCAAGCGTTAGAGCAAGATCGCCAAGCCGTGCCCGATACGCTTTTGGTGATTTCTGATAAAACCGAGTCGATGCAAATTGAAGGCAGGCAGGCCCTATCACAGGCCATTGAGCAAGAGATTTCCGAAAAATTAGGCCTTGCTGAGAATTTAGACATTATCACGGTTGACATTCCACCTGATGATAAGGGTAGCCTCTTGCAAAAGGCTTTGATTGACGGTCTGGCGGGCATTCCCAAATCGCGTCTGGCGGGCATTATTGCGCTTACCGATGGCCGCGCCCATGATATTACCGAGCAAAGCGCGCAGATCATCCCGCCAGAGATACCCTTTCACGCCATTATTATCGGCAATATTGACGCGCGCGATCGCCGCATCAGCGCCATTAAAGCCCCGCAATATGGCGTGGTCGGCGAAAAGGCCGAATTTGAATTACGGGTTGATGACCCTGGCCATGAAGGCGAACGCGCGCGCATAATCGTGCAGCTCAATGGCGAGCTTAAAGCCCGCTTCCCAATTACAATCGGCCAGAGCGTCTCTATCCCCTTAGAGATTGAGCGCCGCGGTAGCAATACCGTTGAAATGCGCGTCGAGGGCATAGAGGGCGAGCTAACCCTTAATAATAATCTTTTCGTGTCTGAGATATTAGGCATAAGAGATCGC
>CALLUH010000130.1 GCA_938011445.1 uncultured Hyphomonadaceae bacterium
TGTCATTTACCTTTTTGTTCGGGTGCAGGCCGCCATGGGCCGCTTCATGTTCGAGCACGGCGAGGCCAAGCTGGCGTGCGCCGATGATCATGATTGCGAGCGGAATAAAGAGCGGCTGCCAGATAGCCAGCGCCATGGCGCTGAGGATCACCGCCCAGCAATGGACGACCAGCATCGGCCCGATCCAGTTGCTACGCCGAGACACATGGTTCCATTCCTCTTGGGTAAAGAGATCTGTCGGGCGTATGCGGGCAGCAGCAGGCATGCCGCCAGACTATGCCGAATTGGCCGGGAAGGGAAGATGACGCTAGGGGAGGCGCGTTTCAGATCCAAGCGTTGGGATAGGAGGCGTGCGTCTTTGGTCCTTCGATCAGTTTGAGAGATTCAAGCTCTATGAAGGTGTAATGGCCATTGCGCGGCCAGCCTGATGTGTCGATGAAGTGGACATTGCCAAGCAGTTCGGCCTCGTCCAGCCGGAAGTGACCATGGATCACTGCGCGGATATTTTTGACCGGTTCGGCATAGTCGCGCGCCATCCGGTCAATCGACCATAGGCAGATATGTTCGGCGCTGGCGGTGAGCGGCGCATGCATCTCTTGCCAGTCATCAAACGGGCAATCGGCATGGATCAGCCCGACCGCGCCGGACGGCGTTTCAACTTCCATGGCGAGCGGGAGATCGCGCAGTGTCTCGCCAATTTTCTTCTGTCGGCGGCCAGAAATGTCGAGCAGCCAGTCGCCGCCATGGAACAGATGATCGACATGCGGGTAGGGGTCGCCGAGCGCATGTCGCCATGTCAGGAAATCATGATTGCCCTGGATGGCGAAAAACCAAGGCTTTGCCAGCCAGTCGAGCACCTGATCGGATTCCGGGCCTCGGTCTACGAGATCGCCGACGGAGAAGAGGCGGTCTGTCTTTGAGTTAAAGCCGATAGTGCCGAGCGCGTCTTGCAGGGCGGTGAAACAGCCATGAATGTCGCCAACGGCAAAGTCGCGGCCTTTGGTATTTTGCGCTATGGTTTTCAGATGGGGCGGGCGCAAAACTACTCCTTGGGCTGACAGCGTGTTATGGCATTTGCGGGCAGGGCAATTTTGTAATCGCTAAAGCTTTCCCGCGCGACATAATAATCGGTCGAAATATATTGCGCGCCGCTGGCAAAGGCGGCGTCGCGGCGGGCGGTGTCATTATTGCGGGCTTCGAGCGTATCGGCGTCCGCTCGGGTGCGGATTAGGAAGCCGGCCTCTATGGATTTGCGGATTTGGTCTTGATCCTCAAGTGGGTCGTTCATCGTGAAATAGGCGGCATGATCGGCGGTCTCGCTGACGGAATTGACGAACATTGGGTGGCCTTCGAGCGAATTGTTTCCGCGCAAATAGGTTTTGACGGTTTCGGGGCGTTCGTCGAGCGCGACAATGAATTTTCCTTTTGCGTCTTCGTAGCGCGGCCAGCCATATTGCATGAGCCCCTCGCACAATGTCTGGCCGTTGCTGCGGATTTGATCGGGCGTGATGAGTTTCTCCTCTGGAATGGCGGCGAGCAGTTCGGCATCAAGCGCGTCAAAAGCCGCTTCGGTAAAGGCGAGCGGCACCGCGGCCTCTTCAAGGTCGATCTTGTCCTGCTTGGCATTGATCAGGATCAGGATTGGCGTGTGGTCTGGTCTGCTCTTGGACCATTCCAGTATCTCTGCGAGGCAGTCGGTGAACAGGGCGCAATGGCTGCGTTGATCGACATCCTGAACATGCATGACCTTAAAGCCCGGCAAATCCATTTCGGGGACTTTGTATCGCCGCCCGATCCACGGAATGGCTCGTGGCAAATAGGGATTGGCATATCGCCCGCCATCGGGATCGTAGAAGACATCAAGCTCCAATTGGCGCATGCCAAGGTCTAGCTGTGTGGTGAGCGGAAGATGGGCATAGTCGAGGCCGAAAGCTGCCTCCGGGGAGGCGCGGCGCAAGGCCATCATTTCAAAACGCGGAATGGCGCGTTTATAGCTATTATGCGAGCCGATGGACTGGACCTGGTTGAGCTTTAGATCGGGGGTGTTGCAGGCTGCGTCGGCGGGGAGGTCTGGCAGAGCCGGATCGGGAAATGTGAGGGCCGGTTTTGAGCAGGCGCTTAGCCATATGAGCAGGACGAGCGCTAATGCGCACCGCGTGACTTGGTTAGCGTTCACGAATTTGCCTCGGCACTGTCAGAGGCGCAGCTTGGGCCATATCGTCTCCAAAAGCTAGACGATAGCAGCCACCACAAATCCGCCAAGGATAATCGCGCCGGCCCAGACATTTGATTTGAATATGGCGAGCGCCTCTTGCTCATTGGTCTGCTTGAGGCGGGTTGCCTGCCAGAGCCCGTGGGCGAAAAACATAAGCCCCGTCACAGCGCCGATGCGGCCAGCGCCCATCAGGAAGGCTGCCAGCGACATTTGCGCTGTGGCGCCGAGATGAAAGACGAAAGCGCCTGTGATGGCTCGTGCGCCAAAAAGGCGGGCGGTTGATTTGACGCCGATCAGCGCATCGTCTTCGCGGTCTTGCAATGCGTAAATCGTATCGTAGGCGATGGTCCAGAGCGCCATGGAGGAAAACAAGACCAAGACGCTGAAGCCGAGGCTGCCTGTGGTTGTGGCGGCGACGAGGATGCCCCAATTGAAGGTGAGCCCGAGCCAGGCTTGTGGCCAGAAGGTGATCCGCTTCATGAAGGGATAGGCGGCGACAAGCGGGATGGCGAGGAAGGCCATGATCTTCGCAGCCGTCGGCAGGCAGAGCCAGACGAGAAAGCCGATAAAGAGCTGCGCGGCCAGAAAGATGTAGGCATTGCGCAGAGTGATCTGGCCGGAAGGAATGGGCCGGGCGGCGGTGCGGGCGACTTTTGCGTCAATTTCGCGGTCGGTGATGTCGTTCCATGTGCAGCCCGCCCCGCGCATGGCAATCGCGCCAATGCCGAACAGTATTGCCCACCAGAGGTCAATCCATTGCAAGCCCTCAGGGATGGCCATGAAGGCGAGACCGATCCAGCAGGGCAGCAAGAGCAGCCAGATGCCGACGGGCCGGTCAATCCGCGCTAGCGAGAGATAGGGCCGTGCGTGAGCGGGCAGATTTGCAAAGAGCGGCGAGGTTACAGCATCGGCAGGGGCTGCGGGTAGAGCTTCGGCCTCTTCTGCCGGATCTGGCGTATCTTTGGATGGTTCAGACTGTTCACTCATGGAAGATATGATACACGCTTTGCCTTCAGTTTCGGTTAAAACGGTCCGGTGAAATCGCTCTAACCGCCTGTCTTTTCAGCCGCACGCAGGAAGGCAGGCCGCGCCATATTGCGGTCCATATAGGCCTTTAGCTGCGGATAAGCGTCAAGTGCGCCCTGCCGCTCGGCCATGGCACAAATATAGGTAAAGCCGATGTCAGGGGCTTGCAGTGTATCGCCAAGCAGGAAGGGTTTGTCGCCGAGCGCGTCCTGCATATAGCCAAGTTGAAGCGCAATTTCGCCCTCGGAGAACATGCCGAGCAGAGGTGAACCGGCCCCGCCCATCGAGGTTTCGCGGGCCAGAAGCATTTTGATGAGAAGTGGCGCAAAGGCCGAGCCTTCAGAATAGTGCAGCCATTGCAGCCATGTCAGGCGGGCGGCTTTGTCGTCGCGGGCGGGGGCAAGTGTGTTCTGCGGATCGTAATAATCGGTCAGATAGGTTGCAATCGCGCCGGATTCGGCGAGCGTGTGGCCGTCAATTTCGATCACGGGTGATTTGCCAAGCGGGTGGGCTTCTTTCAGCTCGGGCGGGGCGCGGCCCATCTCGTTGCGGTCATAGATTTTAAGCTCATAGTCGAGCCCCAGCTCTTCGATGAGCCAGACCGTGAAAATGGAGCGGCCAATGCGCAAATGGTGAATGAGGATCATGTCAGCGGCTTTCATCAGAGTGAACTTGGTAGAGTAAGCGTCTTAGCACCCGCTTTTCACATAGGCTATGCGCCTGTATAGCGCTGAAGATGAAAAATATTCCCCGTCTTTATGTTCTCGATGCCTTGGCGGAAGAAGCCACGATCACGCTGCCGGACGGACAGGCGCATTATCTGGCGCGTGTCATGCGGCTGGGCGGGGGCGATATGGCGCGTGTGTTCAATGGCCAAGATGGCGAATGGCAGGCCGAGCTGTCTTTGAACGGCCGCAAGGTTGAGGCGCA
>CALLUH010000131.1 GCA_938011445.1 uncultured Hyphomonadaceae bacterium
GAGCGATTGGAAATGCGCAGGCGCGGAATGATCACGAGCTGGGCGAGCAGCGTGCCCATTGCGCCGGCGGAGAAGGCGGGCGCCGTAAATTGCGCCGCTGCTTCTCCCGACACACCGATCTTGTCCATGACCGCGAAGATAAAGGTCTGTGTCAGAACACCCGTGACCAGTGACAGTCCGACCGCATAGATCAGAAATGGCAAGACCCGCTTGTCACGCCACAGCCCCTTGGCGTCTGCGGCACTGGCTTTCTTCTGCTCATCGGTCGGCTTGGGCGGTGTTGTTTCCGGCAGGCGTGTATAGAGCAGGACCGACATTGTGGCCGCCAGAATGCATGTAAAAAAGACCGGGCTTAAAAGTCCGAACACGGCGACCATTGCCGCAGCAAAGGCAGGGCCAGCGACCGCGCCAACGCTAAAGCCGGACGTCACCGATGCGATTTCTTTGGTCCGATCTTCAGGGCTGGTTCTGTCTGCGACATAGGCTTGGGCCGCAGGGCTTGCGCCAGATCCGATCAGCCCGAAAAACGAGCGCGAAAACAGAAGGCACGCGAAAATCACAAAAGCGCCGGTTATGTGCCCGCTCATGGCGAGCCAGCCAAAACAGCCGAACAAAAGCATGGAGACCGAATAGCCAGCCAGCCCCAGAGCTGCGACGGGCCGACGTCCCCATTGGCTCGATTTTTTGCCCCAGAACGGGCTTGAGATGGTCCACAGAGCCGCCGAAAGCGAAAAGATTGCCCCGGCCATCCAGTCCGGCATGCCAAGCTCACGTGTCATCGGCGGTAGCACGGCCGCAATCAGCATCGTATTGCCTGCGCCAATCGCCAGCAATGATACAAATAATAAAGAAAAAGCACCCCCGCGATCTGGCGGAGGTGCTGGTCTTGTTTCTTGTGTGCTGGTGCCCGTCATGCCCTCTCTTCTACCGGCTTGCGGCAAAGATCAAGCGATGGGCGTGTCTTGCCTAGCCGTGGCCGTTGCCGCTAACTTCGGGATAGCATGAGCCGCTCCAGGGTTCGATATTGGTGTCCGTCATCGAGCGATTGGAAAATTCGATACATGCCCGGCCATAGTCGACAACGGTCTGAGTGACCTGATCTTCGGCCCAAGCGTGGGCGCATGCTGCCTCATCAGGCGCAGACGAAGATGCGTCCCCGCCCGGACGACGATATGAATTGATGAACTCGTTGATACATGTGCCATAATCGGCCACGCGTTGCTTGAAGCCATCACGCTCGGCTTGAGCGCCTTGAAGTTGGGACAGGTTCTGAATGGTGCCAGGAACGAAGGCAGGCGGGGTTAGTTTGCCGCAAACGCTTTCCACAACGGTCAAACCCTTTTGCGTCTGGGGGACGGGACATACACGATAATCATTGGCGGCGTATTGTTGCGCTGAGGCGGTCAAAGCACTCGAAGCCAATACGAAAGTGGCGAACAAAGTTTTCATGGAATAACTCCTGTCGAATTTCTACAAATTATTCAGTTATTTGTTTAATGTTTCATTACCAATACATGTTTTGCGCCACTGCCATTACTGCGCAGCATTTTCCTTGCCACATTTGCCTTGATTTCCAATCGGCCAGTGAGCAAGCGGTAGGCTTCTTCATTCTGGTTCCGCTTTGCCATTTCCTCATAACCGCTCATGGGAAAATTACCAGAATGCGGCCCCGCTCGCAATGTTGCTAAGCGGTTGTTTAACATAGTCTGTTCTAAATCGGGCTGAACCGGCTGTGAGGACAGGTATTTGATTCAAATTATTGGGCTTATTGCGCTGATTGTATTGGTTTTTGGCGCGCTTCTCTCTGTTGGAGGGGGGGCGATTGCTGCTTTGCCATTTGAGCTGTTCCTGATCTGTGGTGCGGCGTTCGGAATATTAATTATCAGCAATGCGCCGTCGGTTGCTGCGGAAGCCTTGTCGGGTTTCTGGCGTGTCATTTCAGGGCCAAAATGGAAGCGTAAGGATTATGTGTCCCTGTTTGTTCTGCTTCATGATCTGACCCGCCGCGCTCGTCAGGGCGGACTTGTGGCGATTGAAGCTGAAATTGAAACGCCGGCTCGAACAACAGCTTTTCAGCGTGCACCGGATATTCTTAAGTCGGACGCGACACGCGATCTGATCTGCGATACGTTTCGGCTCATGGCGCTCGATCTGGCCGATCCCAGACGTGCAGAAGCGGCTATGGAACAGCGCATAGAGGCCCATACCGAGGCGCGCCTGCGGGCGGTATCTGCCCTGCACATGGTCGCTGATGCCCTGCCTGCCCTTGGAATTGTGGCTGCCGTGATCGGCATTATCCGTGCCATGGGTGTCATCGACCAATCCCCGACTGTGATTGGCAGCATGATTGCCGCTGCCCTTCTGGGCACCTTTCTCGGCGTCTTTCTTGCCTATGGTGTGGTTGGCCCGATTGCGACGCGCTTTGGGCAAATTGTCGAGGAGGAGGAAGCCTTTCTCGTTGTAACGGGCACGGTGCTTTCGGCCTATGCGGCGGGCATGTCGCCGCTAGCGGCTATAGAGCTTGGGCGCGCCGCTGTTCCGTCTACGCTTCGGCCAGAGCCAGATGGCGTTGTGCAGGCGATACAGGCGGCCCGCTTCGAGGCTGCAAAGTCTGCCAAAGCGGCCTGATGGCTAGCTATAGCGTTCAACACGGCATAGGCGAGATCAACTCGAAGGCGGGGCAATGGAGGCGACATCGAGGATGGCAAGCCACTTTGTTAGTGCCTAATTATAGCCCATTGATGGTAAATTTCTGATCTTGATTAATGACCGGACCTGATCAGCGGACATGAAAACGGTCCGTGGCCGCCTTACCCGTAGCGCCTGACCAAATTTGTGATATTAGACAGATCAACACATTTTTGGGAGTATATATGGCGCGCTTTGACGAGCTTTTGGCAACGGTGGAAACCTATCAGGCCCTGGCGGCTGAAAATTATGACCGCGTGCGCCGACTGGCCGAAAGCCTGAAAGATGGCATGTGCGAGTTTATGGGCTCTAAGACGGGTGTTTGTGTCCATCTGGTGCCGCCCGCTGGCCCGTTCAAACCCAAAGCCCATACCGATGAGGCGTTTTCGATGCCCCCGCGCGGGTTCCGCCCGCTTGTGCCGGTCGCGTTCGGGCTGGCTTTCCGCGTCTCAAAAGGGACCGATTGGCTGCGCGTGACGTTTCAATGCCAAAAGCTCGGGGATGAGTTCATTGTGAGCATTCTTGATGGAGATAAATATATGCTCGCCTTGCCGCTTGCCGAAAATGATACAGAGCCGTTCTATCAGCATATTTACGATCATGTACATGACTCGTTCACCGATCGGATGGAACACTATAAGAGCGGTGATTATGCAGGCGAGATTGGCTTCGATTTCGCCGAAGACGACGATTAGCCTTGGTGCATCGGTTGAACAAAACCTATTCGGGGCGAATTTATGTTTGAGATTCCACAGTTTCTGGCGGCAAGCGGCGAAGATACTCTGATTCTGTCGGTTGCGCTGATCGGGGCTTTGGGCCTTGGAGCGCAGTGGCTTGCATGGCGTTTGCAGGCACCGGCAATCGTGCTGATGGCGCTTGCCGGGCTTACTGTGGGGCCGCTTTGGGCGGTGATTACGGGCGAACCATTGCTTAGCCCCGACAAGGAATTTGGCAATCTTTTGCGCCCGATCATCTCGCTCGCCGTTGCCGTGATCCTGTTTGAAGGCGGGCTTGTGCTCAAATTCGACAATCTCAAAGACGCTGGCCCCGCCGTGCGGCGCATGGTGTTTGTCGGCGGCCCGCTTGCCTGGGGGCTGGGGACCATGGCGGCCCATTATGCAGCAGGGCTCGACTGGGCAAGTTCGATCGTGTTTGCGGGCGTGATGGTGGTGACGGGTCCGACCGTCATCATGCCGCTTCTGCGACAGTCAAAGCTTTCAGGGCGGACCGGCGCTGCGCTGAAATGGGAAGGCATCGTCAACGATCCTGTCGGCGCTCTGTTTGCCGTCGCAGCTTTTGAAGTGGTCCGCGTGATTGCAGAGGGCAGTACGGGCGGCAGTGTTCTGGCGGCGGCCATCTGGATTCTCACCGCCGCCGCGCTGGGGGTTGGCCTCGGCATGGTGTTTGGCTTTTTCATTGTGCGGGCGTTTCGCGCTGGGTGGACGCCGGAATATCTCAAAGCGCCGCTCATCTTTGCCAGCGTCATCCTGTGCTATGCGCTCGCCGAGGGCATCGAAACCGAGATCGGCCTTGTCGCCGTGACCGCTTACGGCATGACGCTTGCCAATTCGCGGCTCGCCGGTCTGGTCGAATTGCGCAAATTCAAAGAAGATATTGCTGTCCTCCTGGTGTCTGGCGTGTTTGTTATCCTCACCGCAAATCTAACCCCCGAGACCATCGGTGCGGCGCTCAACTGGCGTACCGTCGCTTTCCTTTTCTGCATGTTGTTCATTGTCCGGCCGCTTTCAATCTGGATCTCGACCTATGGCACGCTCAATCGCAATGAGGCGCTTCTGCTCGGCTGGATTGCTCCGCGCGGGATTGTCGCTGTGGCAGTGTCCGGTCTGTTCGGGCAATTGCTGATCGACTTGCAGGAGACCAGCCGTTTCGAGTTTTCGGGTGCCGAGATGATCTCGCCACTTGCTTTTGCCATGGTGTTCTCGACGGTGGTATTGCACGGTTTCTCGATTGGCCCGCTTGCACGCAAGCTGGGCCTTTCGCGCATTGGCAAACCGGGCGTGCTGCTGATCGGGGTCAATCCGTGGAGCGTTGATTTTGCCCGCGAGCTGAACGGGGCGGGTGTGGACACCACGTTGGCAGACAGCAATTGGCGGCGGCTCAAACCCGCACGCGATGCGGGGCTTGAAACCTATTTTGGTGAAGTGCTGTCCGAGGAAGCCGAGCTGCGGCTCGACCATGCCCGCTTTGATACTGCCATCGCGCTTTCCGCCAACGAGCCTTATAATGCTTTGGTTGCGGGCCATTTTGCGCCCGAACTTGGCCGCCACAAAGTCTATCAACTCTCTTCACAGGAAAACGATGAAGAAGATCCCAAAGGCATCAGCCTTGGCGCGCGGGGCCGGACACTGATCAAGCGTGGACGCAGCTATGATACGCTCTTGCGTGATCATTATCGTGGATGGGAATTTTCCAAGACCCAGCTCACCGCGCAATATGATCTCAAACAATTTATCGCCGAACGCCCCAACACCGATCTGCTCGCCGAAGTGCGTCCTGATGGCACCATTACCTTTCTCGGAACTAGCCGCGACCCGAAGGGCGGTGAGGGGGCCATTCTGATCAGCTTCGGACCAAAGGATGAGGGCGGGTCCAAAGATGCAGGAAACGTTCAGAGTGACTGATCTGGCCCCGCCGAGCGCGCTTGAACATCTTCAAGAGATTGCAAGTGATTATGACGCCATCCTTTGCGATGTCTGGGGCGTTCTTCATAATGGCCGCGCGGCATTTGCTCCGGCTTGCGAGGCGCTGGTCAATTTCCGTGCCCAAGGCGGCAAAGTGTGCCTGCTCACCAATGCGCCTGTGCCCAAAGCCCAGGTCATCCGGTATTTCGAACCGCTTGGCGTGCCGGACAATGCATTTGATGATTGCGTCTCGTCAGGTGATGCCACCCGCGCTTTGCTCGCCCGCTATGCCGGAAAATCGCTCTGGCGGCTTGGCGCGGACGAGGGCTGGGAACATGACCGCTTCCTTTATGAAGGGCTCGATCTGGACTTTGTGGAGGATCCGGCAGAAGCCGATTTCGGCCTGATTATAGGTCTGCGCGACCAGATCGGCGGCGAACATCCTGAAAGCTATCGCGATGAGCTGAAACAGATTGCAAAACTTGGTCTCGAACTTGTCTGCGCCAATCCGGATATTCAGGTACGCATCGGGGATAAGCTCCATTGGTGCGGCGGTGCGCTCGCGCAAATTTATAAGGAAGAGGGCGGCCGTGCGGTCTATGCCGGCAAACCCCATGCGGCGATCTATGATCTTGCCTATGCCAAGCTCGAACAGTTCGGTGTCCCGCGCAGCTCGCGCATTCTTGCCATTGGTGATGGACCTGTCACGGATATGAAAGGGGCAAACGCCCAAAGCCTCGATGCGCTCTATGTCGGCACGGGGCTGGCGAACCATGAGGGCGGCGACTTTCTCTCTGACGTTCAGGATTTGCTATCTGACAATGGTGTCTGCGCCCGCTACGCCCAACCGATATTGACTTGGTAGCAGGATTGCTTTTGCGTCCCTTTGCGGGCAGATAGGGCGGCAAAACAAACTGCAAGCAAGAGCGCGTTATGAGCCATCCCGATACCAAATATTTTGAAGACCTCGAAATCGGTCAGGCGCACGAGACCGTCCACACGATCCGCGATGAGGACATCACCAAATTCGCCGAAGTGTCTGGCGACTATAATCCTCTGCATATGGACGAGGCCTATGCGTCCAGAACCCCGTTCGGCCAACGCATCGCCCATGGTGCGCTGACCGCATCCTATATTTCCGGCATTCTCGGCAATAATCTGCCCGGGCCAGGCGCCATCTTCACGGGCCTGTCCATGCGCTTTCGCCGCCCGGTCTTTATTGGCGACGAAGTGACCGTCCGCGCCGAAGTCTCCGAAAAGATAGATCGCGGCAATCGTGTCACTCTGGCCGTCTCCTGCATTGTCAAAGGCAAACGGGTGATCACCGGCGAAGCGCAAGTCGTTGCGCCCAGCCGCGAAAGCTAGCTGGCCATGGCGGTCTATGCCGACTATCGCAATATCCCCGCCCAAGCTGCGGGTATGGCGATCGCGCTCGGCAATTTTGACGGCATCCATGCGGGCCACCGCGCTGTCATCGCCGCCGCCCGCGCGTCAAGCCACAAGCTCGCCATCGCCACATTCGAGCCGCCGCCGCGCGCTTTGTTTCGGCCAGACGATCCGCCCTTTCGCATCTATTCCCCCGAGCGCCGCAATGCCGCGCTCCTGGCCCTTGGTGCAGACTGCGTGTTCGAACTGCCCTTTACCAAAGACATGGCCGGTATGACCGATGAAGTCTTCGCCCGCGAGGTTCTGTCCGAAGGCTTGCAGGCCGCCCATGTCGC
>CALLUH010000132.1 GCA_938011445.1 uncultured Hyphomonadaceae bacterium
TCATTGATGTGGACGATCAGGTCCATGCCGAGCTTCTTGGCCATCTCATTGCGGAACTTTATCATCTCGCTAAACTTCCACGTCGTATCTACATGCATGAGCGGGAAGGGCGGTTTTGACGGATAGAAAGCTTTGACCGCCAGGTGCAGCATTACGGCACTGTCCTTACCGACAGAATAGAGCATGACGGGGTTTTCCGCCTCCGAGGCCACTTCGCGCATAATGTGGATGCTCTCGGCTTCGAGCCGGTCGAGATGGGTTAGGTCGGTCACAATAGAGGTCTCTTTTAAGATTAGGTTGGCTCATTTAGCGCTGCCCGTCGTCTCGGCCAATGGGGTTAGGTTTGAATCGCCCAACCCTTTAGATTTCTTAATGCGAAAAGGGGGGCTCATTACATGTGGCCGCTCACTGCAATTGATGTGCTAAATATAGTTGCCTCGGGTTCGGTTGAGGGGTTGAATAGGGACTTGGATATAACTTTGGATCCAATGGATCAAAGCTTGCGCCCATTCAGTAGATTTAACTACCGCTGCTTTCTCAGTCAGGCGTATGCGTCGCGGCTGACACTTATGCGGCGTGATGCACGCCGATAAAGAATCCCGTCACAGGGGATCTTGCTACAAACGGGATATGCTCATACTGCATTCTTGCATATCAGGCATGCAGATCAAGAATATTCTCGATGGTGAGCATCGTTAGCGAGCCCATCTGCTTTTGGTGCGTTTACATTGATCTTCATTTCTAAATAGGTTTTTTCTACAATCTCTAGTCTACGTTCAAGCCGTGTTCATAGTGCCGCCTCAAATGAACGAACGTTCATAATGAACCTCTATTCATCTGTTTTTAACAAATGCCAGATCTTGCGTTTTGCTCTTGCCGTTGGCGTCCAAGCGCCTCAAGTATGAATCGCTGATAGCCAAAATGGCAACAGTGCGAAGGACAGGTCCCGAGCATCCAAACGAGTGGTGCGATGTGCAAACATAACCTGGAGAGTACAGAATGAGTAACGACTGGTGTAATGAAGACGGCGCCAAGCGCCTTAAGAGTAAAATTGAGCAATATTGGTCTGAGCGCGGCTTTGAAGTGAACATTGACCTTGTTGATGCCTGCTTCATAGCGGCCATGAGAAGTGCCCGCACTGACGTGCGCAGTAATATGGTAAATGGCATGCCTCGACGCAGGATTGCTGACGAAACGAGCGGTGCTCGCCGTGGCTATAGTGGCCAGAGCGGTGCTGAGGACCAGGTGCGAAACGCAGCCTGAAAGTCTAAAGAAAGCCCAGTATGAAGCTGGGCGTCAATTGTCCATAACTGGTGAACTCTGCCCGTCCGTTCTGAGCTGGCGAGATCGGGCCATAACCGAACGGGACAAAAAGGAAAGGCAGTCCGGCACGTCGGGCTGCCTCCTCGTCCGGAGTGCTGTCGCCAATCATTATGGCGCGTTTAGCGTTTCCGTTGGCCAGAGCAATGGTCTTGAGAATGTGGTCGGGATGAGGTTTTGGGTTGGGCACACTGTCCGAACCAAGCACAGTCTCAAACCAGCCTTTCATTTGCAATTGGTCTAGCAATGTGTCGGCGAGATTTTGCGGCTTGTTCGTGCAAACCGCCAGCGCCGCGCCGTGATCTCTCAGGGTGGCGAGCGTATCAAGCACGCCTGGATAGGGCGCTGAGTGGTTGGCTGTGTTGGCTGCATAATGGTCAAGGAAAACGGCGCGTATGTCAGCCATTTCAGGAGCGTCAACCTCAACGCCCTGATGCGCAAGCCCTTTCTGGATCATCGCCATTGAACCGAGTCCAATCTGGCCTTGCACAATCTCGGCGCGAACGCGGGAAAATCCTGCCAGTTCCAAGCTTATATTCAACGCCGCAACGAGGTCGGGCGCGGTATCAACCAGCGTGCCATCGAGATCGAAAACAACTGTCACTTCGTTAAGTGATGCGCGTTGTACCATATCTGGTTTTTCCATTTTGGTTTCATTCCGGTTTGGGGGTCGCTTTAGGTCACAAAAGGCTTTAATCGGTTAGCCGGTAAATAACGAGGATTCTCGCTATGCGACAACGCGCTGCAATAATTCTGGCGGCCGGACAAAGCAGCCGGATGAAATCGGCTCGCTCCAAAGTGCTTCATCAGGTTGGTGGCCGGGCGGCGATAGATTGGTCGATTGCGCTGGCAAGGGATACCGGTTGCTCGCGCATCATCTGCGTTGTATCGCCAGATGGCCAGATGGTCGCCAATCATGTCCAGCCGCAAATCGGAGCCGATGCGCTGGCCACCCAATCCTCGCCCGAAGGGACCGCACATGCCGTTATCTCGGCGCGGGCGGCACTGTCCGGCTTTGAGGGCGATCTGATCGTGCTCTATGGCGACAGCCCTCTGATCCCTGCCGAAGCCGTTGAGCGCTTGTTTACGGCGGTGTCGGGGGGAGACGGTGTTGGGGTGCTTGGCTTTCATGCCGCGCAGGCGGGAAGTTATGGCCGACTGGTCACTGCGCCTGACGGCACGCTGGAAGCCATTGTCGAGGCGCGCGAGGCCAGCGCCGATCAACTGGCGCTGACTTTGTGTAATTCGGGGGTTATGGCTGGCGATGCACAGACCATGTTCGCCTTGCTCGACAAGGTTGGCAATGACAATGCCAAGGGTGAGTATTATTTGACGGATCTGGTGATGCTGGCACGGGCAGAGGAACGGACGTGTCAGGTGGTTAACTGTCCCGAGGATCAGATGATCGGCTGCGATACGCGGGCGGATCTGGCGGCGGCTGAAGCCATCTTCCAGGCTGGCATGCGAGCCCGGATGCTCGAACAAGGCGTTTCGATGATCGCGCCGGAGACAGTGTATTTCTCCTATGACACCCAGATTGCGGCTGACGTATTGATTGAGCCGAACGTTATCTTCGGACCGGGAGTTTCAATTGCAAGCGGCGCAGTCGTGCGCGCTTTTAGTCATATTGAGGGCGCAAGCATTGGGCCAGATGCGCAGGTCGGGCCATATGTTCGGTTGCGCAAAGGAAGCGATATTGGAACCGGCGCGAAGATTGGAAACTTCGTTGAGGTCAAGAATACGCGCATTGGCGAGGGGGCCAAGGCCAGCCATCTGTCCTATCTTGGCGATGGCGATATAGGTGCTCAGGCGAACATCGGAGCCGGAACGATCTTCTGTAATTATGACGGTTTCTTCAAATATAGAACGGTGATTGGGCAGGGGGCTTTTGTCGGCTCCAATTCTGCACTTGTTGCGCCTTTGACTATTGGTGATGGCGCGATGATCGGCTCAGGCAGCGTTGTCACCGATAATGTCGAGCCGGACAGCTTGTATCTGGCGCGGCCAAAGGCGACGCCGAAGGCAGGCTGGGCCAGGAAATTCAGAACTGTAATGACGGCGCGGAAGTCAAAGAAGGGGTAGATGAAATGGCAGGGGAAGTTGAAAAACGCAATGCGGCGATCGCGGCCATGGAGTTTGTCGAGGACGGTATGACACTCGGTCTGGGCACAGGCTCGACAGCCAAGCACTTTGTCGAACTGTTGGCTGATGAAGTTGCCGATGGTTTGATCGTTCGCGGAGTTCCCACAAGCGCGCAGACACAGCGCCTTGCCGAAGCCCATGGTATTCCGCTTTTGCCGGTCGAACAGGTCCAGCAAATACATCTTACCGTAGATGGCGCAGACGAAGCGGATGGGCAGGGTCAATTGATCAAAGGCGGCGGCGCAGCCCTTCTGCGAGAGAAAATCATTGCCAATGCCAGCGATCACATGGTGGTGATTGCGGACCCGTCCAAACATGTCGAGACTTTGGGCGTGTTTCCGCTACCGGTTGAGGTCACCCAGTTTGGCTTCACCATTACGGCCAAAAAAGTGTTTGATGCCCTCAAGGGGTCCGATGTCGCGCGACCAAATGTTGGGCTTCGGCAGGGCAATGATGGCCAGCCCATCATAACTGATGGCGGAAATTATATCCTTGATTGCAAATGTGCGGTGATCCCCGATGCTGGGGCAACTGCAAGGGCGTTGGCAAATGTACCGGGCGTGGTCGAGCATGGCTTGTTTATCGGATTGGCGCGGACGGTTATTATCGGCAGCCAGGATGGCGCAAGCATTTTTGAGTATTGATAGAGTTACCCCCGATGCATAGCCAGCAGCGCCTGTATCGAACAATGAACTAATAGGAAAACACATGGCGTATGATTTTGATCTGTTTGTGATTGGCGGCGGCTCGGGCGGGGTGAGGGCTGCGCGTATTGCAGCGGGTTCGGGCGCAAAAGTGGGCCTTGCCGAAGAATACCGGATGGGCGGCACATGTGTTATTCGCGGCTGTGTCCCCAAAAAACTCATGGTCTATGCCAGCGGCTATGCCAAGGATTTCAAAACGGCAGAAGGCTTTGGCTGGTCGGCCGATAATATCCGTTATGACCATAAGA
This sequence comes from uncultured Hyphomonadaceae bacterium, assembly GCA_938011445.1. Taxonomy (GTDB): domain Bacteria; phylum Pseudomonadota; class Alphaproteobacteria; order Caulobacterales; family Hyphomonadaceae; genus CALLCD01. Next base: position 4,415 of record CALLUH010000132.1, read on the forward strand.
AATGCATGACCGCCATTGCCAATGAAGTTACGCGGCTATCAGGGCTCTATATGAGAGGGCAAAAGGGCGCAGGGGTGGAAGTGTATGAACAACGCGCTCAATTCATAGATGCGCATACTTTGGAACTGCAGCCCTCGGGTAAGCAGATTACCGCAGAGAAAATCCTTATCGCGGTGGGCGGCGCGCCCTGGGCACCGGCGGACGCCGATCTGCCCGGCGTCGAGCGGACGATTACCTCGAATGAGATCTTTGATCTGCGTGAGTTACCTGAACATATTGTGCTCGTAGGTGGTGGTTATATTGCGGTCGAATTTGCACATGTGTTTGCAGGATTGGGCGCAAAGACAACGCTGATTTACCGGAAGGACAGGGTACTGCGTGGCTTTGACGAAGATGTGCGTGATCAGGTTCAGCAGGGGCTTATAGATGCCGGCGTCAATATGTTGATGAACACCACCCCTGTGCGGATTGAAGCGGGCGGAACGCTAGATCATCAATTGACACTTGGCACAGGCGAAACGCTCGACGCGTCGGTGATCATGATGGCGACCGGACGCACGCCCTACACCAAAGGTCTGGGCTGCGAGAAGGCCGGAATAGCGCTCGACAAGAATGGCGCGGTCGTGGTTGATGGTTTTTCCAAAACCAATGTCGAGAATATCTGGGCGGTTGGTGATGTTACTGATCGGGTGCAGCTGACCCCTGTTGCCATCCGCGAGGGACATGCTTTCGCTGATACCGAATTTCATGGCAATTCGTGGAAGTTTGATCACACGGATATCCCAACCGCTGTGTTTACCCAGCCCGAGGTGGGTACGGTCGGGCTTTCAGAGGCTCAGGCGCGCGCCGAGCATGGTGAGCTTGATATTTACAAAACCAGTTTTGGCCCGATGAAGAATGCAATTTCCGGAGGCATTTCTAAAGTGTTCATGAAGCTGGTTGTGCGCCAGTCAGATCAGCGTGTGCTCGGTGTGCATGTGGTTAGTCCCGACGCAGCCGAGATGATACAAACGGCCGGGATTGCTGTTAAAATGGGCGCGACCAAGCAGGATTTTGATCGGACATGCGCGCTGCACCCATCCATTGCCGAAGAACTTGTCACCATGCGCCAAAAAGTCTCTTAGCTGGCCGATGATTGTTTGCCCAGAAGAGTGGCGAGCTCCACGGATGCTGTGAGCATTGAGTCGCGAACTTGGCGCAGCCCACCCCCGCGCCCATGATGCGCCAGAAGACGCTTGATCGGCGCGTCATCTTCTTTGCCCTTGATGCGGAAATGGCGGCTTTTCGGAATGGCTGCGCTCATCAGCTTGCTGGAAAGGTCAAAACCGACTTGTTCATTGAACACACCATTGCGTGTGTCCGCCTCGAAATCGGATTGTTCGCGCCGCTCGACGGCATTAAACAAGACCGAAAGTTCGGGCCTGCGGTCTTGTGTTGTTTGATCATTGATGACGCGATTGAGCAGACGAACGCCGCGCAGTGAGTAAATATCAGTGTGCATTGGCGCAAGCACGCGGTCGGTGGCTTGCAAGGCGCAGCGCGTCAGGAATGTTGCATTTGGATTCGTGTCGAGAACGATGAGATCATACTGGCTACGATAATACTCGATTGATCGCAAAAAGCTTGCGCGGACGGCCTCCAGTCCGCTTGTATCGGTTGAAAAAGCATATTTGGAAATCTCGAATTGTCCAAAAACAATATCAAGCCGACCGGTGGTCGGTGTGTCTCCGAGAAGGCTATGGGCAATTTTGGCACGTGGTGCGGGCGTAAACGGTGTCGTTGAAAGCGTGGCCCACTGATCGGCCGGTGAGGTCAGATCGGCTTGATGGGCGCGGCTTTTCTCGAACAAGGAGATAACGCTGCGATCGGCCGCAATGGCTTCGTCTGCCTGCTGGCCGGGGAAGAACAGCTGGGTGAGATTATATTGCGGGTCAAAATCAATCAGCAAGACGCGATTCTGCACACTCGCCTGATAAGTGGCTGCAAGTTGGGACGCGATTGTCGTTTTTCCGATACCCCCCTTGAGATTCATAACGGCGACGACGGGCGAGACTTGGCGATAGACTTTCTGCGCGGCATCGACCAATGGCGGCAAGGCTTCGACGGAATGAACAATATCCTTGGCAAACTCTTTGATAAAGCCGCTTAAACGTGCTCGGTCCGCGCGCACCGGAATAATCGTCATGCCGTTTCTTTTTGCCCGGATTATCTGGCTGCGCACGTCGCTTGAACGCATGCTGTCATAAGATACAAGGACAATCATCAAAGAGGCGGCATCGATCATGGCCGCATCGATGTCTGCGCGTCGTTCGCCATCGGAATATTGCGCCGGGACGCCCGCCGCCCTGAGCGCCTCATGGAGCTTTAGCAGGCTGTCGAGCTGATCGGCACCATGGGCTATAAAGGCATGGGACATTGTTGAAACTTCTTCGCTGTCTATGCTGAGCCTGATTCTGCCGAAGCATACCAAACCGCCGTATGGAAACGAGTTTACGCAAAACTCTGCGTCACTTCCATAGCCATTATGCGGACACTAGGATATAGGGACATTATTATTTTTGGAGCACCGATATGAGTTGGACCCCCGATAGCTGGCGTGCAAAGACAGCGCGGCATATTCCGGAAGACTATCCGGATTTGGACCATTTGGCAGAGGTCGAAGCGCGTTTGCGCGCGTCGCCACCGCTTGTATTTGCCGGCGAAGCGCGCCGCCTGAAATCGGACCTGGCGAAAGTATCTTCCGGTGAAGCTTTTCTGCTGCAAGGCGGAGATTGTGCGGAGAGCTTTAAGGAGTTCAGCGCGGACAATATCCGCGACACTTTGCGCGTCATGCTGCAAATGGCTGTCGTGTTGACCTTCGGGGCGGCGAAACCCGTCGTTAAAGTCGGGCGGCTGGCAGGACAGTTCGGCAAGCCGCGATCTTCGCCCGTTGAAACAATTGATGGTGTTACTTTGCCGTCTTATCGGGGCGACAATATTAATGCGATGGCGTTTACCGAAGAGGCTCGCACGCCAGATCCAGAGCGGCTCATTCAGGCCTATTCGCAGTCCGCAGCAACGCTTAACCTCGTGCGCGCATTCACCCAAGGCGGCTATGCCGATCTGTCAAATGTTCATGCCTGGATGCTCGGTTTCGTCGATCGCTCGCCTCTTGGCGCACAGTATCAGGCTGTTGCTGACCAGATCTCCGAGGCGATCAGCTTTATGAAAGCTTGCGGGGTGACATCGGAAACCGTGCCACAATTGGCCAAAGTGGACGTCTACACCTCCCATGAGGCACTTCTTCTGGGCTTTGAGCAGGCGATGACCCGCGTGGATTCCACTTCTGGCGACTGGTATGACACGTCCGGCCATATGTTGTGGATTGGCCATCGGACACGTCATCTTGATGAAGCCCATGTCGAGTTCTGTCGCGGTATCAAAAATCCGCTCGGCGTTAAATGCGGCCCCGGCATGGAGCCGGACGAATTGGTTCGCCTGCTCGAAACACTTAACCCTGACGATGAAGCAGGCCGAATGACCTTGATTGCGCGGTTTGGCGCTGATGGGGTGGAGGAGGGACTTGCGCCGCTGGTCCGTGCCGTTCAGGCGAGCGGGCGAACGGTTGTTTGGTCATGCGATCCGATGCATGGCAACACGCTCAAAGCCAGCACCGGTTTCAAGACGCGGCCCGTTGACCGTGTGCTTTCTGAAGTGCGGCAGTTCGTCGATGTCATTTCGAGCGAAGGGGCTTATCCGGGCGGTGTTCACTTTGAGATGACAGGTCAGGATGTGACCGAATGTATCGGCGGTGCGCAGGCCATCTCCGAAGAAGACCTGTCATCGCGTTACCACACCCATTGCGATCCTCGGTTAAATGGTGAGCAAGCCCTTGAACTTGCCTTCCTTGTGGCCGAGAAGCTGTCAGACATGAATGCCAATAAAGCAAAATTGCGCGCGGCAGGATAGGGATATAAGCCATGGCCAGGCGGGAACGGCCCGCTTGGATGCGCGGCGCTGATATTGTTGACCTTGTAAGGCTGTCGGTACCGATCGCGGTGTCGCGCATGTCGATGATGTTAATGGCGCTGACCGATGCCATTGTGCTCGGACAAGTCGCTGAGGGTGAGCTGCCCTTCGTTCTGAACTCCTGGATTCCGGTTGGTGTCTCACTGGGCCTCGGCATGGGGCTATTGCTCGGCGTTCAGGTGTTGACCTCAGAATTTGTCGGCACCGGCAAAGCTGAAGAAAGTGGCCGCATTTTTCGCCGGGGCACTTTATGGGCGCTGGGGCTGGGTATCGTGCTGATGTTTCTTGTCTACTTTGGTGCTCAGGCCTTGTTCGAGTGGATGTTTGTCAGCATGAGCCCCAATAGCGAAATGAGCCTGACGCTGAGCCCGCAAGATGTTGCCAATGAGATCGCGAAGGTTACACGTATCCTCTCCTTTGGAATGGTTGCATTTATGCTTTCGACGGTGTTTGCCTATTATCTTGAGGCGCTGCGGATGCCTATCATTGTTACAATGCTCTCTTACATTGCGGTGGGCGCGAATGTCGTGATTGACTGCGCCTTGGTGCTTGGGATGTGGGGCATGCCGGAACTGGGCGCGGAAGGTGTGGCTTGGGCGACGACCGGCTCGCGCTGGCTGATGGCGTTGACAATGTTTGGCTTTATCCTTTGGCGCACGCCTGCTTTTGCCAAAACTGGTAATGGCCCCTCTGGAGAAGCGGCGCGTCAATTGCGCGTTGGTGTTGGCACGGCGATCAGCAATGTCGCTGAATGGGGCGGGTTTAATCTGACCTATGCCATCGCCCTGTTCATCTCGGTGGCCGTGAATACGGTCTATGGATATTCGGTGCAAGTGATGGGTGTGTGCTTCATGTTCTTCCTTGGGATTGGTACGGCGACGAGCGTGCGCGTGGCCGAATATGTTGGGCGCGGCGATATGGCAGGGGTGCGGGACGCGTCGCGTCTAGGTATTATGGCGACTTTCCTGCTTGGCGGTATCTTGGCAATTATAGTTCTTGCGCTTCAGAATGTAATTCCGCTTGGGCTGGTCCACGCTGCGGCCGAGATTGATGGCCTCTTGCTCGCCCCTGCGATCGCTGCACTTTTGATTTATGCGGCTATTGGCACCATGTTCGATGGCCTTCAGGCAACCGCCTCCATGGCTCTAAGAGCGCAAGGGGTGGTTTGGCGACCAAGCCTGATCCATGTCGGTTCATTCTTTGTGATCATGTTGCCAGCAACTTACTGGCTGGGCGTTGTGAGTGAGCGTGGTGCGCAGGGTATGATGGAAGGCGTGGTCATTGGGGTCGGTATCGCAGGACTAGCCCAGTGGGCCTTGCTGGAAAAAGAAATGGCGCGCCACCGTCTGGAAGCGCGCCATTCTAATCTGGCTCCTGAGAGCGAGATTCCTTAAAGGTTCTTCAGAGCCGTTGCAGGCTTGAAAGCTGCAGACGTCTTTTCTGGAATCTTTAGCGGTTCTCCCGTTGCCGGGTTGCGGCCGTCACGCGCTGCGCGGGTCTTGGCGATGAACGTACCAAACCCGGCAATCGCAACTTGCTCACGCTTTTTAACAGCGCCCGCAATTGTGTCGAACACTGCGTCTACTGCTGCGCCGGCATCGGCACTTGACAGACCTGCATTGGCAGCCACTGCCTTTGTTAAATCCCCTTTGTTCATAATGAACCTCCATAAATGACGGCAAGGGCGCCGTTGCCCATGAATGGGCCATGATTCGTGACACGTCCATACGCAAAAGCCAGTAATGACGGGCTATTTTGACAGAATCCAGCCTTCTTCCCTCTCAATCAGCTCTTTTTTTCCCGTTTCAAGAGAGTCGGGCGCTGCAAAGCATGCTGACAGGCGACCTTTCTGGTCGAGAGCAGCATAATGCATGGCCATCTGCCGAACTTGGGCGCGGTCGAGCGTCTCGCCTGTCTCGGGCGTAATGTCCAAGCTGGACGGGTAGACTTCCGCTATGACGGTTTGAACGCCTTCAAGCTCCTCCGCGCCAAGCGTCTGCAATCCGGTTTCATATGGCCAGATGCGGGCATCCGGGAGTGCGTGGCGGAGCGCATGAACGTGGGGGATGCCGAGGAGGGACTGGCTGCCTACGCTGCCCGTATAGGCAAGCTGCCAGCAGGATTTGGGCTGGCCGAGCTTTGCGTCCCTCAGGGCTGTTTCTGTCATGCGATATTCGGCGAATTTTGCGTCTTTGAAGTCGGGCTTGGTTGCGCCGAGCGTTTTGACCTGATCGCGTTTGGGGGCACCCCAGAAAGGAAACGGGCCTTGGCTGACTGTGTAATTCATGCCTGCGGCGATTGCGAACCGGCTGTTTGAATTGTCCGGTTTCTCCTTGAATTTGCTTGCCAGAAATTCGTGCATGGCTTGCCATGGTAGCCGCTCGGAAGTGTCGAGCTTTAGCGCATCGGCGGTGCCAGCGGGATAGCCGAGCGAGAAGTCGAAGCCGAGCAAAACCTTGTCGCCGCGCCGGTTAAGCTTGCCGATAATGTCTTTGATAAGTTCGGTGGCTTTGAGGCGTGTGTCCGGATTGGCCGCGGTGAAAACGGTGCGCAGCCGGACATCGCGTGCGGCAACCCCGATCCAGATCGAGTTTGCACCGGTAACGGGTTTGGCTGCTGCGCTCCAGTCCACCATGATATATGCATCAAAAAGTCGAGCCACGGCCCTGTTCCTTATTCTGAAGCTGTTATGAAGAAAGCGCCCTGACCGGATCAGGACGCTTTCGGGCGTTTAGCGGCTTTGCTCTAAGAGCGAAACCAAAAAGTGCTTAGGCCAGCTTGACCAGCATTTTGCCGAGGTTCTGTCCGGTGAAAAGCCCCATAAAGGCGTCAGGGGCTTTGTCGATGCCTTCGTGAACGGTTTCGCGGAACTGGACTTTTCCGCCCGGAATCCAGTCTGACATGTCTTTGATGAATTGCGGCTGGAGGTGGCTATAATTGCTGACGATAAAGCCTTGCAGTTTAAGTGACTTTCCGACTGCCATGATCATATTGTTTGGGCCAGGGGTTGGGCCGGTGGCATTATATTGCGAGATCATTCCGCAAAGCGGCATCCGTGCGCCCTGATTGGCAACGGCAATGGCGGCCTGCAAATGATCCCCGCCAACATTGTCGAAATAGACATCTACGCCCTTTGGTGCAGCGTCCGCGAGCGCGGCGGTTAGGGACGCCGCATCGGTATGGGCGCGATAGTCAATCACAGCGTCTACGCCGATGGACTTCAGGAACTCTCCCTTTTCAGGCCCGCCCGCAGAGCCAATTACATGGCAGCCCTTCGCCTTGGCAATCTGGCAAACCGTTGCGCCGACGGCTCCCGCAGCGCCTGAGACAAAGACGGTTTCGCCTTCCTTGGGTGCGCCGATTTCGAGCAGGCCGGCATAGGCGGTCAGGCCTGGCATGCCGACAACGCCGAGAAAGGCCGAATCAGGGATTGGCGTCTGGGGCAGTTTTTGTGCCATGGCGGCTTCGGGCGGGGCGGTCCATGCCTCGCGCCAACCGGCAAATGAGCTGACCAGATCGCCGACGGCATAATCAGCATGGGCCGAGGCGGTAACGCGGCCGACCGCGCCGCCTTGCATGACCTCGCCGATCTGGAAAGGCGGCACATAGCTTTCTCGATCCATCATTCGGCCACGCATATAAGGATCAACGGACATCCACTCATTGCGCACCTGGATTTGACCATCAGCAGGGGCTGGCGCTTCGCTTGTGAGCATCTGGAAATCGTCCGCTTTGGGCATTCCGACAGGGCGGGAAGCGAGGGCCCATTCGCGCGAGGTGAGTGTTGTCATCGGGCTGTATCCTTCAATAATTACTGGTGATCTTACCTTAAGGCGTAAGCGATATGCGGGAGGCTGGCAAGCGGGGGTGGCGTAAGGTGAGGGGTGGATATCTGGTCTTTTGTTGCAAGATATTGAAAGAGTCTGTGATGGGGCCGGGCTTGCATGGGGCGGGTGGAGGTGGGAGAGCGGGGGCAGACGGTTCAGGAGAATTTTGTGACGCGTAAGCTAAGTGTGGGTGTTTTGGGGGCGGGGGTATTTGGAACATATCATGCGGGTAAGGTTGCGGGGTCAGATCTGGCGGAGCTGGCTGGCATTTTCGATGCTGATGGCGCGCGGGCAGAGGCTTTGGTCACGGCAAACGGGGGGCGGTTTTATGACGATGCAGACGCGCTTTTTGAAGCGTGCGATGCGGTGATGATTGCAACACCTGCGCGGACGCACTTCGAGCTGGCCGAGGCCGCGCTGAAGGCGGGGAAACATGTTCTTGTGGAAAAGCCGCTGGCGCTGACCGGAGGACATGCCGATCAGCTTGTCAATCAGGCGCATAAAAGCAGGCTTATCCTTCAGGTGGGCCATCAGGAGCGGCTGGTCTGCAAGGGGCTTGGTCTGTTTGGTGCAGATATGCCGATTGAGCATATTGAACTGATCCGGCATGGCCCGCCACCCAAGGGCGGGCGGGCGATGGATGTTAGTGTGATCTGGGATTTGATGATCCATGATATTGATCTTGCCCATTGTCTGCTTGGCAAAACGGCGCAGATCGAGCGGGCTTCTGGCCGTTGTGAACTGGGCCCCGAATTTGACGCTGTGGACGCGGACATAGACATTGAGGGCGTTCCCGTCCGCCTGTCGGCAAGCCGGATTGCGCCTTCGCTGGAGCGGCGGATGAAGCTGCTGTTTGAGGATGGCGAGGTGGAGGTCGATTTTATCAAGCGGACGGTGGCGAACACGACGCGGTTTACATTGAATGCAAGGTTTGCGTCAGACTTGCCCGAT
>CALLUH010000133.1 GCA_938011445.1 uncultured Hyphomonadaceae bacterium
GAAACCCGTTCGAACATGCATGTCGGCGGCAAAGCCGAACCCTATGAAATGACCAAGAGCGATCTGAAAATCTGCGACGCCATCGGCCCCGAGCTAAAACGGCGCGGCCAAGTGCTCGTCGGCATAGACGTGATCGGCGAGAAAATGACCGAAGTGAACGTCACCTCGCCAACCGGCGTTCAGGAACTAAAGCGCTTCTCGGGCGTCGATGCTTCCGCCCTTTTCTGGGACGCGGTAGACCGTAGGCTCGCCTAGCCCAAAGCCCCTGCAATCTCAAGCGTCACCCTATCCGCCAGAAGCCGCCCCCGAGCGGTAAGCGAGAGCCACCCGCCAGACAAATCCAGCCAGCCGCCCTCGACAAGATGGGATAGCCGCTCATCGTCAAGCCTTCCGCCAAACTGGTCTTCAATCCGCCCCCGTTCAATCCCGTCTACCGGCCGCAACCCCATTGCGAGCAGCTCATGCGCCGTCTCCTCGCGCGTCAGCTCCGTAGTCTCCATGCCGCCGCCCTTAACAAAATGGATAGGCTTATCCGGCTCAAGCGTCGCAAAACGCTGCCCGCCCGCAGACATCCGCCCATGCGCCCCCGGACCAATCGCCAGCCAGTCGCCCGAGTTCCAGTAAATCTGATTGTGCACGGAGCGATGGCTTGCATCCTGCGCATGATTGGAAATCTCGTAAGCGGGCAAGCCCGCCGCCCGCGTCATCTCATCGGTCAGCTCGTAAAGCCCAGCCTGCGCATCGTCCGGTAGCGGTGCCAGCTCGCCGCGCGCTGCCCGTTTGCCAAAGGGCGTCGCCGCTTCAATCGTCAACTCATAGAGCGACAAATGCTGCGCACCGAGCGCCAGAGCGGCTTTGAGTTCAGCCTCCCACGCGGCGCTCGTCTGGTCTGGCCGCGCATAAATCATATCAATCGACACGGACCGGAAGACACCAAGCGCCAGCTCCGTCGCCCGCCGCGCCGCCGCCCCATCATGGTCGCGCCCCAAAAATGCCAGCGCACGGTCATCAAGCGATTGCACTCCAATCGAAACCCGGTTGATCCCCGCCGCAAACCAGTCGCGTGCCTTGAGTGCATCTATATCATTCGGGTTGGCCTCAAGCGTAATCTCGCAATCATCCGCCAGTCCAAAACTGCCCGCCAACGCGCCAAGCAAGCCCTCGATCTCGGACGCAGCCAGAAGCGAAGGCGTCCCCCCGCCAAAAAATACCGTATCGAGCGGCGGATGGTCCGAAAAACGTCTCCGCGAAGACACTATGCTCGCTCCCATCGCCTCCAGAAGTGGTGCCGTGTCGCGCGTCTTTGCGGCATAGACATTGAAGTCGCAATACGGGCAAATCCGCGTGCAATAGGGCCAGTGGATATATGCGCCAAAACCATAGTCCGGCCCGACCAGCGTCGCCGATTTACGCGCCACCCATCAGCGCCTTTCTCAGCTTCGCAAACGCATCCGCGCGGTGGCTCATTGCATGCTTGCGCACTGGGTCCATCTCCCCGAATGTCAGGGTCTCGTCCCGCGCCACAAAAGCCGGATCATAGCCAAAGCCCTTGTCCCCGCGCGGCGGCCAGACCAGCTCGCCATGAACCTCGCCCTCGAACACTTCCGCATGCCCATCCGGCCAGACAATCGCCAAAGCACAAACAAATTTTGCCGAGCGATCATCGCCCCCCATTTGCCCAAGCTCGTGTTCAACCTTCTCCATCGCCTTGTAAAAATCCTGCGGCTCGCCCGCCCAACGCGCTGAATAAATCCCGGGCGCCCCGCCCAGCGCGTTCACCGCCAGTCCGGAATCGTCAGACAAAGCGGGTGCACCGGTCGCCTCGGCAGCCGCTCGGGCCTTCAGAACCGCATTGCCCGTAAACGTGGCTTCGGTTTCTTCCGGTTCGGGCAAGTCCAGCTCGATTGCTGAGACAATCTCGAAGCCGAGCGGCTCCATCAATTCGCGCAATTCGCGCACTTTGCCGGCATTATGGGTGGCAGCTATAAGCTTTCCCGGAGTGATTTTGCGTCCAGCGGTCACGATGAGTTCCAGTTCGGTTTGGCGCAGTAATTTGCTAGAAAATTATCGTTTGTCGATGAGGATAATATCCTGTATATAACGATTTATGGGATATCTTACAGAAAAAGAAGTGACTTTATGACCCGTGCGCCGAGCAATTCCGTTGCCAGTTTTCTACGCGTCCTTGTGAGAATGGTCTTCTGGGCAACGGTTATATTTGGCGGCTTGGGCTTGGTGCTCCTGCTTTTGGGTCTTTTTGCCAGTCTGAACGGTGGCCAGCTGAGCGCCCAGCTCGGCGACGCATTCTCCGGTGATTTGTCGCCCTCAACATTTCTGGCGTCTCTGGCCGGACTGATCGTTCTGGTACCCGGAATCAGTTATATTTGTGTGCAATTAAACCGGATTCTCGCGACGCTGGCAGCGGGCGACCCCTTCATACCTGAGAATGCCCCGAGACTGATGCGTATTGCAGCAACGATTGCGATTATGGAGATCGCACGATACGTCTTGATTTTATTGTTGTTTATTTTTGCAGATTTTGGCAGTGATGTTGAAGGCGTGAGATTTTCGGTGAGTCTGGTCGCTTGGGTGTCGGCGGCGGCAATGCTAGTCTTCGCGCAAGTTTTCCGCGAGGGCAGTCGCCTTCGTGAAGAAGAAAAGATGACGGTTTAGGAGAATATATTTGTCTATTCGCGTAACACTTGACCGGGTTTTGCTGGACCGCCGGATGTCGCTAACCGAATTGTCCGAGCGCGTTGGCGTCACCTTGGCCAATCTTTCCATCCTGAAAACCGGCAAAGCCAAAGCTGTCCGCTTTTCCACCCTCGAAGCGCTGTGCCGTGAGCTTGAATGCCAGCCTGGCGACATTCTCGTCTATGATGGCGAAAATGGCGTCGAGCGGGTCGCGGCCGAATAGGACACAGCGCCCCTGATGAGCTTGCAGCCCTTCCACCTCGCTATTCCGGTCGATGATCTTGGTGCAGCCGAAGCCTTTTACACCGGCATTATGGGTTGCGCGCAGGGGCGGCGCTCTGATGCGTGGATAGATTTCAACTTCTTTGGCCACCAGCTTGTCACCCATCTTGCGCCAGAAGAATGCGGTCACGCCCAAACCAATCAGGTTGATGGCAAGGCTGTGCCGGTCAAACATTTCGGGCTTGTGTTAAAGCCCGATGACTGGCGCGCCTTGGCCGACCGGTTCCGCGCGGCGGGTTCGGACTTTATCATTGAGCCGGGCATCCGCTTTGCCGGAGAACCGGGCGAGCAGGGGACTTTTTTCTTGCTTGATCCGGCTGGCAACGCGCTTGAGTTCAAATATTTTGAAGATATGGACGCCTTGTTCCGGCGCTAATCTGATGCCTTCTGGGCGGCCTTGTTCATCGCGCGCAGTCCGGCAATCTCCGAGGTCAAAAAGTCGCGAAATGTCGAGATACGTTTGGAGCGGCGCAAATCGCTTGGATAGATAAAGTAGAGATCAAAGCTCGGCCCACGCAAATCATCAAGCACTTTGACCAGCCCCGGCATGGTCGCGGCCATATAATCGGGAATATCCGCAATGCCCACCCCTGCGGCGATCGCGCGCAGCATCGCAAAAACATTGTTTACCCGCAATTGCGGCGCGCGGGGCGGCTTGTCGTCTCGGCCAATGCGCTGGGCCCAGTTCACTTCCTGCATCTGCGTTCTGTCGTCGCCATAGGAAATAATAGTGTGCTGATCGAGGTCTTCAGGCGTTTGCGGGGTGCCGTGTTTCGCCAGATAATCGGGCGACGCATAAAGGCTCATTGCCACTGTTGTCAGCCGCCTCTGGATCAAATCGGCCTTATCGGCTGCCCAGAGCCGAATGGCGCATTCTGCTTCAAGCTTGAGCAGATCATATTCGCGGTCATCGAGCCGCAAATCGAGATTAAGATCGGGATTGGCCTCAAGGAATTTCGCAAGCCGGGGCACCAGCCATGTCGAGCCGAAGGCCACTGGCGCTGTGACAATCAGATCGCCTTGCGCTGTTTCCTGTTGGTCTCGGAGGGCAGAGCTTGCCGTCTTCGCCGCCGTGCTCATCTCTGCGGTTGAGCGGTGGAGCGTGTGACCCGCATCTGTCATCACAAGCCCGCGCGCATGACGCTGGAACAAAGAGACGCCCAGCCCCTCTTCAAGCGCTGCGATCTGGCGAGAGACCGCTGACTGCGAAAT
>CALLUH010000134.1 GCA_938011445.1 uncultured Hyphomonadaceae bacterium
TGCGGGTGGCGCAATTGTGTTGCTCGAACGGTCGGCCTTGCGGCGGCGCTTGGGCATAAGATGGGCGACGACCCGCGCCAGGACGGTTTTTAACTCGCGGCGGTCAGCGACAATATCGACGACGCCCTTCTCGCGCAAAAATTCCGAGCGCTGGAAACCGGCGGGCAGTTTCTCACGAATGGTCTGCTCGATGACCCGAGGGCCGGAAAACGCGATCATGGCTTCAGGCTCTGCAATGTGGACGTCGCCAAGCATGGCATAAGAGGCTGAAACGCCGCCCGAGGTCGGGTCGGTCAGGATGACCACATAGGGCAGTCCGGCTTCGCGGACTTCTTGTATCGCAAGCGTTGTGCGCGGCATTTGCATGAGCGAGAGCGTGCCCTCTTGCATGCGCGCGCCACCGGACGCGGTTGCGACGACGAAGGCGGCTTTCTTGGCGACGGCCATTTGCGCTGCGGCGACGAACGCCTCACCCGCCGCCATACCGAGGGAGCCGCCCATGAAGGCAAAGTCCTGTATCAGGATTACGGCCGGGGTGCCGCCAACTTTGCCGAATGCGGCGGACATGCAGTCATCCTGACGGATCGTGTCGCCGCCAAGCTCTGTCTCGGTTTTCTCGCGGCTATCAATTTTGGATTTGGCCGCTTTCAGGCGCGATGTGTAAGTTTTGTCGTCTTTGAATTTGAGCGGGTCACGCGGAGCGGGCGGCAAGGAGATCGCTTCCCAGCGTTCCTCGTCAAACAGAAGACGAAAACGATTGCGCGGGGAAATGCGCATGTGGGCACCGGCAGGGGTCACCCACCAGCTTTCTTCCAGATCGGTTTTGTAGACCAATTCGCCACTTTTCGGGCATTTGACCCAGAGATTGTCGGGCGTGTCGCGCTTGCCAAGCAGGTTTTTGAGGCCGGGTGGGCGGATGTTTGAAAGCCAGTTCATCTTACTCTGAACCTCCTAAGGCACTGTTCTGGGCATTGCTTTAGGCTTGCCCGAACGAAAAATATACGACGCTTTACGCATCAAAAACCGCACTCATCCCCGATTCACCGCTTTTATAGCCCCGCTTAGCTCTTTCGCCAACTCTCCCATGCCAGTTGGCACTGTCCCATACTGCCCAGAATCGGCTGCTTTGGCCGCATGGTCAACAAAAGCTGAGCCAACCACCACGCCATCGGCGATGCTCGCCATAGCGGCGGCTTGCTCGCCATTGCGCACACCAAAACCGACACATATCGGCAAGCCGGACACGCGGCGCGCCATATCGACATTGGGTTTAATCGCCTGCGGATCAGCCGAACCTGCGCCTGTCACGCCCGTCACGGCGACAAAGTAAAGAAAGCCGGATGCGCCGTCTGAGACGGTTTTCATCCGCGTTTCGCTGGTTGTCGGGGTGGCCAGACGGATGACCGAGAGATCATGGGCGGCATAAGCGGCCCGCAAAGGCTGGTCTTCCTCGGGGGGTAAATCGACGATGATCGTGCCGTCGATGCCCGCTTCAGCCGCGTGTTTTGCAAAAGCCTCATATCCCAGAGAATGGACGGGATTCGCATAACCCATCAGGATGAGCGGGGTGTCGCGGTCTTGCTCGCGGAACCTTTGGGCAAGGGCAAAGACATGGTTAAGCGTCGTGCCTGATTTGAGGCTGCGCTGGCCGGCACGCTGGATCGAGACACCATCAGCCATAGGGTCGGTAAAGGGTGCACCAAGCTCGATAATATCAGCGCCATTGTCCCTCAGCGCGCACATGGCTTGATAGGAGGTCTCAAGGTCTGGGTCGCCCACCATTAAATAGGATATGAGAGCGGCACGAGCCTGGGATTTGGCTTTGGCAAAACGGGCAGTGATGCGGGAGGTCGGCATAGCGGATTTGTCCAGAATGTATCGGCTCGAACTCATACCCACTCTTGAAAGCTTGGCAAGCACAGGCTCAGAAACTCGCGAACAGAGTTTTATCGCGCGGGACGCGGTAAAGCCGACTGTTCAAGGTCCGCTCAAGGGTCTGGGGGCGCAGTGTCTGGCAATGGTTTCGGTGTGGTTGCCATATCGGCGCTTCTGCCCTTGAGGATTTCACCCGTGCCGTGCATGATGTGATCGACCACCAGCGCGATACCAGCGCCCATGGAATGTAGCAAGGATCGTTGCAGAAGTTCGATCATATTCGAAAATGTCACACGTTCGGAGATGGCGCCATCAAAGAACATGATCGAAATGATACCGATCGTGCCGAGCAGGGAATAAAACACCGCGACGCCGAGATTTCCAACGGCAAACCAACGCAGCGCGCGCGGGCGGTGGAATTGCTGAAGCTCTTCGTCGGAAAGGACGAGCCGTTTGGGTCGGTCAGAGATCGGCGCAATGGCGGCGGCCGCTTTTCGGCGAAAGACATTACCTATCCATCGTCTCACGATATTGGCTCCTCCAAGCTTGTTGGCCGTTTCGTGCTTATCAGCTAAGACCGCCTTGATTGAAAAACAATTGCTGGAGGCCGGTCTTCGCCCGATAAAAGCTTGCCGCGAAGGTGTCAAACTGGCCCTCAGACCTACATTTCGACGCCCAAATGCTCGGCAACGGAGAAGACATCCTTATCACCGCGTCCGCAGAGATTCATGATCAGTATGCCCGCCGGATCTATGGTTTCCAGCGCATCAGGTAGCCGGGCCAGCGCGTGGGATGGCTCCAAAGCCGGGATAATTCCTTCCAGACGGGTGCAAAGTTGAAAGGCTTCAAGGGCTTCATCATCCTTACAGGTTAAATATTCGGCCCGACCGGTATCGCGCAGAAAGGCATGTTCGGGGCCAATGCCCGGATAGTCGAGGCCAGCGGAGATCGAATGGGCGTCGAGGATCTGGCCTGCCTTATCCTGAAGAAGATAGGTCTTGTTGCCGTGCAAGATACCTGGTTCACCGCCATTGAGCGCGGCCGCATGCTTGTCGGTCTCGACACCGTGCCCGGAGGCTTCAACACCTATTAGTCTGACGGTTTCGTCTTCGAGGAAAGGATGGAAAAGGCCAATGGCGTTCGAGCCACCGCCAATACAGGCCATAACCGCATCAGGGAGCCGCCCTTCGCGCTCAAGAATTTGCGCACGCGCCTCTTTGCCGATGATCGACTGGAAATCCCGAACAAGCTCAGGGTATGGGTGCGGCCCCGCCGCCGTTCCAATGCAGTAGAAGGTGTCATCCACATTTGTTACCCAATCTCGAAGGGCTTCGTTCATCGCGTCTTTCAGCGTGCCTGTTCCAGACGATACAGGTATGATTTCCGCACCCAGCAATTTCATCCGGAAAACATTGGGTTTTTGGCGCTCAACATCGGTTGCGCCCATGAACACCAGGCATTTCAGGCCAAATCTCGCGCAAACCGTTGCTGTGGCGACGCCATGTTGGCCTGCGCCCGTTTCGGCAATAATACGCGTCTTTCCCATTCGCATTGCCAGCAGGACTTGCCCGAGGCAATTATTGATTTTGTGCGCACCGGTATGGTTCAGCTCATCCCGTTTGAAATAGATTTTGGCTTTGCCGTAGTGTTCGGTCAGGCGCTCGGCAAAATAGAGCGGGCTCGGGCGGCCGACATAGTGCTCCCATAAATCAGCCATTTGCGCGGTAAAGGCTGGATCTTGCTTGGCGGCACGATATTCAGCTTCCAGATCGAGGATAAGCGGCATCAGGGTTTCGGCGACATAGCGGCCACCAAAGTCACCGAAGCGACCGTTCTGGTCGGGATATTGGTCCCAATTATTGGCTTTATCCATTTAATTACCCGCTCCCCTGCGCTGCGCGATGGATCGCGCTCATGGCTGTGTTTGCTTTGTTCATTGGATCACCCGCTCCGCTGCGCTGCGCGATGGATCGCGCTCATGGCTGTATCTTGCTGCCTGCTCAAGGCTGTCTGACAGCTTCTATAAACGCTTTTATCTTCGCGACACTCTTTAATCCGCGAACGCGTTCAACGCCAGAGGATACATCGACCGCAGGGGCGGAGGTCTGGAAGATGGCTTCAGCGACATTTTCGGGCGTCAGCCCCCCGGCGAGAATCCAGTCGAGGTTGCCGCGTGCATCCGACGCGAAGGTTTTGAGCACGGACCAATCGAACGGGACGCCATGCCCGCCGCTATTCTCGGCGGTTTCTGGCGGTTTCGCGTCGAGCAATAACCGATCGGCAGCCTTGAAGGTCTGCGCCGTTTCAAGGTCGGTTGCATTGGCAATTCCGACCGCTTTCCAGATCTCAAGACCGGTACGGGCTTTGATTTCGGCAACGCGGCTGGGTGTCTCGTCACCATGCAGCTGGATCACGGGGAAGCCGAGCGCGACGATCTTGTCAATTTCAGCATTGTCAGGATTAATCAGCAGCGCGACGGGAACCGTATTGCCGATATGGAGCAAGAGGTTCTCTACCGCCTCGGGGGTGACGTAGCGGGGGCTTTTGGGGAAGAAGTTGAAGCCCGCCCAGTCCAAACCCATCCCCGCAGCCATGCGCAAACTGTCTGGCTCTGTGAAGCCACATATTTTAATCTGAACCTGCATTGGGCTTTGCTAGTCGGTTGGGGCCGACGGCGCAAGCCAGGACGGGCAAGGCGCGCGCCTGCTTGACGATTTTCCGGCTACCGGTCCGGCTGTATCCGCTCAAGCAAACCGCTTGCGGAGGTTTGGTCGAACTTGAAGCGGAGCTTAACGAAGGGGCCATCGCGGGTGAACTCTGCGGCTTCGAAATCATCATCCCTGAAACCGTCAATATTCCAGCCCAGCGAAAGCCATGTGTTTTCGACGGGCGAATAGCCTAAGGACGGGCCCAGTTGGAAATCGGTCTGGCCGTTCTGCGAAATCAGCGCGGAGCCTGATAGGCCAAAATCAAATTGCTCGGTGATGTCAAAACGGACTTCACCGCCGACCAATTGGGTAACCTCGTTGAAACGATCACCGAAGAATTGGGATTCAGAATATTTGAAGCCATAGAAAGCTGCAAGCTGGAAACGTTCAAGGAACACGGTGTTAATCCCGAAATTATTGACGATTTTCCAGGTTTCCGACTGGCCTGTCACTTCGTCATAGCTTGCGTCAAACCGGTTGAAGATAACAGCGCCCTTCCCGCGTGGTCGCCATGCCAGCCCGAGGCGCGTATCAAGACGGCTCGTATTGGCACCTTCGTTGAGAAGATTGCGTTCAAGCCGGCCTGCCAGCGCAAAGGAGACATCTTCCGTGGTTTCGCGTGCGCCCCCTACAACACCGGTATAGCGGCTACCCAATACGCTATCGCGCACTTCGAGCCGCGTCGAGGCGGCCGTGCGTTCGGTCTGATAGCCAAGGCCGGTATAGAGTGAGGTGAAGGACTGATCGAGGGTCAGCGGGCTTTGCGGGGCCGTTTCGAGTGGGGATAAAGCGGCGTCCGGCACAACATCAAGCACGAGATCATCGCCAGCAATCTGTGCCCGTCGGGAGAGACCAAGGCCAGCGGTCCAATTGTCAGATAGGCGGAAGGTTTGATCAACGCCAATGGTGGCGCTCAGACGGCGAGCGCTGTCCTGGGTGATAAGATCCGTCGCCGCGCGTAGCTCACCGCCCGTCCAAGGCAAGACAGTAACACCCAGTGACGTGTTATCGCCAGATGCATTTGCGCCATTGAGAATTTCATGGCGAAGGTTAAGCGTTGCGCGGGCGGTAATTGATTTATCCGCACCCAGAACAGTACGCCGGGGGAAGAGTGTCGACTCGTCCGCGTCGCCGCCAAGGGGTTGTTCATGGGCTGCCGATACGGTGAGGCCGAGTTGGTCGAATGTCTTTCTGACCGAACTTGTGAGCAGATGCGAGCGGCGCGGGCCATTATCATCAGCATCGAGATTTTCGGTGACGGTTTGCAGACCGACAGACGCGCCGAACAAGGCGCTCTCGCGACGCAAGGAGGCGGCTGCGACGGTTCGGCTATTGCCATTTTCAAGGCTTTCCTCCCGATAGACTTCGCCATCGACAAAATGAGCGGCCCCCGTATGGGCAGCGGTTTTTTTTGCCTGCCCCAGTTCTGCACTTATGCCAGCGCCGAAGCGGCGAATTCCAAGGGTTGCGGAGGACTGTTGGCCGAGCCCGAAACCAGCCTCGTCCTCACGATAATAACCTGTGGCGGTGAGCGCGCCCTGACGGCGAACCACCTCAACGAGAAACGCGTCAGCATCCTGCTCTCCGCTAAGCGCTTCGGCATCGGCGTCACGGCGGGTTCGGGCATATTCAGCGTGAATTTCGGTTTTGTCATCCGGTCTTGCCGTTATATCGACCCCTGCCAGTTGGCTGACAGCGCCCAGCACATTATCGTCGCCCTCTTCGCGGATATAGGTGGCGCCCACTTCCAGCCGGTCGCCAAAACCATGCGCGGCGACGCGGCCGCCGGCGGTGATATTGCGCTCGACGGCGGCGGATGTTTCAAACTCGGCGATGATAATATTGGGATTGAAGGCCGGATCGGTCGCATTAATCGGACGGCGGAAGATCAACTCACCCGTATCGAAGTCGATGTCATAATCGACATAGCGGGCCAATGGCAAAAGATTTACCAGCTCGTCCGCGCGGAACCTGTCGCGGGTTTCCACGAAGATACGCTCGGAATTTCGGATCAAAGGTGCATTGTCGAGCAGGAAGGGACCGGAGGTGCCGTCGGCAGCAATTTCCTGCCGATTAAAGCCCTGATTGGTTTCGGCCGCAAAGGCAGAGAATGACAGATTGTCGCCTTCATAAACCGATTTGAAGCCAGAGAGCCGGCGCGTATAGCGCCCCAGATCTGTGTCGGAGAGATCGGTGTCAAAGTCTCCGAACAAGGCCTGGAATGTGTTGCGCTCGAGCTTGACATAGAGCGGATAGCGGCTCTCGGCTTCCTTGTTCTGGAAGGTCCGGTCACCATAGAGCGTGTAAAAGGCGTTGGGATCAATTTCGCCACCAAACAGATCGGCATCCGCATCGCCGCGTCGTTTGGCGGTGTCGATGGCCAGCGTCAGGAGCCAGTCACCCTTGATGACCCCTTTTGCAAAGAAAGCCACGCGGCCCTCATTGAGCAAATCATTGGCATCTATCTGATCTGGCCCGTCAAGCCGCTCAAGCCCGACTGAGCCTTCGGCGAGCCCGACCAGAATCCAGTCTCTCTTTTCGGGTTGCAAATAGACATCGAGCGCTTCCTGACGGCCATCGTCAAGCGTGACGTAGATCCGTGCACGGCCTGTTTCAAGCGTTGGTGTCAGTTCAACAAGGGCGACACCATCGGGGCCGACGGTGATGGTGGTGAGATTGCTGAACTCGGCGGTAATGGCCGCTTCGTCTTCAAACAAATTTGTGTTCTTCAGTGTATAGGGAGCGGCCACAGTAATCTGTGCTTCGCGTCCGGCATGGACGGGACGGCCTGCCCCATCGGTCAGCCGCACGGCAATGGCAGGATGGGTACGGCCATCGGCGACGAGCACAGAGCGGTCATCCACAAGCGCTGCACGCTCGACATCTGTGACAAACCAAAGCGTTTCGGACAGGGTCGTTTTCACAGCACCGTGCTGATCGGTGACGGTTGCTGTAAATTCGTTCCGGCCGGCGCTGATGTCCACACCGCGCCATCGCGAGATCTCGACAGAGCCATTGGTTGATGTATCAGTGCCCGCAAAGTTCAGCCCCTTGATCCGCTCGCCATTAAGGCGCAGAGCGACCCGGTCGAAGGCGCCGTGCTTGATGCCGATATTGATGGATGGCGTTGAGGGCGTCCGCGTGGTTTCAGGATAGACCCAAGCGACGTCAGGCGTCTGGGTTTCGAGCCAGTTTGCGCCGTAATCGAGATATTCGGTCTGGTCATCAAAGCGCTCTGAGACGTTCCGCGCAACGGTTTCGCCATCATGCTCAAGGTAGAAGTTAGCCCGCCAGATGGTGCCGCCCGTGGCATCAACAAATTTGGAAATGGCGCTGCCTGCATAGCGGGAGTTTTCTTCGCAGATGACGGCTCGATAACCCGCTGGCAGGGTTTCGGTGTCGATCTGTACGACATGTGTGCCCGGCTGGACATTTTCAAAATGGTAGAGCCCGTCTTCATCGGTGACGACATAATCGCCGGTTTCAAGATAGAGCCGGACGCCCCCGACACCGATGCCGTCATTCGTTTTGCGGGCCCAGTCGGCTTCGAGCGCGCAAGCGTTCTCGGCAACGCGGCCAATAATTGTCAGGCGCGAGCGCAAAAGGTCTTCGCGAATGGTAATGGCCGCCTCGGCGCGATTGGAAATCGGCAGCCCCGTACGATTTACGGCAAAGGCCTGATTAACCGCCTCCCCTGTCCGCACGCCTGCGGTTGCAAGCGCAATATAGGTCAGTTCCACACGCTCACCGGGACGAAGAATACCAGCGGCGAACTCCAATTCCCGGCCATTAGCAGAAATGTCTGGATCGGGCAGACGCACCCCATCGAGCCGTGCAGTGCCCGAACGGTAGCGGAACCCTTCGGGCAAAATGTCTCTCAGGCGCAAAAACAGCGGTACAATATCTCTGTTCTCCACGCGGACAGAGTAGCCAGCGGAATCACCAGCTGCGGCAATCTGAACATTAGCTTCTTTGGTGACGAGCAATTCACCCGTTGAATCAAGCGGCACATCAAAATTGAGCGGCCCCAAGGCGGTGGCGGTAAATGGCTCGCCAAACGATCCGTCAATAATTGTGAACGGGCCACCGGCAAGGGTTTCAAAAAAGGCTGCGTCAAAAGATGACGCGAACACAAAGTCTTCGGGTGGTTCAACTTGCAAAGCATAGGTGCCAGGCGCCAATAAGGGGAACAGGAACTCGCCTGCTTCGAGCGGATATTGCAAACCGCTGCTGTCTGTTGCCGTTACGCCAGAGACAATGGTGGACGGAAAATCGGACACACCGTCCACGCCCAGCACATTTGCGGGCAGGCCGGTTGAAACGTCAATAATCGTAACCCGCGCGCCGTTGACCGGATCACCGGTTGCGCTATCGAAGATCCGGCCAAAGGGCTGGACGATTGCCGTATCAACGGAGACTTCGGTATCATCGAACATGTCCACATAGGTCGCAGTGAGGCTCTGCATGCCCGGCACGGTGAGCGTGTTGTCATTGGGCGGGGTCGCGTCGCGCGTTGAGGGGATATAGGCAAGGAACTCACCCGTGTCCGGTCCACTTTCAAACAGGCGCAGCGTGATAAGATCGCCGGACCCAGCCGAAACGGTGATCACGACCGTTTCGATGGTATCAGGGTCACCGTTCTGGCCAGCATCGGTGACGCGCACGAAGAGTAACTCACCGGCCAGATAGGTCTCCGCAGGCGCGAGGCCGACATCTTCGGTCAGGTCGAGTTGCAATCCATTGATTGTAAGTGGAGGGCCAATGTCTTCAAAGGGCCCGCTCAGAGCGCCATCAGGGCTAAATTGCGAGCCAGTGATCTGGGTGATCAGGCCGTCGGTTGCGCCCGGCGCAAAGCGGAAAAACTCTATTGTGGATGGCGTGCGTGCGGCCTCAATAACAAAATCAGCGGTATTGGTTGCCAGCGAGAAGGAAACCCCCTCCTGATCATAGTTAACATTAGCGGTGTTGATGACACGGGTGCCGAGCTGCGCATAAGCTGTGTTGGCGGGCATGGACAAGCCGCCAAGCATGATAAGGATTAACGCTACCAGCGCGAGAATATGCTTCCGAAAGGAAGTCATCGAAGTACACCATCATCATGACCACATCTTTTGATTGATGCTCAACGCGCCGCCATTATTGGCTGTACGCGTCTGGTCAGGATGAAGTGTGACAGAACATGGTAAATAAACCGTTAGATTACAACGCTTTTATCGGAAAACCCCTACACTTTTTTGAAGTGCAAGGGTTTGTTTTATTGGTAAATTTTTAGGTTCCTAATTGACAATGGCGCGTATCGTCAGCGTCGCCGTATTGCCTGGAGCAATTGACCCGCCACTGACCCCGACCGAACATGTTGTATTGGTTCCGTCGCACGCCGTATTGGCCCCCGGAGCTGCGAGAACCGGGGCGGGAGCCGCTTCAAAGCCGGCAAATGCCGCACCAACAAATTCGAGTTCTGCGGGAAGGATATCGACGATATCAACATTGCCTGCGACCGCGGCTGCCCCATTATTGACGACAGATATGACATATTCGATGCAGGCGCCCGGAACAGAGAACTGGTTGGGGGTGGTAATCGCTGCGCCTGTTGCACAATCAAACGGGGCTTCGCCTTCAGAGGCGATTACAGCAACCGTTTTGGCCGCATCAAGATCGGGCGATGTCACAAGAAACGTTCCCTGGGCCGAGAACAGACCATCATCATCAACTTCCTGGGCTGTGCCAAAACCATCGGCAAATACGTTCTGAGCAACGTTTTCGAGCGTGTTTGCATTTGTTTCGGCGAGCGTAACATTGCCCGCGGAGCCGGATGCGCCTTCGACAATCCAGTTAACCGGATCGCGTGTTTCCGCAATCAGGATTAGATCGTCCGCCGTCCCGTCGGTTTGGCTTGACGGGATTGTACCCGAGACGAGCACGCGGAAGGTCGTATCGGCTGGAATATCCGGGGTCCGCTGAGCGGCGGGGGCTGACGCGGTGCCCGGCGCAACCGCAGGAACCGTTACCACGGTATCTGCCGGGCCGAACCCTGCCGTACCATCATCATCAATCTGATAGCTTATGGTCACCCCGGTTGCATCAAAATTGCCAACCGCGCCATTGCTGTCAACGCCGTCCTGCAAGCTGAATGTATAGGATTGGGTGTCGTTTCCAGTATTTGTTACCTCGAAGACAAGCGTTGCGCCCGCGCCGCTCCCACCTGGAGGAACCAAGAGAGGTGAATTGACCGGGGCTACGGTGAGGTCAATCAGGCGATCAACGGTGAACAAAGTCGGCGTGCCCTGAACAACGGCGCCCACTGGTTGGGTCGCTGGATCATCATCATTGGTAATCGGCGGCTGGACGACGCCCTGAACTTCATAATTGAGGACAAAAGTGTTCTCAACGCTGGTACCGGCATCGGTTCCGTCAGCATAGGCAACACCCGCAATGGATGCAGCCAATGTGGCAAGGGCGATAAATGCACGCAAGGGGCTGCGGCTAGAAGGACGTAAAACGGGTTTTGGCATGTTGAGGTTTAACAAGGTTCGTCTCCGGATACACTATTTGTTACAACTCTTAGACGAAATATATTAAGATCAATATAATCGAAGGTTGTGAATGATGAGTTCAGTCAGGTCGGGCTTCTGTCAGGGGTTCGATAAGCGATCGTTGCGACCCGTTCAGCGGCGTCTCATCTGTTGGCTTGATGGGGTTGAACATGATTAACGCACGACGGCACCATAGCGGACTTCACCGATCTCGCCGGGCACGATCTGACCGGAAAATGACCATCGTATATGGGTTATATCTTCGGATGTCGCGGCTCTGAGATCACCATCAGACGACACTGTTAATGCCCCTCTTGGCGCGAATGACTGGCCACCATCAGTTGAAAACGCAACGGATGTATTTTCGCCAGCGGCGCTATTTTCATTATATGTGACCTCATCGGGGACGGCCATGACGAGCTTGGCGTTGTCAATCGTATCGGCGCTGGCATTGGTGTAGTTGAGCTTATAGACCAACGCATCTCCGGGCTGAACGCGCTCGGCCGTCTCAAACTCGATAATCGCCAAACCATTGGCATCTTCGCCCGTTATAACAGCGCGTTCGACAATCTGGGTGGCGGTAAATTCTTGCGCGAGGGCCGGCATCTGGGATGCGCCGAATAAAGCGCCAGCGAGCAAAACGGAACGGAACATGGATGTCTCCTATTGACTGGAATGGTTTCAATATGGAGCGGCGCGGTTAATACGCTGTAAATTGCAGCCGGGTGGGGCATCGGTTTTTGAAACTGTCAGGGTTGGACGTTTCAGGAAATGGCGGTGAGACAGGGATTCGAACCCTGGAGACAGTTGCCTGCCTACACACTTTCCAGGCGTGCGCCTTCGACCACTCGGCCACCTCACCAGCGCAGCCAGCCTTATACGCCGCTCCTCGAAGCACGCAAGGGATGATTGCGGTCTATCCCGTCCTGCCAAAAAATTAGGCGTTCAGGCTCTACGGTGGCGTGTGCATAAATCCTATATCATGATTAGCCCAGCGGCAGCATATAGCAGTATGGCCCCTAAAGCGCCGCAGAGAGCGTATGGAAGCTGGGTACGGATATGGGAGAGATGATCGCTTCCGGACGCGAAGGATGCGATGATCGACGTGTCGGAAATGGGCGAACAATGGTCGCCGAAGACCCCTCCTCCCATGACGGCTGCCAGAGCGAGCGGGAGCGGAATGCCGAGGCCAATGGCGACGGGCAGCGCAATTGGCACCAGAATGCCATAAGTGCCCCAACTTGTTCCGGTTGCAAAACTGGTGATGCCCGCGGCAATAAACAGTATTGCGGGCATCAGAAAGGGGATGGGAAAGCCCTCGGCAATTTTTGCGACCACGTCGCCTGTTCCCAAAACACCCAGACTGTTTCCTAACGCAAAAGACAGAAAAATAACCGTAACAGCAGGCAGCAGCTCGCCCATGCCCGTAAAGCCCATATCTATAAGTTTATCGGTCTTCCAGCCGTCCAGTCTAAGGATAATAAAGGCCACCAAAGCGGCAAGAACGACCGCCCAGAGCACCGATTTTGCCCCCTCGCCTGCCATCATATTGCCGTTGCCTGTCCAAATCATCAGGCCAAGCGTCCCAAACACCATGACCGCGAGCGGGAGGGCCATGAACCGGGCTTTTCCAGCCGGGCCATCCTCGCGCGGTGCCGCAGCCTCCTCCTGTTTTAAGATTGCAGCCGTATCGGCGCGCTTGAGCGGTCCGAAGGTTCGGTCGGAGATAACAGTGGCGAAAACACCCAAAAGGGTAAGCAAGGCATAAAAGTTCAGCGGGACAGTGGCGGCAAGAATGGGCAATGGATCTGCAACATCTTCATTGGCCAGAAGTCCGAGCAGATAAGCGCCCCAGCCATTGATCAGCACCAATATACTGACGGGCGCGCATGTGGCGTCGATGATATAGGCGAGCCGTTCGCGGCTCATCTTAAGGCGTTCAAAAAGGGGACGGCCCATAATACCAGTAGAAAGCAGGCTGACATTTGTGTCCATGAACAGCGCGATACCCGTGATCGCAGTGACAAGGCCAGCTTTGCGCCGGGTATTGGCGAGGCGCGCGGCAATCAGTTTTTCCACGAGCGCCGTCACGCCGCCAGAGCGCTGCATGAAAGCAATCAGAGCGCCGATAATCAGGCAAAACAGAATGACGCGTGTGGAATAGCCCGAATTGAAAACATCTGCCCCGCGTTCAACCGTCGCAAGGAGGCCGAGGAGTGGATTGCCACCTAAAATCAGGGCCTCGGACGCCCAGATCGCACCACCAAGCGCCCAGAAGACATTGCGCGTCCAGACCGCAATAATGAGCGCGAGCAGAGGCGGTAAAAGCGGCAAATAGCTGGCAAGCCCGGCGATCAAAGCTGTCATCCGCGCCGTTTTGCTGTTTTACGTCTTTGGGCATCAAACGCTTTGAGAACGATTTCGAGCTCGGCACCGCGCTTCAATATGGTGCGTCCAACGCCAGAAACGGCCCACAGGCCCTGTTTCCGGGCGAGCGCGGGAATTTTTTCGATCCGCCATGTCGGATTTTCAGCAGCGTGTCTGTAAATCGAGAAGACGGCGCGATCGGACAGCATGGATATGCCATAATCGCGCGCATGACCATTGGCGACCAGCTGGCCGTAAACCGTAAGGATGCGATCCAGATCGGTTCTGTGAAAGAGCACGCGCTCGGATGGCTTGAGGTATGCGTCTGTCGGATCTATCCCGCCGGTCATAGGCTACCTTTCTCTCATAACGATCATCCTGCCAGATCGTACCGCTCATGCAACGCCTTTCGCCAAATTAATCATATGCCTTGAAACGGCCTTATTGGTGCCTTGCATCAGCCTTGACGCGCGGTCATCGTGATTAGGTCGGGCGGCGTATACACCTTGCACTCCAGACCCATCAGCCCCCCCCAGCCCCTGGGGCGCTTGGTTTCTGCCGTCCGACACCTTCCCCCCAATTAGACCCGTTGGGCAGCTCGCCGCGCTTCAGACCTCTGCCAGCCGCGCTGCTGTTTGTCACATAGCGACGGTGGCGCACAGGGTTTACGCCGGATAAAATAGAATTGGAGTGGGGAATGGCAGGGCAAACCGGTTTGAGCTATAGCGCGCTTATTGCGTCACTTTCCAAGAACGATGCAGAGATCTGGCGCACGCACATTCCTGCCAACTGGCTGCAAGGGCGGACCACATATGGCGGGCTAAGCGCGGCGCTTTGTCATCAGGTGGGCAAGACGCTGGCCCGGGATATGCCGCTCCGCTCGGCGCAAATTGCGTTTGTTGGGCCTGCAGGCGGCGATGTGAGTTTACAGGCGGAAATCCTACGAGCGGGCAAATCGAGCACATATGTCGGCGTGGACCTGATGGGAGAAGGGGGGCTTGCAACACGGGCGACTTTTGTGTTCGGGGCGCCGCGGCCTGAGGGAAAGACCATGGCATCGGGTCTTATCGCGCCGGACGTGGCCGCGCCGAATGTGTCAAACCAGATGTTTCCTGACCGAGTTGGGCCCGTTTTTATCTCCAATTTTGATGTCGAATTGATCTCGGGCGCATTGCCTATGTCCGCAGGCAATAATCCAGAAAACCTTTACTGGATGCGCCATCGGGACGAGGCGGCTCCGGCAGACATTACATCGCTTCTGGCGCTCGGGGACGCGCCGCCGCCGGTTGGAATGAGTTTCTATGATGGGCCTTTGCGGATCAGCTCCATGAACTGGTCAATTGATGTTCTGAGCGATGAGTTTGCGAGCGAAGGGAACTGGTTTCTCTCGCGCGCCGTCGCGCAGACGCTCAATCATGGCTATTCCTCCCAAGACATGACACTTTGGAACCAGAAGGGCGCGCCAGTTATGGCCAGCCGCCAGACGATTGCGATCTTTGGTTAAAGCGTGTTCTGTTTGATCTGTGCCGCGCACATGACCAGAATACCGTCTGACATGTCGCGAGCTGAGGTGCGCTCTAGCTTTTTGTTTTTCCGCGTATTTTAGCGACGGAACCGGTTTCCGCATTTCACGGATGCGATCTAGTTCGCCACCGCGCCTTGCAAAGCTTCGAGATAGGCGACGCGTTCGGCAGCGACCGTGTTTTCGGGATCGGCCTGGGCCGTTTGTCGGGCATTTTGCAGTCGGTCTGATATTTCACCCGCATCAATATCGGCCAGATTGACGGCTTCTTCAGCGAGAATGGTCAGCCCGTCAGGTGTGACATCGGCAAATCCGCCGCGCACGAAAACACGCATAGACACCTTGTCGCCCTCAAGGACACGGACAACGCCATTTTTCAGCGTGGACATGAACGGAGCATGCTTGGGCAGCACGCCAAAGTCGCCCTCTGTGCCCGGAGCGATGACATGATCAACCTCACCGGCGAACACCTCCCGTGCCGGAGACACGAGCGAGAAGTGGAGTTTATCTGTCATATTTGCAATTCCGCTGACTTATTGATCGGCCAGGCCATCATTTCAAGAACCAAAGCCTTATCAGAACCAAGGCCCCATGAAAACAGCGCTGCGACATCATGGTCCGCCGCAACCGCCTCGGAGATGACCAGGCGTACCATACGGTTTCCAAGGCTTGGGTCGCTGGCGCTATCCTCAAGTGGCTCAAGTGGCCTCTGTTCGAGTGGTGTAAAGTATTCGGCGGCCCTCATGCCATTTAGCACCGCGTCAATTATCGCTACCGCTCCGCCACCTTTGGCGACCACGCGTGAGAGACCGGGCGTGTTAGGCGGATTGGTCTCAAACGCCACCGAACCGCCATCCAATTCGGCCTCGTAAATTTTGTGCGCGACCGTTTCTATCGTCTTTGCATTGCCCGCCTCACGGGCTTCGGCGTTTTGAAACTCGATACCGAAGCGGCTATTGGGGTCTTCCAGAGCAAAGGCCGCCTGAACGCTGACATTGAAGAACATGCGTGCTGCCGTGCTCTCAAGCTGAGACAAGCCAGTTTCAAAATTCATATTCCATCCCCAACGCCGCAGACATGCCCCGCCTGCCCTATGATTTGCGAAATTTCAGTGTCATCCGGTCGGTTTCGCCAATGGCAAGCATTTGAGCCCGCAAATCAGCATCTTCGCGACTTGTGCCTAAGGTCGGCGGCAGCCGCCAGACGAAATCCTCATTGGTGGGAACGTCTTTTGGATTGGCATTGATTTCGCTTTCGGCAACAAGCTCGAACCCTGCCGCTTCAATCCATGCGACAAGCGCGGAAGGTTTGACATAGCCATTGTCCCCATTTGCCCAAGCGTCATCATTGCCTTCTGGTGCCCGGTGCTGGACGATTGCCAACGTGCCACCGGGCTTGAGCAAGGCATGCGCGTCGGCAAGCGCCTCGGTCATGTAATTCTTCTCTGCGGTGTTAAACCTGTTAAGATGATGCATAGCGCGCACAAACAAGGCAACGTCCACGGTGCCATCAAGTGACTGATCACGGCTCCCAAAAGCGAAAGCGTGGATATTTCCGGATGTGCCCGCCTGCCAATCCTCCTCGACGGCTTTGGCTGTCCAGGTCTGTGCCCATGTTTTCTTGGACTCCAGATAGGCCGCATCGGCAAACCCGCCGAATTTCGACCACATATCAATCGAATAATCGACCCCGATCAATGTACCGTCATTGCCAAGATAGGGCATCAGGATTTTGGAATACCAACCCGCACCGGGGAGAACTTCCGCAACGGTCATGCCGGGCCGGATCCCGAAAAATTCAATGGTTTCGGCTGGATTACGGTCGTTAAAGCGGGCTTTATTGGCGTCGTCCTGAGCGGCCAGAATGCGGGTTAGCTCCGGATTGCTATCGACCACGGCCGCCCGAACAGGAACACTAACCGCTTGTGGGGTCTGGCCCAAGCCTGCACATGCGACGAGCAAGGACATAGCAATGGCTGAAACGCTTAGAGTTTGAATACGCATGGCACGCTCCTGAGTTGACACTGTAATAAGTTGCAGAATGTGACGCGGGTGGCAAATAAAAATACCAACCCCCTACTCAAGATTGCTGCAAAACAAAGGCCGTGCACCCGTATCAAGTACACGGCCTTGCTTGTTTGGAGCAGTGTGCACTAGGCCGCTTCGGCCAACATTTTTTCGGCCTTTTTGATCGCAGCGTCGATGCCGCCCACCATGTAGAAAGCCTGCTCCGGCAAATGGTCATATTCGCCTTCGATGAGGCCTTTGAACGATTTGATCGTGTCTTCAAGCTTAACCTGCTCGCCGGGGCTGCCGGTGAAGATTTCGGCCACATCGAAGGGCTGGCTCAGGAAGCGTTCGACTTTGCGGGCCCGGGCGACGGCGAGCTTGTCGTCTTCGGATAGCTCGTCCATGCCGAGAATGGCGATAATGTCTTGCAGCTCTTTGTATTTCTGCAAAATCTCCTGCACACCGCGCGCGACCTGATAATGCTCTTCGCCAACGATGAGCGGATCAAGGATACGCGAGGTGGAATCGAGCGGGTCGACCGCCGGATAGATGCCTTTTTCGGAGATCGCACGGTTGAGCACTGTGGTTGCATCCAAGTGGGCAAAAGAGGTGGCCGGGGCGGGGTCGGTCAAGTCATCGGCGGGTACATAGACCGCTTGGACCGACGTGATCGAGCCTTTATGGGTAGAAGTAATGCGCTCTTGCAGGCCGCCCATATCGGTGGCCAGCGTTGGCTGATAACCCACAGCAGACGGGATACGGCCCAGAAGCGCAGAAACTTCGGCACCGGCTTGGGTAAAGCGGAAGATGTTATCAACGAAGAAGAGCACGTCCTTGCCTTCTTTGTCGCGGAAATATTCAGCTTGGGCCAAGCCTGTCAGCGCAACACGGGCACGCGCGCCCGGAGGCTCGTTCATCTGTCCATATACCAGCGTCACGCGGCTATCGCCTTTGAGGTCGATCACTTTGGAATCGATCATTTCGTAATAAAGATCGTTTCCTTCGCGCGTCCGCTCGCCAACACCGGCAAAGACGGAATAACCGCCAAAGAGTTTCGCGATATTGTTGATCAGCTCCTGAATGAGAACGGTCTTGCCAACGCCTGCGCCGCCGAACAGACCGATCTTGCCGCCCTTTGCATATGGACAGAGCAGGTCGATCACTTTGATGCCAGTGACGAGAATTTCGGATTCTGTGGCCTGGTCAACAAAATCTGGAGCCGGGGCGTGGATCGGCATTTTCTCGGAGGTTTCGACAGGGCCACGTTCGTCAATCGGCTCGCCGATCACGTTCATGATCCGGCCAAGTGTTTCAGGACCAACCGGCACCATGATCGGCTCGCCCAAATCGAGGACTTTCTGTCCGCGGACCAGACCCTCGGTGGAGTCCATGGCGATGGTGCGGACCGTGTTTTCCCCCAGATGCTGGGCCACTTCGAGGACAAGCCGGTTGCCATTGTTCTCGGTTTCGAGGGCGTTGAGAATGTCTGGCAGCGTGCCTTCGAACTGGACATCAACGACCGCGCCGATGACTTGGCTGATTGCGCCTTTGGCGTTTGCGGAATTGGTCATCTTATAAATCTCCTTGGGAGCAGATGTGGTTTTAGCAGCGACGGGCGCCGGGGATGGGGTTGGAAATGGCTTGGGGGCCGCCGCAGCAGGTTTGACGGTGTTTTCGACGGCTGGCGTTTGGGCGACGGAAATGGTTGTGGCGGTTTGGGCCTTACAGACGCCGCAGGCGCGCGCGTCTTTCTGGCCCGTCCCTTTGGCGGCGGTGTCAGCCTCTGCGAAGGTTTCGAACGGGCCGTGCCAGTTTTCATCGCTTGCGCCGTCGTCTTCGTCGGTGACACCCGCGCCATGATTGCAATAGCGGCACTCTCCGATATGGATGCGGGCGCGTTTGGCAATTGTATTGTTGTAAACCCAGTATGCCATATCCGCCTCTACAATGCCTCCGCACCAGAGATGATCTCGATCAGCTCTTTGGTGATTTGCGCCTGACGGGCACGGTTATATTGCAAGGTCAGCGCCGAAATAATGTCGCCTGCATTACGGGTGGCATTGTCCATGGCGGTCATCGAGGCCGCTTGCTCGCCAGCGGTGCTTTCGAGCATGGCGGAGAGAAGCTGCGTGTTGAGATAACGCGGCAGAAGCGTTTCGAGAATTTCCGGCTCGGACGGCTCATATTGGTAGATCGCGCCTTCGAGATCGGTGGTTTCGGTGCCCTCAGGGGCGGAGGCCGGGATAAGCTGCTGGGCGGTCGGGATTTGGCTCAACACGTTTTTGAAGCGCGAATAGATGAGCGTGCAAACGTCGAACTCTTCACCATTGAAACGGGCGTTCAGGGCGCTGCCAAAGGCGATGGCGAGATCGCTTTGCGCTGCGGCGTTGCGGGCCTCGGAGGTGTCGAGATGATCGACGAACAGATCGCCATATTCGGAGCCGAGCTGTTCGCGGCCCTTTTTGCCGACGGTGATGATTTTGACCGTTTTGCCGACCGCGCGCAATTCGCCAATCGTCTGGCGCGCGAGCTTGACCGTGTTGGCGTTGAAGCCGCCGCACAGGCCGCGTTCAGCGGTCATGACAACAATCAGATGGGTCTCGTCATTGCCTGTTCCAGAGAGAAGCTTCGGGCCGCCTGCACCCTCGCCCATTGCGCCGGTGAGATTGGCGACGACAGACGCCATGCGAACGGCATAGGGACGCGAGGCTTCGGCGGCTTCCTGAGCGCGGCGTAGTTTCGCAGCGGCCACCATTTGCTTGGCTTTGGTGATCTTCTGCGTGGATTTTACGCTGGCGATCCGGTTTTTCAGTTCCTTCAAGCTGGGCATCGCTGAAGTCCTTGTCTGTCGAGCGTGAGGTTAAGCGAAACTGCCAGTGAAGTCTTCGAGCACCTTTTTGATACCGGTCTCGACATCTTCAGACAGCGCTTTCTCGTCGCGGATTTTGGCGAGGAGATCGGCATTATTGGCCCGAAGGTTTGACAGAAGCTCACGCTCGTAACGGGTGACATCCGACAGCTCGACACCATCAAGATAGCCGCGCGTGCCAGCATAGATGACGACGACTTGTTCTTCCATTTGAAGCGGCGAGAATTGCGGCTGCTTGAGCAGCTCGGTCAGGCGCGCACCGCGATTGAGCAGCTTTTGTGTTGCCGCATCAAGATCGGAGCCGAATTTCGCAAAGGCGGCCATTTCGCGATATTGCGCCAGCTCACCCTTCATGGAACCGGCAACTTTCTTCATCGCTTTGGTTTGTGCGGCAGAGCCAACACGCGAGACGGAGAGGCCGACATTCACAGCGGGGCGGATGCCCTGATAGAAGAGGTCAGTTTCAAGGAAGATCTGGCCATCGGTGATGGAGATCACATTGGTCGGGATATAGGCGGAGACGTCATTGGCCTGGGTTTCAATGATTGGCAGCGCAGTCAGCGAGCCGGAGCCATGGTCTTCATTAAGCTTGGCGGCGCGTTCCAGAAGGCGGCTGTGCAAGTAGAAGACGTCGCCGGGATAGGCTTCGCGGCCCGGCGGACGGCGCAGGAGGAGCGACATCTGGCGATAAGCGACGGCTTGCTTGGAGAGATCATCATAAATGATCAGGGCATGCTTGCCATTGTCGCGGAACCATTCGCCGATTGTGCAGCCTGTAAACGGCGCCAAGTATTGCAGCGGGGCTGGCTCGGAGGCGGTCGCAGAGACGATGACGGTGTAATCCAGCGCGCCGCGTTCCGCGAGTGTCTTGACCACTTGGGCAACAGTGGAGCGCTTCTGGCCGATGGCGACATAGACGCAAAACAGCTTTTCACTGTCGTCTTTTGCGGCGTCATTGATTTGCTTCTGGTTCAGAATGGTGTCGATGCAGATTGCGGTTTTACCGGTCTGGCGGTCACCAATGACAAGTTCGCGCTGGCCGCGACCGATGGGGATCATGCCGTCAATGGCTTTGACGCCTGTCATCATTGGCTCGTGGACCGATTTGCGCGGCAGGATGCCCGGCGCTTTGACGTCCACACGTTGGCGGGCGGCAACATTGCTAAGCGCGCCCTTGCCGTCGATTGGTTCACCGAGCGGGTCTACGACGCGGCCAAGCAGACCCATGCCAACCGGTGCGGAGACGATCTCCGAGAGACGTTTGACATTGTCGCCCTCTTTGATGCCGCGGTCATCGCCAAAGATCACGACGCCGACATTATCGGTTTCAAGATTGAGCGCCATGCCTTTGATGCCGCCGTCAAACTCGACCATTTCGCCAGCTTCGACATTATCGAGGCCATAGACGCGGGCGATGCCGTCACCGACGGAGAGAACTTGTCCAACATCGGAGACTTCGGCCTCGGTGCCGAAATTTTCGATTTGGGTCTTCAGGATGTCGGAAATT
>CALLUH010000135.1 GCA_938011445.1 uncultured Hyphomonadaceae bacterium
AAAGGCGGGATCTATGGCGCAACCTAAAGCGGAGCGGTGCAATCTGGCCGCAAACGCACAAGGCTCGGGAAGCGGCCCGATAAGCCAGCGCCTGCCCTGATAAAAGATCCGTGGACGGTGCGGTCAGCGCATCTTATCGCCACCCGCAAGGGCGGCAGTCATATTGGTGCGATGACCGCATCGTCTGGGCTTTATCTCGCCAAGGGGAAACCCTGTGGCGTGGTTTGGCGTGGGTATTTTTCAAAGGCAAGCTTGAATGGAAAAACCAAACCTAAATCTCCCCCGACAAGCGGTCCGATCCTCCACCTCGTCAATACCAATCACTATCAGCAAATCGGAGCCACTTGCGATCAATCCTACGCTTGCGCTTCCAGCTTCTCCCAGCCGGCCTTTTTACGATAAATCGTCGAGGCATTTATTTCGAGCAGCCCCGCCGCAGCGGTAATATTGCCTCGGCAAAGCGCAATGGCGCGTTCGATCGCTTTTTTCTCGCTCAGCCAAAGTGGCTCAATGCTGCGGCTTTGAACATCCGCCACTGGCACATCATGGCCGAGGCCCGACCTGGACGCGGGTGCGCGCGAGACGGGTTCAGGCCGAGAAGGCATACCTGCATTGCGCAGCGCGGGAAGCATATCCGCCGAAACAGCGCCACCTTCACACAGAACCACAACTTGCCGGATCAGGTTCTCAAGCTCGCGCACATTGCCTGGCCAGTCATGCGACACCAGCCATTCCTCAGCGCTCCGGTCAAACCCGGAAAACACTTTTCCCTCCTCCCCCGCGAACCGGACAAGAAAGTCTTCGGCCAGAAGCAATATATCCACCCCCCTTTCACGCAAAGGCGGCAAGCCGACAGGAATGACATGCAGACGATAGTAAAGATCCTCTCGCAACGTCCCCTCCGCGACCGCCTGCAAGGGATCACGATTTGTTGCCGCAACAATGCGAATGTCAGCCTTGCGCGTGTTCGTTTCGCCAACCCGTGCAAACTCGCCGGTCTGAATGAAGCGCAAGAGCTTTGGCTGCAACTCGATCGGCATTTCGCCAAGTTCGTCGAGAAACAATGTGCCGCCGCTTGCCATATGAGCGGCACCCATCCGGTCTGCCGTCGCGCCCGTAAACGCGCCTTTAACGTGGCCGAACAGTTCGCTCTCAATGAGATTGTCTGGAATGGCGCCGCAATTTATCGGCACAAAGGCAGCGTTCCTGCGAGGGCTCAACTGGTGGACGGCGCGCGCGGCAAGCTCTTTACCTGTTCCTGTCTCTCCGGTCACGAACACGCTTGCCTTAGAAGGCGCCGCCGCTTCGATTGTCTTATAGACACCCTGCATGACCAAGGATTTACCGACAAAATCACAGAACGTTTTACGATCAATCTGAGCTTCATATGTTTCAACGGTCTTTTTCAACACAAAGGTTCTAACCGCGTTTTGCACTGTCGCCTGCAACCGTTCACGGCTTGCCGGTTTTACGACAAAATCGACCGCGCCGCGCCGCATCGCATCGACAGCCACGCCCATGGAGCCATTGGATGTAATGACAATGATCGGCGCCGCGACAGCTTCACTTGTCCATTGATCAAGCAATTCCAGCCCATTGGTATCGGGAAGTTTCAGATCCAGCAAAATACAGCTCGGTGTCCGCTCACTGATCGTAGCTTGCGCTTCCTTGCCAGTGCCAACAATCTCGACAGATTTGAACAACGCGTCCAGATGCGCTGCATAAGTGCGCGCAAGAGAGGGCGCATCCTCGACAATCAGCAAGTGTTCGAAGTCAGCCATTTCTCTCTATCCCTATATAGCAGGTCATCAGTGCCTCGCGAACACGCGCAGCTTCGGTTTGTATCACAGCAATCGACGTGGCCGGATCGGCCAGAGCACCAAGGCTGGCCGCCTCCTCCATCTGCGCCGCCAAACCGCTCAGTACCGTTGCGCCAATATTCGCCGCCGCCCCTTTAAGAGAATGAGCATGATGTTCCAATTCGGAAAGACTTGCCTCGCCCAATCCAGCAAGCCGCCAGTCAAGCTCCTCAAGGAAGATTTCGGCAATCTTGGCATAAGTCTCTTCGTCGCCAGCCCACAGTTCGGCAATGGCAGGCTGGTCGAGTGCTGCTGGGGGCCTCGAACGTGGTGTTTGAACACTACCGGTATGCGCAGCGCTTTCGCCCAGACTCAACCATTTGGCCAGTTCAGCACGCAGCGCAACAGGCCGCACAGGCTTGGTGACATAGCCCGACATTCCGCTTTCAAGCCCGCGATCCCGGTCAGCTTTCAAAGCATGCGCCGTCATCGCAATAATCGGCTGCCTATACCCCCTTTCCCGCAACATTCTTGTCGCTCCGATCCCATCCAGATTCGGCATCGAGACATCCATCAAGATAAGGTCAAAACTATCGTTCAAAGCAGCATCGACAGCGGCAACACCATCGCAAACATGAACAAAGTCCAGCCCGATTTTCTTGACCATTTCAATCGCAACCATGGCGTTCGTCTGACTATCTTCGGCGATCAGAACGCGGCCCGCCAACTCGCCCGCAGACAAATCGCACGGCACATCGGTCCGGCCTCGCTCCTGATCCATTACGACCGGAACACAAAAGCGGAATATCGCGCCCGCGCCCAGTTCGCTCTCGACACTGATCGTACCGTCCATCAGCTCCACGAGTTCGCGGCAGATGGCCAATCCAAGACCGGCACCGCTATGTTTGCGGCTTTGGGACGCATCAACCTGTTTGAAGCGATCAAACAAAAAAGCCTGATCCGCCCTGGAAATCCCGATACCGGTATCGCGGACCTCACACTCCAGAAGCCCGCCTTTCTCGGTGATTGAGACATCAACCTGCCCACGCTGGGTAAATTTGAGTGAATTGCCAACAAGGTTCAGCAAAACCTGCCTTATCTTGCCATTATCGGCGGTCATTCGGGTTGATACCACGTCCAGCTGCGTGTTCAGAACAATGCCTTTCTGGTCTGCGGCCGGACGAAACACATCTTCAACAATACCAATCAAATCTTTGGGGTTGAACGCTGACAGTTCCACATCAAGTTCACCCGCCTCGATCCGCGACAAATCCAGCAAATCGTCAATCAATGTCAGTAAGGTTTCAGCCGATCGTTCCGCGGCCGTCACAAACCGGATCTGCTCGGCATCAATGTCACCGCGGTCAAGCAGAAGAAGCGAGCCGATAATTCCGTTTAGCGGCGTGCGCATTTCATGGGACATATTGGCCAGAAAATCGGACTTGGCGCGGTTGGCCTTCTCTGCCGCATCCCTCGCATTGCGCAAGTTCCGTTCCGTCGCAATGCGTGCGGAAATATCACGTGCAACCCCATGATAGATCGGCCCATCGGGCGTCATAATCATATTCCCAACCACTTCAGTAGAAACGCGTTCACCGCGCGCATTCAGGAAATCCATTTCGACCCGCACTGTGCTGTCTTCGGTCGCTTGCTGGAATGCCTCGAGCGCGCTGGTATTCTGATCATCGGGGTAGAAGTCTGATATATGACGTCCGATAAGCGCCGATTGCCCATATCCCAAAAGTTCACTTGCAGCCGGGTTGGCCTCGGTGATGCGGGTCTGCGCATCAAGGACCACAATTGCATCGCCAGAAAGCTCGAACAGGCTTTGGAAGCGCTCCTCGGAGGCACGGAGTTTTTGCTCTGCCGACTTCGCCTCGGTAATGTCGCGCAGATAAGCGGAGAAGAATTTTCGGTCTCCGAACTCGACAGGCGAGATGGCAAGTTCAACAATCAAGGCATCACCCGCCTTGTTGCGTGCGGGCACTTCGACCCGTTTGCCAATAACAGTGACAGCGCCCGTCGCAAGATAACGCTTCATCCCTTGATGGTGCGCATTTTGCAACTCAACCGGGATGACAAGATCGGCCAGCAAACTACCAACAGCTTCTTCGCGCGAATAGCCGAACGTCTTCTCTGCCGCCGGATTAAACTCCACAATGAAGCCGTCCTGATCCATCATGATAATGCAATCAAGCGCGGCATCAATGACTGCATTTCGCAAGGCGGTATCGCGTTCGATCACATCAAGCGTTTCGGCCACCTCAGTCATGATAGGACTACTTGTCTGATGTGCGGGATCAATTCTCGGCATGGCTGTGCTCCAAAGGCTGCCACATGCCATTTGCAAACTTTCCGCCTCTTCTGCAAAGTCAGAAAAAATTCCAATATTTCAGTGAACATATAACCATTGCCAATAAGTTCAATTCAGATAATTCTTATTATGCAACGAAGAAGTTTGCATTTTGCAAACGAACATCAATGCATTTTGCAATAACTGATATACATCCTGAAGATCAATAAGCACCTCTGGCGCTCAAGACGGCAATCGGTGTTCGGAACAAAATCACCGCATCTTGCCAAATTGACCGTTTGCGCAAATAGGCCACATCAAGCCGAACCTGCTGGTCGAAAGAAATATCTGCCCGGCCGGAAATCTGCCAAGTGCACGTCAGCCCCGGCTTACCGCTGAGCCGGCGACGCTCAGCGGGGGAATATTTTTCCACCTCTTTGGGCAAAGCGGGGCGTGGGCCGACAAGCGACATTTCACCGCGCAAAACATTCCAGAGTTGTGGCAGTTCATCAATGGAATATTTGCGAATGAAAGCCCCAAAGCCGGTTATGCGTGGATCATTCTTCAGCTTGAAGGTCACGCCATCATCGCGATCATTACTCGCCGCCAAAGCTTTGAACGCAATATCATCCGAATCAGAACGCATGGAGCGGAACTTGAACAGCGTAAAAACCGCACCATCTTTTCCGACACGCACCTGCCGGAATATCGCAGGGCCGCGACTTTCCAATCTGATAGTCACCGCTGTCGCCAGCAAAAGCGGTGAAAAGGCCACCAGACCACAGCCCGCTCCAATAAAGTCAACGCAACGCTTCAGCCTGTCATCAATTGCCCGCTTGATCTTACGGCTTCGCTGGCCGAGCGCATGCTTCAGAGCGTGGCAAACAAACTCAAGATTGCCAACAAGATAACGTCGCCACATGCGCTTGGGCTCACATTTCAGTCGATAGAGCCATTCCATCCCGGTACGGCGCATCCAGGTCGGTGCCCGCGGAATGCGTTCGGACACAAAATCGAACAGGCCACCAACGCCGATCACCACAGGGGCATTCAAGCGGTTCTTGATCCGCGATATCCAGACATCCTGATCGGGCACACCAAAAGCGACGAACACAACGCGCGCGCCTGACCTGTTGATGGATTCCAGCACAGCATCTTCCTCGCGCGGCGCGAAATAGCCATGATGAAAACCGGCCACATTCAGCCCAGGGAACTTGTTTTCAGCAATAGCGGTAGTCCTTTCAGCAACTTCAGGACGCCCCCCCAGAAAGAAGACCGGAATTTTGCGGAAGGCCAAACAGCGACAGAGCGGACCAAACAAGTCTGTCCCATTCAGGTTTTGTCCAAGCTTTCGCCCCTCAAACTTTGCAGCGAGAGCAACTCCCGATCCATCCGGCAACAGCGCATCTGCCGAGCGCAATGTGTCTCGATACTTCCAATCCTTGCGCGCAAGATTATCACAATGCGCGTTCAGAAACGCGATCTGGGTCGGGGTGCGTGATTGAGCACGATCAGCAATCCAGTACACCATTTCTGCTCGATCTGCGCTTACCAGATCATATCCTAAAATATAGGACGTGTTTAGCGTCTGCGTCGGCCCAAGACGGGGACGCTCCGCAGAAAAGGTCGGGTGGTTTTGTTGCAAAGCGACAGGATCTGGCATGTTAAACTCTCCATTGAAAAGATCATTGCTCCACTCGCATAGAATGTACCGCCCACGGCTCATTTCAAATTGCTCAACAAAAACAGATGCCTGCCTGTTTTCAGCCCATTTGGATGTTTAACTTGTGACGGATTTTGCGTTACCCCTTGCTCGCGATCCGCAATGAAAATTGCAAATTGCAAAAACTGCCCCTCCAAGCAAAAGGGCCCGTTGGCTCGCTATTTCTTATTTATTCAATGTACTAATTCAAAGCATCGGAACGTCGCAAAAATGGAGCGGTTCTTGAGTGTATGTGGACAACCCGATTTGGAGATCGCAAATGTTCACCGCCGCCCAAACCAGACTAAGCCAGTCAGTGCGCCTCCTCGGCCAATCTCGCCTCGTACGAAATCTTGGTTGGATGACCGCCGCTGAAACGGTCAGTCGGCTGGGTAGAATTGCAACCGCAATCATCCTTGCCCGAACAATAGACATGACGACATTTGGCGTCGCAGCCATGGCCATCACGGTTTTCGAATTGACGCGCATTTTTACCGAAAACGGTATTGGTGCAGCGGTGATCCGAGCACCGGACGAGACGGTAGCGGCCATTGCCAACACGGCCCACAGAATGATGTGGATTGTTTGCATCGGCCTGTCGGTCCTGCAAGCCGGTGTCGGACTCGTCGCGCTCCATTTATTTCCTGATACGGATATTGGATGGATGATCTTCGCTCTGTCTGGCGTCTATCTGGTTATGCCCTTCGGGCTGGTCCACGCATATATGCTGATCCGTGCCGAGCGCATGAAACGGCTGGCCGTCATCGCATCGTCCCAAACACTCGCCGACCATTTGTTAACGGCGGTCCTTGCCTTATCCGGCTTTGGCGCCTGGTCGATCGTTTTACCGAAAATACTCACAACGCCAATTTGGCTATTTGGAGTCAGACATGGAAAGCCTTGGAAGCGTGATGCGCACACGGGCTATCATCAAGTATGGCAGATTCTGCAATTTTCGGTTCCAGTCCTACTCTCCGAACTTGCCGTCGCCGCTCGCGAGCAATGCGACAAGCTCCTCATATCTGCTTTTTTCGGGCTTGAAGTGCTTGGGCTTTATTATTTCGCTTTCAATGCGGGGCTGGGCCTGTCCACCGCTCTCAATCGGGCGCTCAATGCAGCGCTATACCCTTTTCTGTGCGCCACTGAAAAAGACGGCACCTCATTAGAGGCCCGTTTCAGGCGCGCCCTGCTGCTGGCTGCCCTACCGCTTGCGGGCGTGTACTGCGCTCAGGCCGCAGGCGCACTAATTTATGTTCCAATGCTCTTTGGTACCAACTGGACACATGCCGCACCGCTCGTTGCCCTCTTATGCCTTGGTGGTCCGGCGCGACTTTTGCTCGACAGTGTACGGATATATTGGCGCGCTTCCGGTCATACCGCTCATGAATTCAAGCTATCGCTTGCCTTCGCTGCGGGCACTTTGTTGCCGATCCCAATGTTTGCGGTCTACGGATTATATGCTGCAAGCGCGGCCTCCATTGCGGGAGCCACTCTGGCCGCCCTCCTGCTGGCCCGACCACATCTCTTCGCCAAACCACGCCCCATTAAGCTTGCAAGCCAGATAGGAGACCCAGCATGAGTGTTCCGTCCGTATCCATCATTATGCCTGTATATAATGCCGAAACAACGCTCAAGGCCTCTATTGAAAGCGTCCGCAGACAGTCCCATGCAGACTGGCAGTTAATACTGGTCAATGACGGCTCTACCGACCGCTCGCATAAGATTGCGCTCAGCTCAGCGGCAGCCGATCATCGCATCCAGCTTTATCATCAAAAAAACGGAGGCCCTTCGCGTGCAAGAAATCTTGGTATTGAACACGCGGCGAGCCCTTTCGTGGCCTTTCTTGACGCTGATGACCGGTGGGCTCCGGACCGCTTGCGCCAAATGCTCGAAAAATTCAAATTAGCCCCTGAGGTCGGCGTTTTGTTCAGCCGAACACAGTTCATTGATGCCGCGACTGGTCAGAATGGAACAATTACGCGCTATAGGGATCAGTTAAACCCGACCGATCTACTTGCCGAAAATCCGGTCTGCTCAACGTCTAACATAATCTGTCGCCGCAGCGTACTCGACCGCGTGGGGTATTTTCGCGAAGGGCTCGATTATGCTGAAGACCAGGACTGGCTGCTCAGGGTTGCGCTCGACGCCCACTATAAAATCTGCGGAACGAATGCGGTGAGCTTCTTCTATGCATCTGCTCCTGACAGCCAATCTTCTGATCTGGAGGCGATGCACGCCGGATGGCTCAAAATGACGGACCACGCCGCGCAGTTCCATGCAGAAACGATCGGTCGGCTTAAGCCCTACGCCTATGCCCAATTCTTACGCCATCTGGCTCGACGCGCGCTTCGCATGCGCCGTGGCCAAATGGCACTGAGCTACCTCTCACAGGCGCTAAGCAGTCATCCTTCGCTTATTTTGAAACAACCCAAACGGACCGGTCTCACCCTGATCGGTGCCCTATTATCCCGAACCCGAATTCGCCACCTAGAGGAGCTTGCAGCCCAATGATTCACCCATGCGTCAGCGTTATCATGCCCGTTTACAATACAGAAAAATATGTCGAAGCCGCCATTCAATCTGTTCTTGACCAGACTTTCACTGATTTTGAGCTCCTGATCATAGACGATCAGGGGACGGACGGTTCGATAGAGATTTGCCGTCAATTTTCTGATCCGAGAGTGTGCATAATTTCACAAGAAAATCGCGGCCTTGCGGGTGCGCGCAATACAGGCATTCGGAATTCGAGGGGGGACTATATTGCACTGCTTGACTCTGATGATTTGTGGCATCCTGAAAAACTCTACCGTCACATGACGCATCTCAGCCAGAACCCCGATGTCGGGGTCAGCTATGCTGCCTCGCGAATGATTGATGATGAAGGGCGCGAGCTGTCGATCCTTCAGAAACCAAAGCTCAGATCAATCCTTCCAGAAACCATTTTTCTGCGCAACCCGATCGGCAATGGCTCAGCCCCCATCATACGCCGCGAAACGTTTGAGGCGATTGCCCATCGCGGTGAGCGTACCGGAGAATTCAATTATTTCGATGAGAGCTTCCGCCAGTCCGAAGATATTGAATGTTGGGTGCGCATCGCGCTGATGACGGATTGGAAGTTCGAGGGCATCGCTGGTGCACTCACCTATTATCGCGTGAATTCGGGAGGCTTGTCAGCCAATACAATCCGGCAGTTCGAGACCTGGTTGCGTGTTCGCGCCAAAGTTCGCGCCATCGCACCTGACTTCGCAAAAAAATGGGAAAGCGCGGCCGAAGCATATCAATTGCGCTATCTCGCCCGCCGCTCAGTGCGCACGCTGGATCGTGGCCTTGCCATCCGGCTCGCCTTGAAGGCGCTGCGGACCCATCCGCAAATCCTGTTTGCCGAGCCAAAGAAGACGCTTAGCACCATTGCAGCCGCTCTTTGCCTAAGATGTTTGCCCGAACAGACTTACGCAAAACTCCAGTCACACTTTATGGGAGCCTGACCGATGACGGCACAAGCCCTTTTCACACACATCATTGACGACCACGCCCTGGGTGGCGTCACGCGTGCCCTGAAGAATTTCGAGCACCCTGAGATCACTGCGGTAGGGGGACAAAAAGTGGTCGATCTACAATCGGATGCTTTGAAATCCCAGCCCTCAAACAGCGTTGCTATCATCCACTTTACAGCCAATTGGCGCAAACTTTCGAAACTCATAGAACTGCGCCGATCCAGAACCTTCTCATCAATTGTTCTTATTGAGCATTCCTATACGGAGGGATTCGAGAAGAACTGCGTGACCGCACAAAACAGGTTTCGGCTACTGCTCAA
The DNA here is from genome assembly GCA_938011445.1 of uncultured Hyphomonadaceae bacterium. GTDB lineage: Bacteria > Pseudomonadota > Alphaproteobacteria > Caulobacterales > Hyphomonadaceae > CALLCD01. Next base: position 9,609 of record CALLUH010000135.1, read on the forward strand.
GCTTGCCTATCGGCTCGTAGATGTGGTGGTGGCTGTTTCAGATAACCAGCGCAACTGGATGATCGAGGCCAAACTCGCAACCGCCGAAAAGATCATCGCCATCCCTCAGGCGCGCAATTGTAGCCATCTGTTCGATATCGATGTTGCCAGACGTCGCCCCGGCCCTTTGCGTATTGGCGCGTTCGGACGCTTTCACGAACAGAAAGGGTTCGATCTTCTCCTCGAAGCCATGGCCGGTGTCCCTGCCCATGCTGCCGAGTTGAGAATCGCAGGCTATGGTGACCAATTGGACATTTTGCAAGCAAAAGCAGCCAATCTGCCCAATGTGACAATTGAACCTGCCTTCGACTGCCCGAAACGGTTTCTGTCCGAAACTGATGTCGTGGCCATTCCTTCACGCTGGGAAGCTTTCGGACTGGTAGGTGCCGAAGCGCGCGCGGCCGGGCGCGCGATCATCGCCGCAGATATTGACGGCTTACGCGACCAGATCGGCACCCATAGCTGGTCTTATACTGCCAATGATGTTGACGCCTTGCAGTGCGCCATTCTTGAGGCAGCGAATGCAAACGACTTGCACAAACGCGGGCGCGCCGCCCGTTCTCATGTCTGCCGCGAATTTCCGCAAATGATCGAGGCCTGGGTGACTTTGCAAAGCAGGCTTGCCCAAAATCTGGCCTAAGCTGGCCAAAACAGGACGCAGAGGCTGGCGACAAGTATAAAGTCACCCGTCTTTTTGCGCGCCTCTGAACAGCTTACCCGGAGCAAAGTCGATAAAGCCATTTAGGAATTCAGGTTTTGATACTGTTACGCGTTTCCGCAAGTTCGCGCATTGCGATGCCCATAACAAGAAGACCCGGCCACATCAGATAGGCGAGGATTTCGAGGTTCTCACCAATCGAGTAGAAAACCATCAATAAGCTCATAGCAAGCGCAATCTGTCCCGCACGTGACCGCAATATTGTCAGTACACTGAACTCGACCATACTCCAAGCCAGAGGCACAATCAAAGCGATCGCGCCAACCGCACCCTTGACGAACAATAATCCGTACCAGGTGTGATGGCTGCCAATCGGCATATATTCGACAAGGTGAGGCCCACGCTCGACCACGCCATGCCCCCAGAGCGGCGCTTCGGTCCACCAGCGTTCGAGTGCAATCTCGCCCAGCACTTCGCGCACGCGAGTAGAATCGGCGCGCATGGATTTTACGGAGTTGAGCGCATTATCGAGCGTCTCCAGCACCAGCTGGATAAAGGGGGTCAACACAAGCAGCCCGAGCGCCGCAAGAAACCAAAGCGTGGGACGCCGCACTTCCTTAAGCATCACGACGGTTGGCCAGATGAACAGCGCACCCGCCATAGCGAGGCGGGATTTGGACAAGACAATCGTGCTGAGTGCCGCTGTAATACCAAGTATTTTCCAGAACTTTCGCTGATCAGCCAATGCAAAGATAAGGAACATATTCCCGATCAAGCCGGCAGCCGGCGACCAAGGCGTAAAGAAACGCCAGCGCGACGAGCCGTCCGTCGGTTCAATCGAATAGAACTGCACCGCGAAAAATTCAGGCCCCGGACCGCCCACCACTTTCAGCGGCGAGACAAACAGAACTTCCGGCAGTTCCAAAATGGGCGCAGCAACCAAAACGGGCGTGGCAATCAGAGTGCCCAACGCAACATAACCTGCACCACGCAACACCGTCTCCAATCGAACGCTCATACAGGCTCCTATTAGCGGAAACAAGGCGAACAGAGCCCAGCCCTTTGCCCATCCAATCGTAGATTTAATCGTTTGGCCCATGCCAAGCGCCTCGCGTGCATGCGCAACTTCAAGCGCCATCAGCATGAACAACATACCAAGTGCCCAAACCCAGACCCCTACAGGCACGCTCGGAACAGAGCGACCCGTAAGTGCGCTGCCCGATACATAAGTTCGCAGACAAAGCAGGCCTGTTAAACCGACACCAAGCACAGGTCCCAGCACATAGAGCCCACCAACCAGATAGATCGGCCAGGTGAGCGCCAAAGCAAAGAAGACTATACGGTCTTCAACAGCAGGCGGATGATTGGCAATCTGATCCATAGCAGAATAAGCCCCATTGAATAGAGAAAAATTGTCCCAACCGTCCCAATCGCGACAAGCTGTTTAGATGGCGTTACCGGCATGGTCGGCGTGTCAGGGTGCTCGACCGTTTGGGTCAGCGGATAGGAAGCGAACATATCTGTCCGGTTGGTATCGATCCGCGCAAGCGCCGATGCAAACACTGTCTCGGAGACTTGGTGATCGCGCAGCAAGGCATCAAGCTCGGTCGCCGGCTCAGCCAATAACTCAACCCGCGCAAGGGTCTCTTCCTGTTGAACCTGCAAGGCTGCAAGCTCCTGTCGCGCACCCGCATAGGCGGTCGCCGCCTGAACGAGACGGGAGATCAGTCGCGCACGCTCGGTATTGGCTGCATATTGTCCAATTTCAATACTTTCAAAGCGCTCAAAACCAAGCAAGGCGTGTCCACGTTCGTCGAGCGCGGTTTGAAACCCCTGCCTTTCCTCGGTTGCCACACGCAGTTCGGGATGATTTTCGCCATACATATTGGCAAGCTCGGCGCGACGGTTTTCAGCCTCGGAAAGCGAGGTGTAGAGCGACTGGAACACCGGATCCGATTGCAGCATCATGACCTTGGCTGCACGGTCTGGCGAGACACCCAAAAGAGACGATAACCGGCCGATTTCCCGCTCGGCAACTTCCGCCTTGGTCCGCGCTTCGCGCGCTTGCAGCTTCATCATCTCGCTGCGCTGGACGAGGTTCTGAAACTGCTCGACAGAGATCAGGCCATGCTCAGTCTGGAAGGCAATAATCTTTGCACGCGAAGCTTCCACCGCCTTTTCAAAACTTAAAAGCGTTGATCTATAAGCATTTTCTCTAATTTTCTGTTCTTCAATCCTAAGCGCACCAATCTCGGAATCGAACACGGACAGCCAGGCATCTGCAAACGCTTTGGCCTTTTCCGGGCTATCAGAGGTCAGCGAGACGTAGATAAGCTGGGTCTGGTTGGCAAGGCGAATGCGCGGGGCCGGCACCTGCGCAATCGGCACGTTGAACCGTTCAGCGACACGGCCTCTCAAACGATAAGATTGCAGCAGTTTCTTATAGTTTTCGGTTGGGCTGAGGCTCTGGCTACCATAGGCCGAAGCTGCATTGGTACTGGTCTGACCCAGCGTTTCAATGTTAACCGAAGATGACGCGCCTGCCCCCGGCAAGATCAATGTAAAGCCGCTCGAATAGGTGCGCGGTGTAAAAACATAGACCGCTACGGCAAGGCTCAAAATCGTCACTATACCAATAATCAGTGTAAGCGCATAGCGAATGTGGCGACCTTCCGGCCCACCTCCACGCAGGAATGACCAGTTCTTCATCGCGCCACCCCGCCGACGACCGCCGCACCAATAATCGGCGTCACAGTCTCTGCAAGCGTCGCCACAATATCGCGCGCATTGGTCATGTGGGAATCGTAACATGCGATGGAATCTCCTGGCAGCAATACCGGATCGAAATCATCCCGGTCAGCACGACGCACCATCTTTTCAATCGAACGGGTGATAACCTCACTTTCACCCGTTATCGGATTGCGCGATATCAAGACCGCCCAGCGCCCTGCATTGGTCGCCTGTATGCCACCAACACAATTGGCCGAAACCAGCCCCTGCAATAGCCGCGTGCCATAAGGCAGGTTCGTTGCATCGCGCCCGATCGCCGAATTTGCATTGCTCGCAGCAGGGCGCGTAAGATTTGACATGAACACACGTATGCCCGGCGGCGTAATGCGCGAAGGCCGCGCCAGTTCCATCTGGAAACAGCTGCGCGAGGGAACATGAACCCGGTCGCCAGCGACCAATAGCGGATCGACAATTGGGCTGCCGTCAAGGGCGCCGCTCATATCGAAAATCAGACGTCGGCCTTTGCGAATCAAGACAATATTGCGAAGATCCGCGTCCGGGCGAACGCCTGCCGCGCCGCGCAAAGCTGCGCTGAGCGAGCGGTTCATCGTAAAATCGCCAGCCGCCTGAACGCGCTCATCACGATCATCAGCCGCTTTGCGCTCATTGAGCACAATATCACCTGTCGAGAACACTGCTCCTGCAACCTGCACCTGTACGGGGGCCCATTGCAGGACAGAAACGCCAACCTGAACGAAATTCGGCCGAAAGAACGCGCGTTCGACCAGAAGCCGCGAAAGCGTCGTTTCAAGTGCGACAACCGGAAACCCCGCAGCAGGCAGGTCGCCAAGATGTGGGACACGGACATAGCCGTCAGCGGAGATCACATAATCTCCCGAAAATCCCTCACCGCGGACAATATCAACACGGATAAGGTCGCCGGGCGAAAGCGCTGGCGTCTCCTCATAGGATGGCACCACCAGCGCCGACGGGTCGATCGGCGCAATGGCAGGGTCAATATCTTCGCAGCGGCCCGCATTCTGGAACGCCGCTCTGGTCGCATCACCCTGCTCGTCACGCCGAGACATAGACTGGCGCTGTGCCTGATAGGCACTTACCGACAGATCCGCCAGATTGCGTGGCGGCTCAAATGCCGTCGCACAGGCTGACAGCATTGTCGCTACACAGATGATAAGCGCTCTATGCATAATGAGCGCCCTCACCAAAAGCTTCCGCAAAGAAAATTAGCGCGTCCGGCACGGAGCATTTGATAATCTTGACGAGGTTATCAAGACGGGTTTCGGTATGTACGATGATCATGGCATCGGCATCGAACAACCCATTAAGATGCCTATCGGCAGCCTGAACCATATCAACGGTCTGCGCGAGAACCTGGTCAAACCGCGCTTGATCTCGTGCGCCTGTAATTTCGATTTGTATCTGCGACATAGGATACTCCTTTTCGGGAGTCTAAAATGCAAATCGGCGTCCATTGGATTTATGGTTACAAAACAGGGTACTGATATTTTTATCTCTGATAATCATCGCAAAATGCAGCCGAAAATTCGCACTTTGCAACGGTGTTTGCATCTTGCGCTCCTCAATCGGCTTGCGAGATTACAGGCTTCGCTTCGTCCAAACGGCCCAATCGGCAGCTTCGTCAATATCAATCAGCGTCGCCAGCTCGGCCACATTCACCCCCTGCCCCAAATTCGCGCGGACATCAGCCAGCGCATGCGGGCCAGACCAGCGCACCCCATTGCCAAAGGGCGAGACCGTCCGCGCCCGCTTGTGCAGGCCAAACAGCCAGAACCCGCCATCAGTGGCCGGCCCAAACACAGCGTCTGCCGTCTTCAAGGCCTCAAACGCGCGCGCGATCAGCGCGCGAGAAATATCCGGCGCATCCGCCCCAATAAACAAGACCTGCCCCTGCGGCGCTTCAGCCAAACCCTTATCAAGCCGCGCAGTCAGATCGCCCGCCCCTTGCGAACGGCGCTCCAGTCGCTGCGGCCACAGCCCGCCAAAGCCACTCGCCAGATATTTGTCCGGCGTCGCACAAAGCACAGCCTGCCAGCGCGGATCGCCAGACACTTCGCGCAAGGTCTTCGCCATGGTCATTCGCGCAATCCGCCGCGCCTCGGCCTTGCCCAAGCTGCGGGCCAGCCGCGTCTTGGACAGCCCGATCAGAGGCGGCTTTGCAAAAATCAGAACGCTGCGTCTCATTTTCCGTAATACGCCCTGGCCAAGGTTTCGGGCGAGGCTCCGCGCGAGAACCGGAACAAGAGCCATAGATTGCGCAGGCTGCGTGCGAACCAGCCATCGCGCTCTTGCTTTTGTCCGCTCGTCATCGCCACCTCGTCGAGCACACAAATCCGCGCTTTGCCAATCCGGCGCACCAGCATCACGTCCTCCAT
>CALLUH010000136.1 GCA_938011445.1 uncultured Hyphomonadaceae bacterium
AGAGCCCGAGACCGCTCAATCGCCTCGGCGCGATATTGCGCAGCCATCAGCGTTTGCATCTGCATCGTCTGTTTAGCGGAAAGAGCCGTAATTTGATTGCCCGCCTGAACAGCAGACAATTCACCGACGGCGCCTTGCGATGCATTCATGAGCACATTTAACTGACGACCATCTTGCTCAATTGCCTGAGTAATCTGCGCTTGCATTTGAATGCTATCTCGAAAAGCCATGATGGCCGCATCTTGCTGCGCGTCGGCAATTTGCGCCTGCTCGGTTTGCGACCAATCAGCATAAGCATCAGGAAAGTGCATCTCAAAGACGCGCTCAATTTCATCAATGCGGTAAGTTAAGCCGCGTGCTTGATGCGTTAGGCGATTTAATTCTGAGAGGGTTCGCTCAAAATCTTCACCTACATAAATGCCAAGCCGCGTCATTTGTGTGACTTGGTTACGCAGCATACGGGCTTGGTCTGTCACCTGTTGTAGCGTGCGCGTTGCGGTGAGCGCATTTTGAATGAGGTTCGTGGGATCAATCACAATATCGCCAAAGCCAAAAATGGCATGGGCGGGTGTTGCAAAAACCATAGGAATGATTGCGGCTGTGAGAACGAGTGAACGAAATTTTTTAAATGTGCGGCGCATTAGGCAGCTCCTGTATTGGATGTTGAAAATTCGGGGTGTGTGGTGAGAAGGTCGGCTGCCCATTCGAGGTCACGCCTGACCAGCCATTCATTGGCAAAATCAGGAAAGACAGTACTCTCGTGAATGCGGTTAGCGTCCTCGATGTCAGCGACTGAGGACGCGCCGCAAAAACTCAAAGCGATGGGGCCAAGGCCTAAGTCAAAGACGCGGTTGCCCGCGCGGCTTTGAAAATAATAATCCCGCTTCGGCGTGGCATGGGCAATGAGCTGGACTTGCTTGTCATTGAGACCAAAGCGGCGATAAGCCTCCAATTGCTGCGGCTCGGTTGCGCGGCCATTCGGCAGAAAGATACGAGACGGACAGCTTTCAATCAGTGCGGGCGCAATGGATGAATTTGCAACATCGGCCAGAGATTGCGTTGCAAAGATAACCGAGACGTTTTTCTTTCGCAGGACTTTGAGCCATTCGCGAATGCGCTCTGAGAAGACAGGGTCATCCAAGAAGACCCAGGCCTCATCGAGAACAAGTAATGTTGGCTTGCCGTCAAAGCGCGCTTCGAGTTTATGAAAAAGATAGGTCAGAACTGGCAAGGCAAGCGCCTTGAAGTGCATTAGTTCTTCCATCTCAAAGCACTGCCAGTCAGCATTAGACAGACTATCTGTGTCTGCGTCTAAAACGGAGCCATGCGGACCTTCGAGCGTATAAGGCTGAATCGCTTGACGAAGATCACCCGATTGCAGCAAGGCCGATAGACCCGTCAATGTGCGTTCTTCCGCAGGGGCCGTTGCGAGTGAAGAAAGCGCTGACCAGACAATATCTTTGACCTCTGGCGTAATCTCGACGGCTTCGTGCCGAAGTAAATCCAGAACCCAGTCTCCGGCCCAATTGAGCTCAAAGGCATTATCGATATGGCGCAAAGGCTGAAAGCAAAGCCCAGCTTCGCCGCCAAGTTCATAATGCTCGCCGTTCATTCCGAGCGTTGCGACTTTTGCGCTGCGTCCCTTATCGAAGAGAAACACTTGCGCTTCCGCATAGCGGCGAAATTGAAGCGCCAACAAAGAGAGCAGCACCGATTTACCCGCGCCTGTTGGCCCAACAATTAAGGTATGCCCAACATCTCCTTGATGGGTGACAAGACGAAACGGTGTGTGACCCTGAGTTGAAGCTTGCAGTAGCGGCGGAGCACCTAAATGGTCATTCTGCTTTGGCCCTGCCCAAATCGCTGAAACAGGCATCATGTGAGAGAGGTTCAGCGTATGAATAAGCGGCTGGCGGACATTGGCGTAAGCATGTCCCGGAAGTGAACCAAGCCATGCTTCAACGGCGTTCACGCTCTCGCGAATTGTTACAAATCCTTGTCCGCTGACGATTTGCTCAATGGCTTTTGTGCGCTGCTCAACAACGGCTATATCGGCGTCCGAGACAATGATTGTCTGAGTGACATAGCCAAAAGACACGTGGTCCTGTCCAAGCAGCTGAAGCGCTGTGTCTGCGTCTGCTGCTTGGTTATCTGCATCTGTATCAACAAGCGCTGACGTTTCATTCGTCATCACCTCTTTCAAAATAGCCATGACGTTTTTGCGTTTAGCAAACCACTGGCGGCGATAGCGCCCCAGCACTTTTGTCGCCTCGGGCTTATCCATCGGCAGAAACCGCGTCGTCCAACGATAGGGAAAGCCAAGGGCATTGAGACTATCCAGCACTCCAGGTTCAGTCGCGCTCGGAAAGCCCATAAGCGTAATGGTGCGAATATGCTGTTCGCCTAGACGTGGCTCTAAGCCGCCGACAAGTTGCGTACCGCCCAGAACAGCATCGAGGTGCATGGGAATATCAGGTGTTCGGACGGATTGACGGGCATCAGGCGTCAGGCAGTTTTGTAAGAACGTCAGCGTTTCATCATCAGATAAGAATTGAGCTGTCGTAAAGACACTCGAAAACAGGTCATGAGCAGCGTCTGTGTCGCGAATGAAGGCGTGCAGGTAATTATAACTGGCACCAACCGCGTCATCGTCTGGCGTATCCGTCTCGACAAAAAATTGTTCAAGCTTTCCGACTTTATCGGCTGGCGGCAAGAAAGTGAAAGTGACGTGATAATCTGATTCAAACAGCGAGCCTGACGCTTCGTGTAACCCGCGCCGCTCTTGTTCAATCAGCCAAGCCAAGGGATCCCGAAAATCACAGTGCGCATAAGGGCGCGCTTCTCGGCGCGAGGCTTCAAAGTGAAGCGCCCAGCCTGAGCCAAAACGGCGAAGCGCGTTATTAACGCGCGCGCAGGTCGCGACAAGCTCATTGGGCGTAGAACTATCAAGGTCAGGCCCGCGAAAACCCATTGTACGCTGAAAGCTGCCATCTTTATTTAAGATAACGCCGGGCGCAATAAGTGCTACCCACGGCAAGTGATCTGATAATTGAGCAGGTTTGCTTCTATATTCTGAAAGGTTCAGCAAGGCTGGCTCCTATGAAAGATATGATTTTTGACGAAGATGACGGCGCAGCACGTCGAGGAAGAGCGGATCACGTTTGGCCGCAAAAACGCAGGCCGTTTGGCTCAATGC
>CALLUH010000137.1 GCA_938011445.1 uncultured Hyphomonadaceae bacterium
ACCCGTCACGACATAGAAATTTGCCGGCTGCGTGTTCATCGAAGATGGCGCGCGCAAGGCCAGCCCGATCACGTCCCTGATCAGCGCCATGGGCACAGGCTCTGCCTTATAGCCGCGAATGCTGCGCCGCCCATTGATCACCTCGTCATAAGTCATCGGCTACACATCCATTTGCGGACAGATCAGGAATTTCTGACCCGTCGCCTTGGCATTATATCGCGCGACCGTCTCAGCTTGCAAAGCTTCCGACAGAGAAATTTCATCCGTATAATGACTTGCAAATGTGGTTTTCAATTCCTTCGCGACACGCGTGCGCAATCTGGTCGCCACCTCATCTCCCGCCTTGGCAAGAAAGTTCGGCAACAGCCAGCCGCCCACGCCCCAAGCCATGCCATAGCCGCGGTTCAGGCTGGTGGCCGAAGTATCAAGCCCACCATAAAGATAGACCTGCTTATGCTTGATCGACCCATAAATACTATACGCGCCCGGTGTCCGCGCAGCGGCCGCTTCCATCGCACTTAAAATGCTCGACGCCAATGTCCCGCCACCGGTCGCATCAAAGGCAAGCGTTGCGCCCGTCTCATGGATCGCATCGGTAAGATCGGCCATAAAACTGTCAGCGCTGGAATTGACGACATATTTCGCGCCCATGCCGACCAGCAGTTCCGCCTGTTCCTTTTTGCGGACAATATTGACCACATCCACACCATCGGCCTGACAGATCCGGTTGAGCATCTGCCCGAGATTGGACGCCGCCGCCGTATGCACAAGCGCGGTGTGATCTTCCATCCGCATCGTCTCGATCATGCAAAGCGCGGTCAGCGGATTGACAAAACACGACGCGCCATCTTTCGCCGTATCACCCGGCAGGAGCGGCAGTGCCATGCCCGCTTCGACACAGCGATACTGGCCATACATGCCCCCGCCCATCACCGCGACCGTCTTGCCGATTAGGCTCTGCGCATATTCATCCTCACCTGCGGCCACCACAGTTCCGGCCCCTTCATTGCCAACCGGCAATCCCTGCCCGATCCGCGCTTTCATCACCGCCATGCCCTGCGCCGAAACAGGTGCCTTCAAGACGGTCTGCGCACCCTCACCCGAAGACACTGCTGCCCCCATGCTCGCCCAGCCAAACATGACGCCATGATCGGACGGATTGATCGGCGTCGCCTCGACACGCACAATGATCTGGCTTGGCTTGGGCACAGCCATCGGCTTTTCGACAAGCTCCATGCGAAGCTCCCCCTCAGGGGTCACGGTCGAAAGCATCTGCAAATAATGGACGGGGAGTGACATATGGATAACCTTTTCAAGCGGGCTTCAATTCGGTACGCTCGCATCATGATAGCAATGAAAACCATAGTCAGGTCAATCGCTTCATCTACTTGACGCAACGTCGTGAAAGCCGCCACATTTCGGCACACAAATTGCGTCACACTCGTCCATAAGCGCGAAACCGACGCATTAGGGCACGCTCCAAAGCCCGCCGCGCCTATTAGTGAGATCCGTATGAGCTTTCTTTACAATCTTACCGAAAACTGCGCCCGCAAAGCTGCATCCATCCCGCCAAAACTGGCTGGAAAAATCGACAAATCCATCGCTTTCATCCACCTGCCCAAATGCGGCGGCACATCCGTACACACAGCGATCAGCCGGCATTATCGAGCCGACCATATCAGCTATCTCGACCCGACCGCTTCGGCCAATGCCTCAAAATCCAGCCAAATGGAAATGCTCGCATTTCGTAAATCGCTGCTGGCATATGAACTCGCCAAACAGGGGGATCGCCGCTTCATCTCCGGCCATTGGCCCGTCGATGAGGGGCTCGTTACAGCACATATGCCAAATTGGGCCTTCATCACCATTCTGCGCGACCCGGTCGAACGTTGGCTCTCAAACTATTTCTTCAATCGCCATCGCTCCGACAATCGTAACCATTTCGGCACCGAACTCGATTTGGACGCCTATCTGGACACCAAGGATGCGATTGAAAATGGCAAACTCTATCTGAGCTTTTGCAATGGCGGCGAAATGCCAGAGGGCGATCTCTCCGGGCCGATAGCGCGCGCAATTGGCGTTTTCAGCAAGTTCGACCTGGTCGGCACGCTTGACGATATGGATGGTTTTCTCGATGGCTTCGAGCAACGCTGGAAGGTCCGCCCGACGCTTTCTTTGAGCAATATGAGCCCGGCCACAAAGCCCGACCGTGAAAAAGCTCTAAGCGGAGCCATTTTAGAGCGGATCGAGCAAATCTGTGCCCCCGACCGCCAGATTTACGATGCGGCAAAACGGGCAAGAACACCCCTATCAAAACCCTCATAACCGTTTTCGCCCAGAACCGTTCGCTGTTTTATACGCCTTTAACATAAGCTGATCCAGGAAATGTGCCGGGCTCAAGCCACCCCAGACTTGCAAGTCCGGGCACAGGAGCCTATAGAGCTTTTGCTCAGAATGATTATATTAAATCTGGTGTTCGTCGGAAAAAGCCAGCGATTGACTTGAATGAAAGAGAAGAGCGCCCATATTATGCTCATATTGAGTATAACGCGTTCCGCCGCTAATGTAGGATGTTTCAGATGGCCAGACTAATTGATGCAGGCCCCGGCTGCGCCCCGCCAACACCCACGCGATCATCCGATAGCAGCGCGGGGCTCGGGCTTGTCTATGACGACCAGGTAAAAGCCGAGACCGACCATCTCTACCCGCTTGCCAGCGACTTCATCACCCCAATTGAGTGGCCCGCCATTGCGCCTTTGGTAGCCGCGATCAACCGGCTCAAGCGCGAGAAAAATGCCGTCATTCTGGCACACAATTATATGACGCCCGACATTTTCCGGCTCGTCGGCGACTTTCGCGGAGACAGCCTGCAATTGGCGCGCGAAGCGGCGAAAGTCGAAGCGGACATTATCGTTCAGGGCGGCGTTCACTTCATGGCCGAAACCTCGAAAATTCTCGCGCCGGAGAAAACCGTTCTGATCCCTGATTTACGCGCGGGCTGCTCGCTTGCCGCCTCGATCACAGGCGAAGACGTAAAACTTATCAAAGAGACCTATCCGGGCGTACCGATTGTCACCTATGTCAACACAACTGCAGATGTGAAGGCCGAATGCCATATCACCTGCACCTCATCCAATGGGGTTCAGGTCGTCGAACACATCGCGGCCGAGTTCGGCTCTGATCGTGTTATTCTTGTGCCTGACCAGTTCCTTGCCCGTAATGTCGCCGCCATGACGGACATCAAAGTCATGACATGGCCCGGCGCTTGCGAAGTGCACGAATTGTTCAGCGCGGCGGATGTGGACGAATTGCGCGAAGCCCATCCTGGCGTGGTTATCCTTGCCCATCCTGAATGCCCGCCCGATGTGCTCGAAGCGGCAGATTATGCCGGCTCAACCGCAGCCCTCGCCAATTATGTCGCAGAACGCGCGCCAGCCAAAGTCGTCCTCCTGACCGAATGCTCGATGAGCGACAATGTGGCCGCCGAGAACCCCGATGTAAACTTCATTCGGCCTTGCAATCTGTGCCCTCACATGAAGCGGATCACGCTCGAAAACATCTATCAATGCCTGACCGATATGACCCATGAAGTGAACATCCCCGAACCCGTGCGGATCAAGGCAAAGCGCGCCATTGACGCCATGCTGGCTTTGCCGAAAATGGACAAGCCGCTTGATTTCGAAACGGGCTTGAAACC
>CALLUH010000138.1 GCA_938011445.1 uncultured Hyphomonadaceae bacterium
GTTGCGCAAATCGCAACTGAGATGAGAGGCTTCCGCATTTATGACGGCCCTTCAGAAGTCCATCGCTGGTCGCTCGCGCGGAGGCTTGCGCGCACATGATCCGTCCTCGTACGTTTCACAATCTTGATCTCGACCGCGTGCATGTCGGCATTCCGTCGCACGAGGCCGTTCTTATTGAAGCAGATGCGCGCAGCGCCTCTCGTGTTGTCATCGTCACGCCGCAAGTCATTGTCGACACGACGCCAATTGTGTCTCCAATCATCGAAGCGCTCGGGGACAGATGCGCAGGTATGTTCACAGATCTGATCGATCATGTCCCACGATCTGCCGTTTTTGCGCTTGCCGACTATTTGCGCGACGTCGGTGCTGACCTGGTTGTTACAATCGGCGGCGGCACCCCCATGGACACCGTCAAGGTCGCGCTCATCTGCATTGCCGAAAATATCAGGGCAGGGGATGCGCTGGGACGCGCGGCTGTTTCGGTGGATGCAGACGGCAACCGTATCGTTCCTGATATTGCAGATCCAGCGTTCCGCCAGGTTATTGTTCCGACAACCCTGTCAGGGGCAGAGTTCAGCGATTTGGCGGGCTGCGTGGACACTGAGGCAAAGGTCAAACAGCTTTTTACATCGCCGAAGATTGGTGCGGCAAGCGTCATTCTTGATCCTGCTTTGTGCGTCCATACGCCAGAGCCGCTTTGGTTTTCAACTGGCGTGCGCGCCATCGATCACGCCGTTGAAACGATCTGCTCAAGTCAGCCAGAACCGATGGCCGATGCCGGAGCGCTTCATGCGCTGCGTCTGTTCTCGCAGTCACTGACATTGAACAAGCGCGAACCTGATAACTTGCAAGCGCGCCTGGACAGTCAAACGGCGGTCTGGCTTGCTTGCACGGGACTGAACCGCACGCCATACGGCGCAAGCCACGGGATTGGTCATCAGCTGGGGGCCGTGGCCGATGTCCCGCACGGATTTACGAGTTGCGTGATGCTTCCCCATGTAATGGCGTTCAATGCTGATGTGACCAAAGAGCGTCAGGAATGGATTGCCGACGCCATGGGCGTGCCGGGCGCGCCAGCGAGTGAGACCGTCGCAGAACTGATCTCTTCGCTCGGCATGCCCACAACGCTTCGCGAGGTTGGTGTAAAGACGGAGCATTTCGAAGCGATCGCTGATGGTGCCATGCTGAATGCTTTCGTTCGCGCAAACATAAAGCCGGTCGACAGAGATGATGTCATAGACCTGCTGGAAAGAGCCTACTGAGGAAAGAGAATATGAAACTTGAAACCCACCTGCTCAATGAGTTGCACGCCTTCCGATACACTGGGCCCGATCCGAAATATGCACTTGTCATCTCACATGGTCTGGGCGGTCATGGCGGGATCTATGACATCTTCTGCGAGCATCACGCCGCGAAAGGCGCTGACATATGGAGTTATGATGCCCCCGGACACGGGCGCTCCACGACCAATCGTCCTCGCGGACAATGGACAATGGACGAGTGGGCACAGGCGAGCCGTGACTGGGCCGCTCATGTGAAGAAAAAGACTGGCTTGCCAGTGTTTACGCTAGGCTCGAGCCTCGGCGTTGCTGCGGCCATCTCGGCGCGCGATGAGCCAAGCGTTTCTGGCGTCATCTGCATGGGTTCGCTGGCGGTTCCAGGCAGCCCGCTTCTCGCTGTTCCCGGTGCGCCTTGGCGCAGTGATGAGGTAAAGGCGATCATCGCACAACTTGGTCGCGGCGCCGCTCTGAATATCGATAGCTTTTTCAATTTCGACAAAGACTATGGATATGTCGGCGCAGCCGAGCAAAAAAAGCTCGATCCTTATAATACCTGGACGTATGATCTGGCGTCCTGGGCATCACTTTTCCAATATGATCATCCAGAGCCGCTGGATCAAAATACGAAGCCCATTCTCTATACGGCGGGAGAAAAAGATGAGCTTGCTCCTGGCCCGGCTCTTGAAGCCATGGCCGCCGGGATTGGCGGCCCTGTGCAGGTCGAGATATTTCCGGATGCCGGCCATCAATTGATGCTGTTTGAGACCGGGAAATTCTCAGATACCGTTCACAAATTCTGTCTCGCAAACATTTAGGAGTAAGCAATATGGCACACCCCGTTGGTATTCATCACCTCGCGCTTTCAACAGGTAATATGAAAGCTCAAATCGAATTTTTCACTGATGTTCTTGGAATGGAACTTGTCGCTCTCTACTGGATGCATGGGGTGGAAGGCGCCTGGCATGGATTCATGAAACTGGATGAGGATTGCGCTGTCGCATTCGTCTTCGTTCCGGGGAATGAAAAGATTGGGACAGAGATTGGTGTAACGCATCCAGGCTCCGGTGCAGGTACCTCGTCGCCCGGCACAATGCAGCACATCTCTTTCAATGTACCAACCATGGAAGCCCTCCTGAATATGCGTGATCGAATCCGCTCGCGGGGTGTGAACGTCATGGGTCCAATCCGGCACGGCTTCTGCCAATCAATCTATTTTTCAGGGCCTGAAAATCTGGCGCTTGAAGTCGCGACGTCCGAAGGCGCAGAGTATCCGCTGGACCACAAGCAGACCTGGATCGATCCAGAAGTTGTTGGGTTGGCAGGTATCACGGAAGAAGAACTGGCTAGGTTCACGAACCCTGCTCCTTATGCCGGAGAAAAGGGCGCTGTCTCTCAGCCGGCTTACGATGCAAACAAGCCGCATCCTCCCATGCCTAAAGAAATGCTGGAAGGCCTCTATGGTATTCCTGATGATGTCTTCACGGCACAGGCAAGTGAAACAACACCGCCCAACCCCTAATCAGACTGCTCAAAGAAGGAAACCGCGGTAAGCAAATGATAAGGGGACAGGATGAGTAGGTTGTTTGGTGATGTCCGACAACTCGGATACGCCGTGCCGGATATCCACGCAGCGATGCGCCATTGGGCGGAGGTCCTGGGGATTGGCCCTTGGTTTTATACAGGCTGCAATCGGATTGAAAATGGCATCGTAAATGGCAAGAGCGCCCCATTCAGCGTCAACATTGCACTCGCCAATAGCGGTGACATGCAAATCGAATTGATCGAGCCTGTTGACGGGCCATCACCGTATCACGACTTTTTGGATGAGACAGGCGGCGTCGGCGGGTTGCAGCACTTATCCTCATGGCCGTCGAAAGCCCGGCTCGACGAGATTGTAGAGACGTTTGAGCGAGCAGGTGGGAACATCTTAATCCGAGGGGAAAATGCGGGCACACAATTTGTGTATCTGGACACACTCGCTCAACAAGGCACCTTGTTTGAACTCGCCGCTTTGTCAGAACAGTCCAAGCGTTTCTTCGATTATGTGAAAGAAGCTTCAATTGCGTGGAACGGTAGCAATCCGATCATACCAGTCGGCGCTGGTAAGACCGAGCAACGCAGTTGAGTGGTCAGAATTTTTGAACGTAGCACCAAATATAGAGGCAACATGACATGACGAACAGTGAAGACGGTTCAATTAGCACCGAAGTACGCGGCCACCTCTTTCTTATTGGCTTGAACCGCCCAAAAAAATACAACGGCTTCACCCCGACGATGGCGAGGCAATTGCTAGACGCGATGATACGCCTCGATGAGGATAAAGATCTCCGTGTTGGTGTCGTTTTCGGTCATGGCGATCACTTTACAGCAGGACTCGACCTGCCAAAGTGGACAGAAGGAATGGAGGATGAAAATGACTCCTATGAAGGGGCTGAACAGATAGATGTCGTCGGGCTCGGCCGTGCTTGCCGAAAGCCCATCGTAACTGCAGTTAAGGGTATTACTTTTACCTTCGGTATCGAATTTGCCATTGCGGGTGACATCGTGATTGCTGCCGAAGATTGCCGTTTCTCCCAGCTTGAACCCAAGCGGGCGATACATGCGACAGGCGGCGCGACAATCCGCTTCGTCCAGCGATGCGGCTGGGGCAATGCTATGTACCATCTGTTAACCGCCGATGAGTTCGATGCTCAGGAAGCGTATCGCATCGGATTGGTTCAGGAAGTTGTGCCCACCGGAAAAGAACTAGATAGAGCCATCGAGATAGCTGAACAGATTTCAGCTTGTGCACCCATGGCCGTGCAGGCCACCAAGGCATCCTCGCGGCGCTACATGGTAGAAGGCTTCAATGCCGCCGTCGCGGCGCTAACACCTGTTCAGGCTGAGCTTATTGCCAGCGAGGACGCGAAAGAAGGCGTACAGTCATTTTTGGAGCGGCGAGCGGCGAAGTTTAAGGGGAGCTAGGGAATGTTTATGGAAAGCAATGAAGGAATCAGAGATGCTTAGCATATGCTCACTCAAAAAGATCCCTTTACGGAATGTTCTTCATTTGACGCGCCGATGGGCGCGCGTATGCGCTGCGCTTGTTGTTGGGGGTTTCTTTTTGCAAGCGGGAAGCGCGCAAACTGCTGACCAGGGCCAGCTACCGCAGTCCACTCTGCCGAACATCGTGTTCATTTTTACCGATGATTTGGGATATGGTGACATCGGGGCTTTCGGCGCAACCGATGTTGCCACGCCCCATATCGATTCCCTGGCCACGAATGGCGCAAAGTTTACACAGTTTTATAGCGTTTCGCCCGTATGCTCACCCTCGCGCGCGGGCCTGCTGACGGGCCGCAACCCCATTCGCATGGGCATTCATGAGGCCTTTTTCCCAAGTAGTTATCTTGGCATGCCGCAAAGTGAGGTGACCATTGCAGAACTCTTGAAGCCTGCCGGATACACTTCCGCGATCATTGGCAAATGGCACCTAGGGCACCACCGCGAATATCTCCCTCTTCAGCAAGGGTTTGATGAGTATTTCGGCATCGCGTACAGCAATGATATGACGCCGTTGCCTTTATTCCGTGGCAATGATGTGATCGCGCCAAATGTGGATCAGTCACAGCTCACCAAAATGCTGACTGCTGAGGCGACGGATTTTATTGACCGCAGCACTGACAAACCCTTCTTTCTTTTGCTTGCCCACCCCATGCCGCACGTTCCAATTCACGCCTCTGCTGCATTCGAAAATGCCAGTGAGCGTGGCCCTTATGGTGATGTGATCGAAGAGCTTGATTGGAGCGTCGGCGAAGTGCTTGCGGCCCTTGAGCGTAACAGTTTGACGGACAATACGCTCGTGGTGTTTTCAAGCGATAATGGTCCCTGGTTGGTTATGGGCGATGATGGTGGCTCCAATGGAGGCCTGCGCAATGGGAAGGGCACCACATTCGAAGGTGGGGTGCGCGTGCCCACCTTAGCGCAAATGCCGGGACGCATTACACCCGGGCGCACAATTGACACGCCGCTGAGCATGCTCGATTGGTTGCCAACATTTGCCGGTATGGCGGGCGTTGGGACACCTCAGAACACTGTGATTGATGGACGTGATTTGATGCCCGTGCTGCAGGAGAATACCGGCGCTGCAAGCGAACGCGTCCTGGCATTCTACGCGCACGGACATCTTGAAGCGATCCGAATGGGGGACTGGAAATATAAACGCGCGTTTGATGCAAGCAGTCTTGGTGTGCCGGGGCCTTTGCGCTTTATCCTTGGCGAAAAATTTGGGTTAAAGTCTCACGGGGCCTTACTATTCAATCTTGCCGATGATCCAGGCGAGACCACCAATCTCATTGGAAAGAACCCAGCAAAGGCCGATGAGCTGAGCGCAGCCTTTGCAGACTTTGAAAGCAGGATGGGGGATGTTCCCGGTTCAATCACCGAGGTCGATCTTGGGATGAGCCCCGCGATTGGCGTTATGCTTCAAACGATCTTCACATATGTGTTGATCGCTATCATCCTGTTACTGATCATCATCGCCGGTGTGTTTTTCTTTCTTGGCCGCTGGTTGGCTATGCGAAAAGCCAAGCCTTGATCGGCCAAATTCACAAATCATGAGTATATGAGAACAATGCATCGCACAAAAGCAACATCGAGCCAGGCTGAGTCAGAGCGTGAGCTCAGAAACAGGGAAGTATCCTACCGCGCGGCAACAGAAGGCATTGTCTTGCTGGAGAATAATGGGGCACTGCCGATGTCTTCCCAGCGCGTTGCGCTTTTTGGGGCTGGCGCGACCCACACCGTGAAGGGCGGAACCGGGTCGGGTGAAGTCAATCAACGCCATGCGATAAGTATTCTGGAAGGCCTGCAAGACGCTCAAATCAGTGTCAGTTCAGATGCGTGGCTTAGCGATTACGCTACTGAATTTGATTCTGCGATGGATGCGCATCGAAAGTCGATTGCAAAAAAAATGTTTCCGCCGACGCCAAAGTCAATGATGAACCTGTTCCTATCGCCCTTTGTCTATCCGCAAGGGCGGGCGATAACTGACAAAGACATTGAAGACAGCGATACTGACACATGTATCTATGTCGTGACCCGGCAAGCAGGCGAGGGGGTAGATCGCAGGCTCGATAATGGCGATCATACGCTCACCGATGTTGAGCGCGAAAACCTCAAGAAATGTGCCGCCGGCTACAAGACCTGCATTGTTGTCATCAATGTTGGCTCCTCCTTTGATGTCAGTTTTTTTGAGGACATTCCGGGTATTGATGCGCTGATCTTTTTCGTCCAGCAAGGCTCGGAAGGTGGCCGCGCTCTGGCCGATATTCTGACCGGGAGGGTCAACCCGTCGGGAAAACTCGCTGACACCTGGGCGCGCAAATATGAAGATATTCCATTCGCGAATGAGTATAGTTATCTGAATGGTGATCTGAAAAATGAGCAGTATAAAGAAGGCATTTATATTGGCTATCGCTACTTTGATACTTTCGGTGTCGAGCCCTTATACCCATTTGGATACGGCCTGAGTTACACCCGTTTTGCAATCACGGACGGCCAGATCAGCCTCGAAGGCGACCGCGCGATTGTCCAGGCGATGGTTACCAATACGGGCGATAGACCTGGAAAAGAGGTGGTGCAGATCTATGTCTCATGCCCGCAGGCTGATCTTCATAAACCTTATCAACAGCTTGCTGGTTATGCGAAAACGAAAATGCTCGCGCCCGGCCAATCAGAAACCGTCAGTATCGCTATAGATTTACGATATCTTACATCCTATGCCGAAGCCGATGCGAGCTTTGTTTTAGACGCAGGTGAGTATGTTGCGCGGGTTGGGAATTCGTCGCGTGACACCGAGGCGGCGGCCGTTTTGGAGTTGGCCGAGCGCATCGTGATTTCCAAGCACGCTAACATCTGCGAGCGAATATCTCCCATATCCGAGCTGGTGCCAGCAGATATTCGCTCTGTCGGCGATCTCGATACGTTGCCGCGATACGCAATTGATCCAAACTCATTCGCAACCGTTGAGTATGACTATTCTGGCAAACCGGCTGAGCCGGATGACGCCGTTGAAGCGATCGTATCGGGGCTTTCCAGAGATGAATTGGTTGAGCTCGTGACAGGCGTGGGAATGAAAGGGCTCTTCTTTGGCGAGGGGTATTTTGTTGCGCCGGGGGCCGTCGGGCAAACCACATCAAATTTGACGCACAAGGGGTTGATGAATGCGACGATGGCAGATGGCCCGGCGGGTCTCCGCTTGAACCGTGCTTCGGTGTTTTCCCGAAAAGGGACGGCTAAAATGGTCGACCCCGTCGTGGAAATGCTGGATTTCATGCCGAATTACATCAAGCGGTTTGTGTTTGCAAAACCGCGTAAAGGCAAAACCGTCTACCAG
This sequence comes from uncultured Hyphomonadaceae bacterium, assembly GCA_938011445.1. Lineage (GTDB taxonomy): Bacteria > Pseudomonadota > Alphaproteobacteria > Caulobacterales > Hyphomonadaceae > CALLCD01. The sequence goes on from CALLUH010000138.1 coordinate 7,657, forward strand.
TATGCGACGGCGTTTCCCGTCGCGCTGGCGCTCGCGCAAACCTGGAATGATGAACTTGTCGGTGAGGTCGGAAAAGCCATAGGCACCGAGATGCTGGAATATGGCATCATGTTCTGGCTCGGGCCAGGCATGAATATTCATCGCAACCCGCTCTGTGGGCGGAACTTTGAATATTTCAGTGAAGACCCGTTCTTGTCGGGCAAGCTTGCCGCCGCAATTACAGCCGGATGCCAGAGCGTTGGCGGCGTGTATGCGACGCTCAAACACTTTGTTGCCAACAATCAGGAAGACAATCGTTTCAAGACATCCGCCAATCTGTCAGAGCGGGCGCTTCGTGAGATTTATTTGCGCAGCTTTGAGATCGCTGTGCGCGAAGCAGCGCCGGGCGCGATCATGACCGCCTATAATAAGATCAATGGTGTTTATGCGCCCAACAGCTACGATCTGAATACAAAAATTCTACGTGATGAGTGGGGTTTTGACGGCGTGGTCATGACCGATTGGACATCGACCAATAAGGGTCTTGCAGACAACGGCGCATGCATGACAGCCGGTAATGACCTGCTGATGCCAGGTGGAAAATATTATCGACAGGACCTTGTTCGGAGCCTGGAAGCTGGCGAAATCACTGATGAGGATGTGCGAAAATGTGCCCGCAACATCGTTCGCGCAATTCTGGGCAGTCAGTTGTCGAAAGAGCTTGCTCCATCCCTGGCACCATCGCACTAAACCCAGCCAGCGCCATTGACCGCAATAGACTGGGAGGTTCGCAGAGCAAAGAATGCGTTCTCTATAACGCAAACACGTATTCTAAAACCTTCAGGTCTTCAGACCAAAATCTTTCTGGTACCGCGATATAAACAAGTCCTTCCCCTTAATTTTTGATGTTATGCGCGGGCCGACGACCATCCCGGGTAGCAAACTGGACCCTGTCTCCGGACCGAGAGGCACGAGAATAGGCCCCGTTTTCCAAGGTTTATAAGGCTTCAGACTTACTATCGACTTGCCGCTCATTTGCGCTTTAAGGGCTTTGCCGAGCCAATTGACTTGCCGTGAGAGGCCAACAATGGTCATAGGGTCCCCGGTGGAGACCGCGTCGCCAACACTATAGACATTACGCATGCCTGCGGGGCGAAGCCAGGCATCGACTTTTACTCGGCCAAGGCTATCCAGCTCTGCCCCGTCCAGGGTTTGAATAAAGTCGGGCGTCGTCCGTGCACCAATGGCCGGGAATATAAGATCGGCATCAATCTTTGAACCATCGGGAAGGGCAAGCTGCCCGGTATAGGCCCGATCCGTGTGCGTCAGATTATCCACCATTGTATCAAAATGAATCTTTACACCAAGCTCGGTCAGCTGTTTTGCCAGTTTACGTCCTAGCTTAGCTGGAAGGGCAGGGAAGAGGGTCTTGTCCGCCGTGATGAGATCGATCTCGATATGTGGGTAGGCTACTGCGATCTCTCCAGCGAGTTCGATGCCTACCGGCCCTGATCCGACGATCGCGATCCTCTTTGCAGCAGATACTTTTTGAGCGAGTTCTGTAACGGTTGCCCTATAGCCAGAGACATCATCATTTTGGACCTTAAACGGTGATGCGTAACTTGATCCGGTTGCAATGATGACGGTATCCCCAGAGATAGTATCGCCGTTTTCGAGTGTAACCGTCGTGCCATCTATTAATTTGGCACGCCCCTGGATGATTTCTCCGTTTTTGAGGAGGTTGTCATAAGGGAGTATCGTTTTTTCAAGAAGCGCCGCATCTGTTAAGGCACGCATGGACGCGACATTGTGCACCCATTGGGCACGTGACTCAATGATCGAGATATACGCATCACCCTCAAGGGCTTTCCCCAGCATAATGCCTGCATAGCCGCCCCCAATGATTGTTACTTTATGTGTCATATAAATACCTACTGATTTAACGCTTAAGATACCTTGGTGCTGACTAGCACCAATTGACCAATTTGTCCCTCATATCCGGCAACTGATGCGGTGTTGATGATGACACTGCATCAGTTGCCGATATTCGGGTTTATTTGAACCCTCAGACTGTAAATCTCATCTGGCGGAGAAGTCCGGCCATTCAGGTGCGAACAGGTATTGAGCATCTGCTTGATCATTTTCTGGAACAAACACTATGCCGAATGGTTGTACTCGTGAGATTAATTAAATTGGGTTTTGCATAAATGGCGGGGGTGCTGTTAGTCTCATGCGAACCAGTCTTCGAATTTTGTGAGACGGCGGGTCCCAGGCAGCGATCAGTTCGCGAGGTCAGAGAAGGGCCGCGTCGACTTATGATTGTTTCGGCTATGCGGGGTCCACTCTATGTCATTGTCTCAAAGCGCTAGCCCGAAAACCAAAGTACCCTTCGAGCAGGCTTATGAAGTCTACCATTATGCCGAATCACTCTGCTCACAGATGGTTCGGATTGCATGTGAAGAAAAAGAAATCGCATGGGGCTCCCGCCCAATTATGCTGCAGGAGGTTTCCAAGGATGGCAACAATCTTTCCGAGCACTATCTTTCCGTCAATCCGAGAGGGACGGTGCCAACGCTGGTACACGAGGGCACACCTGTTTATGACAGTTTTGAGATCATAAAATATCTAGATGCGCAAAACGCAGATTCCGGTGAACGATTGTATCCTGACGACGCAGCATTGCGCAGCGGTATAGAAGCCTGGGTAAATGAAACCGCGCTGTTTGATGATGGCGAGTTTGGCAAAAGCCTTGGCATGGCGATACCCATGCTTTCGGCCCCGCTGATAAAACACTGCCTGAAACAGCAATCCCTCTGGCAAATCTGGAGCGGGTTTCGGGCCCATCCAATATCATCTCGCCGCAAAGGCTTTCGGTTGTTGAGACTGTTTCCGATCCCGGACAAGGTTATCGCGCGCGCGGCCCGCACAACAGCGCGCGCGCTTGTCCATATCGAAAAGACGCTGGCAGAGAGCGATGACTGGTTGCTCGGTCCTTTTACACAGGCGGATGTCATGCTCATGGCGCATTTCCACAGATTGGAGGATGTTGCACTTGGGGGGCTTCTGACAGGTGATACACTTCCACACACCGCAGCTTACTGGCAGCGTTTGCAGCAAAGGCCCTCATATCAGGCGGCTGTGCTTGATTTCCATGATGAGGCGTGGCGCCAAGCTATCAGCGCTGTGTTTGGCGACCGCGACTCTCCTATGAGCTCGCTGGTACAAAGCGAGATCGCGCGTCATAAGCCGAGTTAAGGTTTCGTTTTTCTCAGGGCCTGACCGAACACCGTTTTCTCGCCTGCGAGTTTAAGCCTCTCGCGAAGGTTGTCAGATGACGGCCTTTGGCCTTTGCCGCGGCTCGAATATAATTCCCGAGTGTCAACTCTCGGCGGCAAAGCAGACATGAGGCGTGCACGAAAATAACCCAAAATAGGAAATCGTTTAAGTCTGGTGCAGTGTCGTCTGACAGTTACAGTACGGGAGCGGAATTGATTGTCGATGGCGGGCTGATGGCTCAGTAAGGGCAGTGCAGGGGGCAATTTTCGAAAAGAGTATTGTAATACAATTATACAAATGACATAGATGGGTAATACGCCAATCTGATTGTGCAATCCAGCGATCGACTTTTGAACGATTAGTCCTCGTTGCTTTGAGGGCGTTATCTCGGCGGGAGCAACACGGCCAGCAGGTGTGCGGTGGTAAGAGGTGGCTCGGTTTGTTTGAACAGATTCCGGTTTCTGGATAAGTGGATCTCCGCCCTTTTTGTTATGCCGCAATCGGGATTGATTGCGACGCATTGAAGTAGGCCAGATCGGGTGTCTTTCGGTCAAGCGATGAGTGT
>CALLUH010000139.1 GCA_938011445.1 uncultured Hyphomonadaceae bacterium
CGATCCAGAAACCAGATAGCACCGAACAACACCAGAAGGACGATCGGGAACATGGCGACAAATTCGAAAGCTTCCGGCGCGGCTCTAATCTCGAGCGCGGTCAGTTCTTCGGCCGCCCCGCTTTGCCGCAAGGACGCAAGCGCCTCCTCGCCACCTGCATATTCAGCCATAGAACTGTCATACATCCGGCCCAGAAGCGGCAGCACAAAATAAATCGCCAGCGCACCTGCAGAGCCGATCAGCCCGATAAACCAGCTTCCCCCACGCGGATAGCGCTCGGCCACTGAAGCCATCATGGTCGGCCACATGAAACAGACGCCCGTACCCCAGAGCGTTGCCGCTGCAAGAACCGTCACGGCGCTGTTCGCCTGCGCCATCATGTAAAGCCCGACCATGGCCAAAAGGCTTGAAAGCCATAACAATCCCGGATTTGAGAGCCGATGGGCGAGTGGGCCTGCAAAGTGGCGCATCACAAACATCAGTGCAGAGACATAGACGAGAACGATCACCGCGTTAAAGCCGACCTTGGCCGAAAGCGCCGCATTGACCCATTGCCCAGGCGCAAGCTCGACCGAAGCGGTCAGGAACATCGCGCCAAACCAGAGCAAAAAGCTCGGCGAACGAAAAATTTCGAGCATCATGTCGCCAAATGCAATACCGTCCGCCTCGCGCTCCGTTGGCGGGAACTTGATACCCACCGCCAGCACGATCACACCAACAGCCGGAATAAGCGCCGATGCCATGGCAAGCTTCCATGGAAGACCGAACTGGCCAACACCAAATCCGATCAATCCACCCGCAACAATGCCCGCAGGCCACCATGCATGCAACACGTTCAGCCGATGCGTTTTGTCTTCGGGGTACAGCGCCGTCGTCATCGGATTGATCGCCGCTTCCTGCCCGCCCCAGCCAATACCCTGCAACAACATGGCAAGCCAGAACACATTCCGCGACAGCGCAACATCGCCAATAAAAGGTGCGCCAACCGCCATCACAACGCCAAGCACAAAACACGTGGCCGCACCGCGCAATACGTTCCCTATGCCGATCTTATCGAGCAGCGGACTTGCTGCAAATAATGTAAACGCATTGCCCAGAAAAGCAGCGCCGAACGCGCCGCCAATGAGCTCGCCGGGATTTGGAACCCCCGCATAAATTTCGTCCCGCATATTGCCGATAAGTCCGGTTCTTAGCCCGAACAGCATGGCAGCCGTAAACAGCGCCAATACACCAATCCAGAACAGTCTGGCCCGATTATAGTCCGCTTGCACTTTGTCCATTGTCTACCTCCTCCCGAAAGGTCTGATCAGCAAGACCGATCCTTGTCTTCATAAGGGCTTGCCTCTTTGCCGTTTGCTTCCATACGGACATGTTCCGGATCAGAGCTTAGGCCGAGAATACGCCGGTTGGCGGACAGGTCTGCTGGCCCGCCCGCAAAATCGTCAAAGGCATATTCGGTCGGGCGGATGATGTGGTTTGCAATGAACGGTGCGCCTTCTGCAGCGCCATCTTCGGGATGTTTGAAGCAACATTCCCATTCGAGCACCGCCCAACCATCAAAACCATATTGAGTGAGCTTCGAGAAGATCTGCCGGAAATCAATCATGCCGTCGCCCAGCGACCGAAAGCGCCCAGCCCTGTCTTGCCAATTCTGATAGCCGCCATAAACGCCGGTTCGAGCGTCAGGCCTGAACTCGGCATCTTTGACGTGAAAGGCTTTGATCCGCTCATGATAGCGATCAATAAAGCCAAGATAATCAAGCTGCTGCAACATGAAATGGCTCGGGTCGTAAAGTATATTCGCACGCGGATGATTGTGCGTGGCCTCAAGAAACGTCTCGAACGTCGCGCCGTCGTGAACGTCTTCCCCCGGATGAATCTCGTAGCAGGCATCAACGCCATTGTCGCCAAACACATCGAGGATGGGCACCCAGCGCCGCGCAAGCTCCTTAAATCCTTCCTCGACCAACCCTTTGGGGCGCTGGGGCCAAGGATACGCCAGATGCCACATCAACGCACCCGGGAAAGTCGCGCATCCTTTAAGCCCAAACCGGCGCGAGGCAATGGCCGCCTTTTTCATCTGGTCCACCGCCCAAGCCTGACGCTCGGCCGGCTTACCGCGCAACGCCTCTGGGGCAAAGCCATCAAACAGGTCGTCATAAGCCGGATGGACGGCAACAAGCTGACCCTGCAAATGGGTCGAAAGCTCGGTGATTTCCAGTCCGCGCTCGGCCAGCCTGCCCTTCAGATCATCGCAATAATCCTGACTTTCCGCCGCCAGATCCAGATCCATACAGCGCGCGTCATTTGACGGAATCTGCACGCCCTTATAGCCAAGCCCCGCCACCCATTCGGCGATATTATCCAGCGTATCGAAGGGCGCCTCTGTGCCCATAAACTGAGCCAGAAAGATCGCCGGTCCCTTTATCTGTTTCATATCTTTTCTTTCTTAGCCTCGTCTACTGATCGCACCGGCACCTCGGTCCAGCAATTGTCATTCCGGTTGCTCTGCACGAGCGCTTCGAGAAACGCCATGCCCGCGACAGCTTCCTTGATGCCAGGAACACCCTTGGCAGCGCCGCTCTGGCCCGCGCGGATAGCTGCAGCAAAATCGCGATACAGATTCGCAAAGGCCTCAAGATAACCTTCAGGGTGTCCCGATGGCAGGCGGCACCGCGCCAGCGCTTCTGCATCCAACGCCTTGTCCGTACCCGCCCGATGGATCAGAGCTGGGCCACTGGCGGGCCGCTCGATCAGCGTGTTCGGTTCCATCTGATGCCATTCAAGCCCGCCTTCTTCACCATAGATCCGGATCTTGAGCGCATTTTCCTCACCTGCACACACTTGACTGGCAATCAACGTGCCCGTCGCGCCCTTCTCCATCCGGAACTGCACCGCGCCATCATCGTCAAGCCTCCGCCCATCAATGTGCGCGTTCAGAAAAGCGGCAATCTGGCTCATCCGATCGCCGGTCATAAACTCGACAAGGCTATGGGCATGGCTCCCGATGTCACCCATGCAGCCGCTTAGGCCAGCGCGCGCAGGGTCGGTCCGCCATGTTGCTTGTTTGGCCCCCCCCGCCTCAAGATTTTCAGCAAGCCAGCCTTGCGGATATTCGACATAAATCTTGCGCAGCCTGCCTAGCCGTCCCTCGCCAATGATCGCTCGGGCCTGCCACACCATTGGATAGCCCAGATAAGTATGCGTCAGCCCATAAAGACAGTCCGTCCCCGCCAGCCGGTCAGCAAATGCGGTCACTTCCGCCAGACTTATTCCCGCCGGCTTATCGCTCATAACGTGAAACCCATGCACGATTGCCATTTCCGCAATCGGAATATGCAAATGATTTGGCGTTACGATTGCCAGAAACTCCATGCGGTCTGCGGGATCACGCCTGGCCTCATCGCGGATCAGATCCGAATAGGACGCATACAGACGCTGTTTCGGTATGCCGAGAGCTGCGCCAGTCCTCAGAGTATTATCCATGCTCTGACCAAAGGCACCGCACACCAGCTCAATCCTGCCATCAAGCGCCGCTGCCATGCGATGAACATTGCCGATGAAAGCCCCTTCGCCCCCACCAATCATACCCATACGGACTTTTTGTTGAAATATGTCGCCCATCATTCAGACGCCTTTTTGCCGAGCCTTATCCTAAAATGTAAACGGTTACACGCGCTCGGGTCAAGTCATCTAAGCCAGGTCAACATGCTCACCGCACGTCGGCGTCCATTGCGCTTATGACCAATATTGGGATAATGCAACATGGCAGACATCGCTTGTCCGAATTTGGGTAAGGTATAGAGAAGAATGGCAAATATACGAACCGTATCGAAACTTGCAGGCGTCTCCGTTGCAACCGTATCACGGACTTTCTCGACACCCGAAGCGGTCTCCGAGACCACCCGAAAAAAAGTGGTAAAGGCGGCCGAAAAAGCCGGTTATCGTCCAAACTTGCTGGCAAGAAACTTTAGGGCCAAGCGTTCATTCGCCATTATGGTCCTCGTCCCCAATATTGCGAACCCGTTCTTTTCGCGCGTTATCAGCGGCATCGAATCCGAAGCCCAGACCAGGGGCTATTCCATCCTGCTCGGAAACACTGGCGGCCGGCCCCAACGCAATGCCGAATATGCTGGCATGGTCCACACATTTCAAGCCGACGGCGTAATCCAACTGAGCGCCTATGACCCGTTTTCCGGCATCGAAGCGAGCAAACGCCCACCGCTGGTAAACATCTGCGAATGCCTTGACGCGCAGTCTTCTCCGCAGATTCAACTGGACAATGCCGGAGCCGCATCAAGCGTCATCGACCACTTTGTCGCGCTTGGACATCGGCGCATCGGTGTCATTCAAGGTCCGCCCGACAGCCCGCTGACCCGTGATCGTCTGGCCGGTTGTCAGCGCGCTATGCAGGCACATGGCCTTAACCTGGAGCCGACGGCCATCGCGGAGGGGGACTTCTCGACCCAATCCGGATTCGATGCAATTGATGCCCTGCTCAGCCTGCGCAAACGCCCAACGGCGATCTTCTGCTTTAATGATGAAATGGCCATTGGCGCAATCCGGCGCATCAAAGACCTCGGCTATGACATACCCGTTGATCTCTCCATTGCAGGATTTGACGATATTGCCGTATCGTCTTTCTCCGTGCCGAGCTTAACAACCATCCAGCAGCCCGCCGAAACCTTTGGCCGCCGCGCCGTTGAGATATTATGCGATATGATCAATACGCCCGGCAGCGTTGAGAATGCCCGCTCAACCTTGCCCTTCAAGCTCATCATCAGAGGGAGCACCGGGCCAGCGGGGCAAAGATGAAGCTTGACGGGACGCACGGCGCGAATCAATATTGACACCGATGTCATTTATGCGAAATCTAAAACATCAAAATCGGGCCGACAATATGCGAAGGCCAAGCTGCGATCAAAGGAGCAACTCCCCCCCGTGTTTTCAAGACGAGCTTTTCTGACAGCCTCTGCAAGCGCTTTAGCAAGCACGGCCTGCACCGCACTCCCGAACGATGTCCCTCCCCAAAGCCGCATCAGTCAAGTCGGCATCCAGACCTATACGCTCCGCCAGGCCATGCGCGCGGACATGCCCGCCACTCTGGCCATGATCAAACGCGCAGGCTATGATTATGTCGAGTTGAACGGCGGCGACTTCGCCGACACGCCCCCACAGATCGTCCGCGAACGGCTGGCTGCTACAGACCTCTACGCGCCATCAACCCATCTAAGCTATGCACCCGTCTGCGATACGCCGCAGGAAATGGCGCAGCTTTGCCAGACACTTGGCTGCAAATATGGCGTTGTGCCGTGGATAGATGAAGGCGAACGAGGCTCTTCAGATTGGCTGCGTCATGCAAAAGTGCTTAATGAGGCCGGCAAAGTGTTCAAGGATAATGGCGTTCAATTGGGCTATCACAATCACCAATTCGAATTTGCAGATCTTGGCGGCGGCACAACGGCCATGCAAATCCTGCTCGCAGAAACCGATCCGGAACTTGTCAGTTTTCAAATCGATCTTTTCTGGGCCTATCTCGCCTCAGCGGACCTGCCTGCCCTGTTCAGAGCGAACCCCGGGCGCTTCAAACTCTGCCATGTCAAGGACATGCGCAACCCGCCGCCACCAGACGCGATGAGTCTCGATTATGAGGAGATATCACGTGATCTGATGGTCAATGTCGGCGAAGGAGTCATTGATTTCGCATCTCTGTTCGCCCTCAATGACGTATCGGGCCTCGACTATTTCATCACCGAACATGACGCCCTCCCCAAACCATTCGAAGCGTCCATTCGCACCAGCCACGACACCGTTCGGGCCTTGCGCTTCTAGCTTTGCGCTGTCTTCGACTTGTCTTGACGAACGGGCCTATACACGCCTAGTCTGACAACGTTAGACTGTTGTACACCTTGCCGCTGAACGGGCCGGGCAATTGATCATGGGAGACATCGTGACACCAACAAAACGCGCCCGGACGTCGCGCAGGGATGCGCTGAAAGGACTTGTCTGTGCGACGGGCGGTACTTTGGGCCTGCCGCTGATGAGCACCCTGAGCGCCTGTGCACCTGCGATCGAGAGAGAGCTTAGCCCGTTCATGGAGCTCATTTCAGTCGTCAGCGAGATAATCATTCCGCAGACCGATACGCCCGGCGCCTTGGCCGCTGGCGTGCCCGCCTATATCAAAGCACTTGTCGGAACCCATTACACCGCCGAGGAGCGCGACGCATTCAAGTCAGGGTTACAACGCTTTGACGAACTAGCCCATGCCAACTCGGCGCCAAGCTTTCTCGCTGCGCCGGACAAGGTAAAAATCGCCATCCTTGAAACACTCGACAGGGAAGATGCGCCGATCTGGCGACAACTCAAACAAGCAGTTGTCTTCGGATATTACACCTCCGAAGCAGCAGCCCAAGAGCTTCAATATGACCCCATCCCCGGTCAATATGACGGCGACGCAAACCTGTCCGATATAGGCCGCGCCTGGCTCATTACAGGCATATAGAACGGAGACCGCGACATGGCTGACTTCGATGTCATTATTGTAGGTTCCGGCATGTCGGGCGGCTGGGCAGCGAAAGAGTTTGCCGAAAAGGGCATGAAAACGCTTGTCCTCGAACGCGGAAGAAACATCGAAAAAGGCCCCGACTATATTGGCGAGAACACAGCGCCTTGGGACTGGCCTGCGCGCGACGCCGTCACCGCACAAATGCGTGCGGACAATCCAATTCAAAGCCAGTGTTACGCCTTTCGCGAGTCAACGCAGAACTTCTTCGCCAAGGATCAGGACAATCCCTACTCCGTCGAAGATGGAACATCTTTCACCTTTATCCGCGGCGATCAGGTCGGTGGCCGATCGCTGCTCTGGGCTCGCCAATCCTATCGCTGGAGCGAGATGGATTTTAATTCAAACAAGCGCGATGGCCACGGCGTCGATTGGCCAATCCGCTATAAAGACCTCGCGCCATGGTATGATCATGTTGAAACCTTTGCCGGCATTTCAGGCTCGATGGAAGGTCTTGCGCAGCTGCCCGACGGCAAATTCCAGCCGCCCATGGAGCTCAACTCTGTCGAGAAGAAAGTCCGCGACGCGATTGCGCAGACCTATCCCGAACGACGCATGATCATTGGGCGGACGGCCCATTTAACCGCCCCGACCGAGGAACAGCTCTCCCTTGGGCGCGGCTCATGCCAGTTCCGCAATCAATGCCAACGAGGCTGCTCATTCGGTGCATATTTTTCTTCCGTGGCCGCAACCCTCCCGGCCGCCGAGCGCACCGGCAATATGCAGATGATCTCCGACACCCAGGTCGAACGCATTGTCTATGATCCTGTTACGAAACGCGCATCAGGCGTTCAGACAATCAATCGCAAAACCGGCGAGCGATCCACATTTACCGCACGGGTCATTTTCCTTTGTGCTTCAACACTCGGCACGCTGCAAATCCTGCTAAACTCTACAAGCGACACTTTTCAGGACGGCTTTGCAAACAGGTCTGGCACCCTCGGCAGGTATATTATGGATCACCATCACCGCGCTGGAGCACGGGGCAAATATCCCGGCATGCTCGACAAGTATTTTGTCGGGCGGCGTCCAAATGGCATTTACATACCCCGCTTTAGAAATCTCGAACGCGACGAGGAAGACTTCTATCGCGGCTATGGGTTTCAAGGCGGTGCCAATCGCGGCTCCTGGCAATCAACTTCCAGCCAGAAGGGCTTCGGCGCAGATTTTAAGCACGCAATGCGCGAACCCGCAGCTTGGGACGTCTATCTACAAGGCTTTGGCGAAATGCTGCCCATGGCCAGCAATCAGGTCTCGCTGCACCCGACCAAGACAGATAAGCACGGCCTCCCCCAGCTTCATATCAATGTCCGCTTCGGCGAGAATGAACGCAAGATGCGCATTGATATTGCCAAGACCGCAAAAGAGACGCTCGAAGCGGGCGGATGTATCGACGTCGAAGCCTTTAATCGCGAAACCATAGCGGGCCTTGGCATCCACGAAATGGGCGGCGCACGAATGGGCAAAGACCCCTCGACATCAATTCTGAATGCACATAATCAGTGCCATGATGTCGCGAATGTCTTTGTGACAGACGGGGCCTGCATGACCTCAAGCGCCTGTCAGAACCCCTCGCTAACCTATATGGCCCTGACCGCGCGCGCGGCGGATTATGCGTCTTCCCAAATGCGGCAGGGAAACCTGTAAAATTATGGGAAGGGTTGACCACCCCACTTTGTATCTGCGATGGGTTTGTCTGAATTGACAAGGTTGTCAAATTGTTGCGAGATGGGGTTTGGTTTTTTGGGAGCGTGGATTTGAGACAGTTTGGCTTTGGGTTGGTTTTGAGCGGGGTTTGCCTGAT
>CALLUH010000140.1 GCA_938011445.1 uncultured Hyphomonadaceae bacterium
ATATCAGTAAGCGGTGCAAACACATCGTCGATCATCGCGTCGCTCACCCCCTCTAGCGTCGGCGGGTTCCATTTGGGCGCATGATCCTTGTCCACAATCACCGCCCGTACCCCTTCGAGGAAATCGGCGCTTTGCACTTGCCGCGCGCCAATCCGATACTCATTGCGCATATTCTCCTCAAACGTCTCAAACCGCGCGCCCTCGCGTAACTGCCGCAGGGCAACCTTGACCGTGCGCGGCGATTTACTCTCGATCGTCTCGGCCTGCTTGACGGCCCAGTCCGAGCCATCCGCCCGCAAGGCGGCAATAATTTCTTCCACCCGATCAAATGCAAAACAGCGATCAATCGTCTCCTCAAACGGCGCAAAACTCGGTTCGGCCACGTCCTGTCCAACCAATCCCAAAACGCCGCCAAGCATTTCGTCCGCCCCATGGGAAAAGTCCGCACCCGCAATTTGTGCCCTCAAATGCGGCAGCAGTTCTGACGGCACAAAATGCGTCGCCACACCCGCAGCCTTTACATCCGCGCCCTTGAGCCGTGCGCCCGTCAGCGCCAGCCATGTCCCAAGCTCACCTTCAAGGCGCGGCAGGAACCAGCCCCCACCCACATCGGGAAACAGCCCGATCCCCGTCTCGGGCATCGCAAACAGCGTCCGCTCCGTGGCCACTCGATATGCGCCGTGAACTGACAAACCTACACCCCCGCCCATCGTAACGCCATCAATCAGCGAAACAATTGGCTTGGGGTAATTGTATAAAGCAGTGTTCATGCGATATTCCACCGCGAAAAACGCCCGCGCTTCAGCTCCATCGCTAGCGCCACTTTTTGCCAACATGCGAATATCACCACCAGCACAAAATCCGCGCGTGCCTTCGGCATGATCAATCAGTAAAAGTTGAATTTCAGGGCGCTGTGCCCAGCTATTGAGCGCCGACAAAACCTCCGTACACATCTCCATATTCAACGCGTGCAGTGCGTCTGCCCGATTAAGGGTCAGCCGGGCAAGATGCCCCTCAATACGAGTCTGAACAAATTCGGTCATAATCTTCATTTTCCTGAATGAGAAAAGCTTATCGGGGGCAGAATCAGCGCAAATATTTATAGTGTCTATTTACTTTAGGTATGTTAGCGTCCCGACTTGAGCAGGGTAAGGGGTCTCGCAAAATGTCTAACAATGTTCCACCAAGGCGTAAAGAAAGCCGGGCCTCGGGCAACCGGACGGGCGTCATCAAATTAGGCATGTTCAAACAGATCGAATGTGACATTACCGACTTCTCGGTGAGTGGAGCAAAGCTGAGTGGACCAGACGTGGCCAATCTTCCGGAAAACTTTGATATGACCGTTCACGGGTCAGGCAAAAAACGCAAATATGAGTGCCTCAAACGGTGGCAGAGGGGCGATACTATCGGGGTAGAATTTATCACCGAATAGTCGGGTTCGAACCAACATTACCCCAAGGTGACAGTTGCCAAGACCGCGCGCTCGGTCCAGCTTGTTGAAAACAAACCGGATGGATAGCGATCATGACGACACAGGGTAATTTTGACATCATAGTCTTCGGCGCAAGCGGCTTTACGGGCCGTCTCGTGGCGGAATATTTACACAACACCTATGGCAATGGCCAGCAGATCAGCTGGGCGATGGGCGGACGTTCGGAGGCAAAACTTGCCAGTGTCCGCGACGAGATGGGCCTGCCCGCAGACACACCCCTGATAACCGCCGATTCCGATGACCCCGCCTCCTTGCGCAACATGGCCTCCCGCGCGAAGATCATTCTCACAACGGTTGGCCCCTACCAGCTTTACGGCTCCGGTCTGGTCGCTGCCTGCGCCGAGACCGGCACGGATTATGTCGATCTATGCGGCGAGACAACTTGGATGCGCCACATGATCGACGCGCATGAAGCCACCGCCAAAGCGTCTGGCGCACGCATCGTCTTTTCCTGCGGCTTTGATTCGATCCCCACCGATCTCGGCATCGCTTTCCTTCAGGCCGAAGCTCAAAAACGCTTCGGCGCACCCGTCCCCCGCGTAAAAGGCCGCGTCCGCAAAATGCAAGGTACATTCTCCGGCGGCACCGCGGCGAGCCTGAAAGCCTCCATGGCCGCCATCCAGAAAGACCCCTCCCTCATGGGGTTGATGGTTGACCCTTATGCCCTCGCGCCAGACTTTACCGGGCCCGAGCAGCCTTCCGGCATGAAGCCCGAATTCGATGATACGCTCGACATGTGGGTCGCCCCCTTCATCATGGCCTCGATCAACACGAAAAACGTTCACCGCTCAAACGCCCTTCTCGGTCATCCGTATGGAACCAATTTCATCTATGACGAGATGATGATCACCGGTCCGGGCGAGGACGGCAAAGCGGCCGCAGAAGCGGTCGCCAGTTCCAATCCTCTGGGCGGAGACGATGGCCCGAAACCCGGAGAAGGTCCGAGCAAGGAAGAGCGCGAGAACGGCTTTTTCGACATTCTTTTTGTTGGCCTTACCGAAGACGGCCAACGCATTGATGTCGGCGTCACCGGCGACCGCGATCCCGGCTATGGCTCAACGTCGAAAATGTTGTCTGAAAGCGCAATCTGTCTGATTGAAGATTGTGCCGATATGCCCGGCGGCATCTACACCACTGCGCCGGCCATGGGCCACAAACTTATCAAGCGGCTGGTCGACAATGCCGGATTGACCTTCACCGTCGAAAACTAGAAACGCCCGGCGAACTTGGCAAAAAAATCTATATGGGCGTCAAACCAGATATGTGTTTGGCGCTCATTGCTCTGTTTTTATACTAATTATTACCCGACTACCGACAGAATAGTAGACACATTAAGAGAGTTTGCGCGCCATTAAGAGAGTCAAAAGCGGGCACTTATCCCCCAACCTATCCCTCAATCGCAAGCCGTTTAACATCTTCCAAAAAGGTCGCCACAGCCCCCTCATCGGCCACCGAGAAATCGGTCCGAAATGCGCGGACCATCAAGTCTGGCCCTATTACCAGATAGCTTGGCGTCCACTTGATCTGCAACCGCTCGCGTATGCTGGCATCCTCATCAATGATCGTCGCCCAGGACACCTCCCGCGCTTCGAAATACCCCTCCACAGAGCCATAATCGCGATAGGCAATATCCGTATGCTCGGCACTAAACGGAACGTGTACGGATAAAAACTCAATATCATTCTCGGCGCCAACCGCTTTGGCCAAGGCGTCGATATAATCCGCATCATTGCGACTATCATGACACCATACACCCCAGGCTGCGAGCACCGTCCATTGTCCAGCCAGATCAGCGCTCGACACCGTTCGCCCGTCCAGCGCCTTTGCACGAAACTCCGGCAGAACCTGCCCAAGCAAAGCGTGGCGCACAGGTCGTCCATCCTTATCACGCAGCACACCATCCTTGCGACTATCTTTAGCCGAAACCGGCACGGGCGTATCGACCGTTACAAAAGAAAGCGCTGGCGTCAGCGCACAAGCCGGAAGCGTCAGCGCCAGAAATATCATCAGTAAACGACACATAATGCTATCTTGTCGGCACCATACCATCGTCGCCGTAATCATAAAAACCACGCCCGGTCTTCTTGCCCAGCCAGCCAGCCTCGACATATTTCACAAGCAAGGGACAGGGGCGATATTTGGTATCCGCAAGCCCGTCATGAAGCACTTGCATGATCGACAAACATGTATCAAGTCCAATAAAATCGGCCAGTTGCAGCGGTCCCATGGGATGGTTCGCGCCGAGC
>CALLUH010000141.1 GCA_938011445.1 uncultured Hyphomonadaceae bacterium
GGCGTGACCCACCAGCCCGCACCATAGACATTCGTGTCCGAGCCGTCATGGACTGTGGTGGCGAAATCAACCCAGCCTTCAGGCAGCAAGCGTTCGCCCTCCCACACGCCGTCTCTGAGATAGAGATAGCCCAAGCGGGCAAAGTCGCGCGCAGAGGCATAGACCAGCGAGCCGCCCAGGAAGGTGCCTGCCGCATCAAACTCAGGCTGGGCGTCCATGCCGAGCGGGCTGAAGAGTTCGGCTTGGAGCCAATCCGGCATCGGCCCGTCAACCTGATCCTGAACGGCGCGGCTAATCGTATGAAACGCAGCGGTCGAATAATTCCAATGCTTGCCCGCCGCGTGGACCTGTTCCAGCCCCTCGACATAGCCAACCATATCGTACCGGCCTGGCCCGAACATCATCTGGACGACATCGTTTTTATTGAGGTCCGTCTCGCCGACTTCGGCATAGTCGAGCCCGTCGGTCATGGTCATCCATTGCCGCCATGTGATCTCGGCGCGCGGGTCGCCCGCCTGCCATGGCGAGGGCATGGGCGCATCAATATCCGCGATCAGCCCTTCTTGAACTGCGCGACCAACCAGCGCCTGCGTGATGGATTTCGCCATTGACCATGAGACAAGCTTTGTGTCGGGGGTAAACCCGTCCGCATAGCTTTCCGCCACAAGCCGTCCTTTGTGGATCACGACGAGCGCGCGCGTCTCGCCCATCTCGTCAGCAAAGGCGCGGGACATGGCGTCTTCGATCAGCGTATCCAGCTCAGCCTCGGTTTCCAGCGGAGCGACGCCTTTGGCCCATATATTCTCCGGATAAATCGCCGACTGGGTTTGTGCACAAGCCAAACCCGCCAGCAGTGCCACACTGACCGCTATTCCCGTCAAAGCCTTGGCAAACATATGCGCTCCCCTCTATGGTCAAACCTCAGTCTAAGGGCAGGCCATGAAATTCATCAAAGCTTTTTTGATCATTCTCATTGTGCTGGCGGTCATTGGCGGGGCGCTCTGGCATTTCTTCCTCAAAGAACAGGTTGGCTTTGGCAAAGTGGCCACCGCCTATGCCGCCAAGCAAGTCTGCTCGTGCCGGTTTGTGTCCGAGCGCGAAATGGCCAGTTGCCAGACAGATTTCACCCAAGACATCAGCCAGCTCAAAATCTCGGAAACCGAAGACAGCGTGACCGCCTCGGCGCTCGGCATCATCTCCGCAACGGCGAGTTATGAGCCAGGGCTTGGCTGCGTCCTGCAAAGATAGTTCAAAGCTGGCACAGATTCTCCGGATACCCCGAGACCTCCACGCTGAGAGAAGTCGAGGCTTCATGGTGAGCGAAGTCGAACCACGAGGCGGGCTTGGCAGAGCTCATTATCTTTTCCAAGACATCCTTCGACCTCGCTCAGGACGAGGGACAAGACGGCGGCGCGGGCGAATAGCAACCCATTCTAAAGCGATAAGAGTTCCGGATCACCGCCTTGGGCTGCGATGTTGACGGTGACAACGCGTTCATTGGCGAACCGGGCGAGATAATGCGGCCCGCCCGCTTTCGGGCCTGTGCCCGAGAGCCCTTCCCCGCCAAAAGGCTGGACGCCGACAACCGCGCCAATCATTGTCCGGTTGACATATGTATTGCCCGCAGGCACGGCCTCGCGCACCTGTTCGGCAAAGCGTTCGAGCCGCGAATGGATGCCTAGGGTCAGCCCATATCCTTTTGCCGCAAGCTCGGCCCCAAGGGCGGCGATATTGTCAGGATCATAACGCAGAATGTGGAGGATGGGGCCGAAGCTCTCCTCGCTGATCTGGTCAAGCGAAGACAGCTCGACAAGGGCCGGGCCGAAATAGACGCTTTTGCCGAAAGGCTGGTCGGGCGCGGGCAGCTGTTTGACGAGCTTGGCGTCTGATTGCATACGCAACAAATGGGTCTGCAAGGCTCTGTGGGCATCCGCGTCAATCACCGGCCCGACATCGGTGGTTGGCAGGTTCGGGTCGCCAATGGACAGCTCGTCCATCGCGCCTTGGAGCCCCTCGATGAGCATGTCGGCGGTATCGTGTGGCAGAAAGGCAAGTCTGAGCGCCGAGCAGCGTTGCCCCGCTGAACCGAAGGCGGAGGCGATCATATCGTCAATCACCTGTTCGCGCAGCGCCGTGGTGTCCACGAACATGGCGTTCAGCCCGCCCGTCTCTGCGATGAGCGGAATGATCGGCCCGTCGCGGGCGGCGAGTGTCTGATTGATGATCCGCGCGGTTCGCGTGCCGCCGGTAAAGCAGACGCCGGAAATGCCCGGATGCGCGGTCAACATGCCGCCAATTTCACCCGCCCCGACAATCAGATGCAACACGTCTCTGGGCAAACCCGCCTTATAGAAAAGCTCTATAGCGGCGCGGGCGGTTTGCGGGGTCTGCTCGGCCGGTTTGGCGAGCACGCTATTGCCCGCCGCAAGCGCGGCGGCGACTTGCCCTGTGAAGATCGCGAGCGGGAAATTCCACGGGCTGATACAGGCAAAGACGCCGCGCCCATGTAGCGAGATATGATTGGTCTCGCCTGCGGGGCCGGGCAATCTTTGCGGGCCAGCAAATTTACGCTCCGCTTCGCTCGCATAATAGCGGCAAAAATCGACCGCCTCGCGCACCTCGGCCACACCATCGGCGAGCGTCTTGCCCGCCTCGGCCGACATCAGGGCAATCAGCGCTTCCATATTGGCCTCCAGCGCATCGCCCATTTTACGCAGGATAATGGCGCGAGCATTGCCGCCCAGCCTGTCCCATGTTGGCTGCGCCGCTTCTGCCGAAACGATCGCCTTGTCTATCTGAGCCTGACCCGCATCGGAAAGCGTCTCAAGCGCAAATGCCTTCGCATCTGAAGCCTTAGCGACAGTCTCTCTCGCGCGCGCTTGGGAAAGATCAAGGCCTTCGGAATTTGGACGTTCGGGGCCGTAAAGGCGCGGCGGGGTCGGGATACGCGGATGGCGTCTGGGTCCGGCTTCTATTTTGGCAAACGGGTCTTCGACCACATGCTCCACAGGCACATCCGCATCAAGAAAGGAGTGGACGAAACTGGTATTCGCGCCATTCTCAAGCAAGCGGCGCACAAGGTATGGCAGCAGGTCTTCATGCGCACCGACAGGGGCATAGACGCGCACTTGGCGGCCAGCCCCGGCGGCCTCGTAAAGCGGCTCGCCCATACCATGTAGGCGTTGATATTCAAACTGGGTGACGCCCAGCGTATCGGCCATTTGCGCGATTGCGGCGACCGAATGCGCATTATGGGTGGCAAATTGCGGGTAGATGCGCGGCGATGCTTCAAGCATGGCCTTGGCGCAAGCGAGATAGTTTACATCGGTCGCCTGCTTGGTTGTGAAGACGGGGAAGTTTGCATGGCCTTCTTCCTGGGCATGTTTGATTTCACTGTCCCAATAAGCCCCTTTGACGAGCCGGACCATGAAACGCCGCCCGGTCTTTTCGGCCAGCCCGACAAGCCCCTCAATGACCGCCCCTGCCCGCTTCTGATAGGCTTGCACGGCAAGACCAAGACCCGTCCAGTCTTTCAGAGACGGTTCTTCGGCAAGCTGCGCAAATAGCTTGAGCGAGATAACCAGCCGGTCGGCTTCTTCCGCATCAAGGCACAAATTAATATCCGCACGCGCGGCCTGCTCGCAAAGGGACAAAAGCTTGGGGTAAAGCTCCTTAAAGACGCGGGCGCTATTGACCGCCTCATAGCGCGGATGCAGCGCGGAGAGCTTGACCGATACGCCGCTTACAGCTTCGGGCGGCTGATCTTTGGCGCGGGTCTTGGCGACCGCTTTGATAGCGTCTTCATAGGCGGCGAGATAGCGGCTTGCATCGGCCGCAGTGCGTGCGCCCTCTCCGAGCATGTCAAAGCTGAAATGGGCGGCCTCTTCGGCGCGGATCATTTTTCGGCCACGCTTTAGCGCCGCGTCCACCGTGCGGCCCAGAACGAATTGCTCACCCATGATCCGCATCGCCTGCATCATCGCTGCGCGAATCACAGGTTCGCCGGAAGACCGGATGAGCGACTGGACGGCGGCGCTTGCATCTTTCTGACGGGTTTGGTCCAGCCCAATCACACGGCCCGTCAACATCAGCCCCCATGTTGAAGCATTGACCAGCCAGCTATCGGACTGGCCCTTATGGGACGCCCAGTCGCCAGAACGGATTTTCTCCGCGATCAGTTCGTCGCGCGTTTCCGCATCAGGTACGCGCAGCAAGGCTTCGGCCAGACACATCAGCGCCAGCCCTTCGGAATTGGACAGGCCGAACTCTTCGAGAAAGCTCTCCATCACGCCTTTGCGACGGGTTTTGGTGCGGGCAATCCGGACAAGTTCGCGTCCGCGCTGCACGGTGGCATGACGCTCGCTGACATCCAGCGCCGGGTCTGCCAAGAGCGCTTCGACAAAGGCTTCTTCATCTTGAAACTTTAGATCATCGAGCGAATCCCAGTCGTCTAGTGCCGATAGATTGGACATTTTGTTCATTTTCGTCTCAAATTCTGATAATCTTTCCCCGACATTGGCGCGGGTTTGGGCGCGTTTCAAGCGATTAAACCGATCGGTGCTTTACCTTCGGTCCAGACAAGGCCAAATTGCGCGCATGGGATGGCGGAGTGCTGAAGCAATATGCGGATCATGCTGATCACAGATGCGTGGGAACCCCAAGTCAATGGGGTTGTGCGCACCATGAAACGGGTTATCGCCGAGTGCGAGGCGATGGGGCATGAATGGGAGATTGTGTCTCCGGCTGACGGGTTCCGCACCATTCCGCTGCCGACCTATTCGGAAATCCGCCTCGCCATCGGGGCGAAGCGCAATATCGAAAAGCGCTTTGACAGTTTCGAGCCGGACGCCATCCACATTGCGACCGAGGGCACGCTTGGCATGGCAGGCCGGGCGATGTGCCTTAAACACAAGCATCCGTTCTCCACATCCTATCATACCCGCTTTCCCGAATATGTCTCCGCGCGTTTCCCGATCCCGATCTCATGGGGCTATGGCTTTGTGCGCTGGTTCCACAAGTATTCAGGCAAGGTGATGGTTGCCACGCCCTCCATGCGCGATGAGCTGGAGGCGAACCGTTTCATCAATGTGGTAAGCTGGACACGCGGGGTCGATACTGAAACATTCCATCCCGAAAAGCGTATCGAGCAGGGCGCAGACAATGACCCGTTCAAAGGAATGGCGCGCCCGATCTTTCTCAATGTCGGGCGGGTCTCAGTGGAAAAGAACATCGAGGCCTTTATCGAACTTGATTTGCCCGGCTCGAAAGTGATCATTGGCGAAGGGCCACAACGCGCCGAGCTTGAAGCCAAATACAAAGAGGCGCATTTTCTGGGTGCGAAATTTGGAGAGGATCTGGCCGTCCATTTTGCGAGCGCAGATGTGTTTGTCTTTCCGAGTCTTACCGATACGTTCGGATTGGTCATACTTGAAGCCATGGCGAGCGGTGTGCCGGTAGCAGCTTTCGATGCGCCGGGCCCGCGCGATATTATTCCCGGTTCGGACGCCGGGAGAATTGACAAGGATCTGGCCAGAGCGGCCGAAAACTGTCTCGCACTTAGTCGCGCAACCACGCGCAGATATGCCGAGAAATATTCCTGGCGGGCGTGCGCGGAAGCCTTTGTGGAAAACCTGGCGACATTGCCAGTGCCGGAGCGTCGGCGCTTCTGGAAACGGCTCAGACGCCGCAAACGCCCCGACATCGGCGCCCCTCCCTCGCCGGATATTGATTAGGCTTCGTCGGTGAATGTGTCCTGAATCGCGTCAGCAACCATATCGGCAATGTCCTGCGGCGAATTGCTGGCACGAATGGCCGCACAGATCGGCGCAATCAAAGCCACCAGTGCTGCGCCGATCTGGCCCACGCCATCAGCGCCCGCAACCGTCTGGATGACGAGCAATACCGCTCCCAGGACGGACAAGGCCGTTTCAAAGATGCCGGTGAGCCGGTTTGTAAAAGAAGTCATATCTCTCTCCTGATTTAAGTGAGAGACAAATTAGGCATGGCGGGTTCGGGGTTGGATAAGCCGTTGGTACGTTCGGACCTCAATCACCCACTTGCACCATCAGCGTGGGCGCATAGCCGAACCTTTCGAAAACATGGGCAAGATCCTCCCATGAGTCCGCTTCATCGGTGATAAAAGCGCGATTGGCCTTTCCAGACGGCGGCGTGTCGCGCCCAATCTGGACGAGCTGGCGCAAGGTCTGGCGGGCAATCGCTTCTCCTGAATCGATATAGCAGATTTCGCGCGGCGCGGTTTGGGCAAGCTGATCGCGCACCAAAGGGAAATGCGTACAGGCGAGCACAACCATATCAATTGCTTCGCCGCCAGGGCCATCAAACAGCGCGCTCTGGGCGGTTTTGAAAGCATCCAGCGCCGGCATCTCTCCGCGCGCCACTGCCTCGGCCAATTCGACCAGTTCCAAACTGCCATGTTTGATCACGGTAACGCCTTCAGCAAATTCGGAGATCAGCTTTTCAGTATAGGCGCGCCTTATCGTTCCCGGGGTGGCAAGCAGGCCGATTCTGCCGGTTTTACTCTGCGCAGCGGCGGGCTTGATGGCCGGGACTGTGCCAACCACCGGACACGGTAGAGCGGCCCTGACCTCTTCAAGCGCCAGCGTGCTCGCCGTGTTACAGGCAATGACAAAAACATCCGGCTGGATATGGTCGTAAAGCGCTTTGGCCACTTTGGGAAGGCGGTCCCTCAGCGCGGCATCGGACTTGTCACCATAGGGGAAAAAGCCCGTATCAGCGGCATAATCGAGCGCCAATGCGGGGGCCATATCGGCCAGTTCGCGCGCAACCGTCAGCCCGCCGACGCCTGAATCGAAGACGACGACGCGGCCATATACGCAGCGCATGTCAATTTCCGACAGGTCTGTTTCCGGCATTTGCGCTTTCCTTTGGCGAATCAGCCTCGGCAGTATCGCAATTCAAGAGCAACCTGCCCAGATGGTTAAGACACGTGCTTTGCGGGGGAGCGGGCAATGTTTATTTGTGGTTTATTTGTGCAGCGCAGCAAAAAGAGCTATATTGCGGTCAGAAATGCCGGATAGACCGGTAAAGGATAATGGAAAAATGCCAATGACATCGCCTTTCGATCTGTTCGCAAAAAGTCTGAATGTGTGGACAGAGACCACGCTTAAAGCCTATGAAACCTGGGCACAAATGGCCGTTCGCCAGACCGAGCAGATGATGTCATTTCAAACGCTTTCGCCGCTATCGGCCATGATGATGCCGGACGAAACCCGGATTCGCGAAGGGTTTCAGAAAGCTGCGGACATGAATCTGAACGCGTGGACCGAGATGGCGGAGAAAATTTCTGCGCTTCCGGACTGGGCGCGTGCCCCTGTTGAAGTGCCCGGGCGAACACTTGTGGACATGTTTGACATGTTCCGGTCTTTTCCGACATTTGAAACGCCTACGGCAGAAATAACCAAGATGCAATCGGCGGCCAAGCCAACGCCTACGAGCGCCGACGATCTCACCGCGATCAAAGGCATTGGGCCGAAAATGGCTGAAAAGCTCGAAAATTATGGCATTGTCAGCCTGTCCCAGATCGCAAGCTGGACCAAGGCGGATATTGACCAGCTTGATGCCGAGTTCTCACTGGGCGAGCGGATCACCCGACAGGGCTGGGTTGGCCAAGCCAAAGCGCTGACCAAGCCGGTTTTGCATTAGCGATCAGATCGCCATTAAGACGGGCTGCTGGCCAGATATGTGCTAATTATCGGTTGGCTGGGTCGGCGCATTTGTGCCCTGCCCTTTGAGGAAGTCAGAGGCGCTCGATTGGGCACCGGAACTTGGCGCGAGCGGACCTTGCGTGCGGGCTCTTTCGAGCGGCCCTGGGGGCGGTTGATTTGTATTGTCTGAGGCCGCGCCGCCTGCACCTTGATCGCCATTGTCAGCGCCGTCGCCTTCGGAGCCGCCGTCTTGGCCTTGACCAGCCTCGCCCTGTCCAGCCTGACCTTGCCCGTCTTGACCTTGACCGTCTTGACCCTCGCCATTCTGACCTTCACCTTGGCTGGCATTACCTTGGCCCTCTGTGCCTTGGCCTTGTGCGCCTTGGCCAGCTTGGGCTTGGCCGTCCTGACCAGCTTGTCCAGCGGCACCCTCTTGCCCGTCAGCGGCATCACCCTGTTGGCCTTGACCCACCTGATTCTGCCCATTTTGCGCCTGATCGGCTTGTCCCTGACCAGCTTGGTTCTGTTGCCCTTGCGGGGTTTGGCCTGCGCCCTGCGCTGGGCCCGTCTCTGCGCCGCCACCAGCTTGTGTGCTGGTGCCTTGAGGTGCCTGACCGCCGCCGCTGCCCGGGCGTTGGCCGCTCGACTGCAAGCCTTTGAGCTGGGCGAGAATATCTGCTGCGCTCTGGCTCGACCCGCCGCGCGTGACCGATCCGGCGGAGCTGCCGCCGCGTCCGGCCACGGCCACACGGTTCGGGCCAGTTTCTGCTGGCGCGCTGCCGCCCGGTCCGCCTTGCAGATCGGTCATGATGACTTCCCAGGCCTCTTCCTCTTCAGCGGCCAATTCGGGGTCACTTTTCGCCGCTTCACTTGGCTCATAAGCTACGTCTTCGGGCGTCTCGCCAAATTCGACTTCGGCAATAACTTTCGCACGCTGTCTTTGCAGATGCCGACGGGAATCTTCAGGCAAAGTGTCGATCGGCTCAAGCGGCGGGATAGGAATACCCCCACCAAGACCGGGCAAAGTGCTTGTCCGGTCATTTCGGTCAGAGGAGCGCTTTTTCTTCGAGCGCCGCCAGTCTTCCTCGGATTGATCGGTCTGATCGGTTGATTGTGCAAAGCCGGGCGCGGGCGTTAGCAAAGCGAGCGCAAACACGGAAGCAGCAAGGACAATCACACGTTTTATCATGGTGACAATGTGCCATATCCGGCATGACTGTCCAGTGAACATAGCGTTTTGGCGGGCCTATAACCGCGCAAATTACGCAAAGTTAATTCTCGATTTTTCGTACCACGCGGAAGCCGGTAAAATCGTTCCGGTCGCCGCGCCGCTGCATCAGACGCGCGGTATAGCGCAAATCCGCTGGCCCTGAAAACCAGGACCCGCCGCGCACCACGCGCTGATTACAGCTGCCGCGCTGGTCTGCCGCGCCATCGGTCGGTGCGTCGCGCAGGTTGAGCGTATTACAATCGAGCGTCCACTCACCAACATTGCCGATCATGTCGCGCACGCCAAACGCATTGGCGGACAATCCGCCCGCGGGCATGGTGCGGTCGGCCGCCGGATCCGTGCAATCGGGATTGCCCCAGTCGAGCCCGCTTTCACTGCCCGCGCCATTGGCAAACGCGCAAAGGGCCGCAGCCGAGCCGCCCGCCCAGATGCCTTTATCGCCGCCCCGCGCCGCATATTCCCATTGCGCTTCGCTTGGCAGACTATAGGCAAAGCCGGTCTTTTTGGAGAGCCATTCCGTATAAGCTTGCGCGGCGTCCCAGCTGACATTGATGACCGGACGCTGCCCCCGCCCCCAGCCATTGTCAGACCCAACCGCCTCACAGCCGCCATCGGCCACACATGCCCCCCAATCAGCGAACGTCACCTCGGTCACGCCAATCGCAAACAGATTGCCAAAAGTGACAGGCCGCTGCGGCTTTTCATTGGGCCGCGCCAGAGCATCATCATTCGCTGCGCCAAGGCTGGCATTTCCCGAAGGTAGCGAGACCATAAGCGGGCAGGTGTCGCAATCCTGAAACGTCCGCCCGGGCGCAGGTTTGAGTTGTTCGAGCGCGGCGATGGCTTCGGCGACATGAGCGCCTTGCGGGAAGCTGGCGAGATATTGTTCATAGGAGGCTGCGCGATCGGCCGTCTTGGCCTGTTGCCATGCCGCTTCATCTGCGGCGGACGCCTGAAGGCTTGCAATGCGCGAACGGGCCTCGTCGGCATGGGCGCCTGTGGGATGTTTGGCGAGATAGGTCTCATAGCTTGCCACAGTGTTCTCACGTGCTGCGGTTTCCCAATCGCCCGCTTCCTGGGCGGCACGTTCGGCGGCGTCTTTGCGGCGGGCTTCTTCGGCAGCTTTGATCTCGGCGATTTTCTCCCGCGCTTCGCTCGCGTGCAGACCTTCGGGCCAGGCTTCAAGATAGTCCTCAAAGCCCGCAAGGGTGTTGCGCTCCAGAGCCGTCTGCCAGTCGCGCTCGTCATATTTGTTGATCTCGGCCTGGGCCTCGTCCTTGTGTTTGCCTTTCGGGAAAAGCTCGAGATATTCGCGATAGCCTTCAAGCGTGTCTTTTTCCAGTGCGGCGACCCATGCCTCGTCATCGCTCAGCGGCTTGTCCGGCGTCTCGCTGTCCTCGCCTTCGGCTCCCGCTTCGCCTTCCCCCTGCTCCACGGTATCATCAACAGGAAGCTCGTCCGGCACTACGACTTTGCTGGCGAGCCAGATCGCGCCTGCACCAATGATGAGCAGAACCAATGCTGCGGCAATCCTGCGGCCCCATGGCGCGCGTTCTTCACGCAATTCATAATCGCTCTTGGGCGGTTCCCAATTGTCGCTCATACGCTTTGTCCCTTAAGTGCCGCCAAGGCGCAAAATCAGATTGTCGAGGCAATATTGCCCCGCCGCATTGAGCGCACGCTCCTCTTTGCCTTGCACCACAGATTGCAGCAGAACAAGCACAGCTGACATCACCAGCGCCACCAGCGTCGTCGTAAAGGCCACACCGAGACGGCTTGTCACCTGATAGAGAAAATCCTCGGCTTCAGCATTGGCAGGCACACCGGCATATTGCAGCGCGAACATGATCCCCATCACCGTGCCGATAAAGCCAAGCGAGGGAATGAGCCATGTCAGATAGCGCAGCGTGGAATAGCGCAGGTCGATCTCATGCATATAGAGCTCAAGCGAGGAGTTGAGCACAGAGGTTGCCTGATCTTCCTTTCCGGAGACTTTGTACTGGTCGATTGTGCGGATGATCATGCGCGGCAGGAAGCAATCAAGGCCAAAGCGGCGGCCGGCCACCCCATTACGAATTTGCCCGAGCATGTCCATATGTAGTCTGCGGCCATCGGTCGGCAGATAATTGCGGTCAAGCTGGCCCTGTTCTTCGCTGGCGGCATTCCAGCGTAAAGCCAAATCGCCAAAGCCGATAAACAGCGCAAGCCACATAATGTTCTGAACGGTAAACGGCCAGAAGTCGGAATCCGCATCGAGCAGAATTTCCTGAATCCCTTCGCTCGCGGTCAGCCGGATAATGCCAATCAGCACAATCGCCGCAATGACCGACACAGTAAAGACGAACAGCCGCTTATAGAGATTTGCCTGTTTTTTCATGTCGCTTCTACCCTTATCCTCAAATCCCTAATCACAAACACCTGTTGCCGCCGAGGCGAGCGCGAGAAACTGACCGCCATTGCGTTCGGCGAGCCGTTCCATGAATTCGACGGTTCCGTCATAGTCAAAATAATTGCCGACCACCACCGTATGAATCTCCTTGCGGCCATTATTGCGGCGGGTGATCTCGCGGATAAGCTGGGCGGGCTGGAGGCCATTATTCGCCCGCGGATTGGGCAAACCATCGCTGACAAGGAAGATCGCTTGAGCCGGGCCAGCCAGCATATTCTCGAACACATCAATCATGGAAGCGGACCCGCCAAAGCGTGTGGTCAGCTGTTCGGAAAAGCCGATGGCTTCGGCCCTTGTGCCTCCGTTGATCCGCCGCAAGCCACCACCGCTTGGCCAGCTCTGGACGCGCGGGCCGCTATCGGTCTGCTGAAAGCCGATCACTTGCAGCCGGTGATTATCTTGCAGCGAGCCGATGATCCGCTCCATCGCATTATTGACCGAGGCCTCATGCCCGCCCATGCAGCGGTTCAGATCAAGCGCGACGGCGATGTCATCCTTGACGGTTTTCATGCCGAGAAAACGAAACGAGACAACCGCCTTTTCCGGGGTCGGCCCAGGCTGGCGGGCAATTGGCTCTGGCACCTCGACCGCCGGTTCGGCCTCGGCGCGTTTTTCGAGCAGAGCCGCTTCAGCGCCAGCAAGTTCAGCAAGAAGCTTTTGCGCATCGCTTTTAATGGCCGAGACATTCGCCGCAGCGGCAGAGCGTTTGGCTTCAAGCGCTTTGCGCTGCTCAACGGTTGCGACCACACTGTTTTCGGCGGCACGGGCGAGATCGGCTATCGCGTTTTCGGGCGTGCGTTCCTGTATCTCTTTCTGGTAGTAGGGCATCAGCACAATCGTCAAAAGCGCAAACGCCCCCATCGCCGCTGCGAACAGGTCAATCGCCGAGAGCGAGAAGATTTCAATATCGCCAGAGCCGCGCCGCTTCATCGTGCTCTCCCAACGAAATCACCGCGATTGCGCCGCGCCAGCTCTTGCAGGAACAAGGTTAGATTGCGGTCTTGGGTGTAATCGCCAATTGCGACGGTGTGAATTTCTGCGCGCCCGCGATTGCGGCCCGTAATATTGGCGATGATGCTGCCGGGCTGGCCATCATCGGGCTGGCCGTCGCTCATCAGGATCACCGCTTCCGGGCTGAGATTGAGCGCCTTTAGCAGTGCAATCTGGGTCGGGGTACCGCCGCCAAAGCGGGCGGACATGCCGTCAACAAACTGGCGGGCGGCGGAGAGGTTTGAGGCACTGGCAGAGGTCAGCCGTCCATTGCGCGGATAAGTGTCAAAGGTCGGCCCGCCGCGATAGCCGATAATCACAAAGCGATTGTCCGGCTTCATCTGGGCGAGCACTTCATTGATGGCGGCGACAACCTTGCCTCTGTGGGCGACCATGGAGCCGGACATATCGACCAGAATGGCAATGTCCTTTTTCGATGTGGCAAGACCGAGAATAGAGAACTCGACACCGCGATTGATGCTGCGCGGCGGCTCTGGGATCGGTTCGGGCTTGGGCACGGGTGGCGGGTCGGGAATCTCGATCTCTGCGGTCTGGCGCTGGGCCTCTTTGATTTTGGCCTCAATCTCGGAGAGTTCTTCGGCTGTGGTGCGGTATTGCAGATCAAGGAGGCGGATTTCAGCGCGTATTGCGCGGATCTCGGACAGTTCGGTTTGCGAAGACGAGGCCGCTTCACGTCGCCGCTCGACCAATTGCTCCAGTTCCTCAAAAGAGACATCCGTGCCGCCAAGCCGATAATAGGGAAACAGGACAAGAACGATCAGGATGAAAGCGCCGAGCGCTGCGGCAAACAGATCAAGCGCAGAGATGGAAAAGACAGCAATGTTTCGCCGACGCGATTTCATAGATAGCCGAACAGGATCCGATAAAGGGTTTCGCGCGCCTGACGTTCTTGTTGCTGACGCGCGGCATCGTTCAGATCATCGGACAAAGCGATGGCATTGGCAATCGCTTCATTGTTCATTTCGCCATTGATGATGTCGTTCGAGCGGGCGAGCCGTCCGTCCAGGTCTTCCATGAACAGGGTTTCAAGCTCTTCAACCTCGGAGTCGAACGCGGCAAATTCAATATTGTCGCGCATTTCGACCAGTGAGGCCGCATAATCTATGACGGCCTGACCATAGGCGGCATCCTGATCCGCTTCGAGACGATAGAGCACATCGGCAAGCACCTGGCGCAAGAACAAGGCGTCCTCGGCGATCACCGCGTTGAACTCGCCATTGGCTAGCGTGGGGTCAAACGCTTCAAGGCTCGATGCCTGACCGGCAATAAACGTGTCGCACGTCTGGCTGAACTCTATGAGATGGGCCATTTGTGCGACCGCAATCGACGGGGCAGCCTGACGCAAAACGGGGTTTGCAATGCCTTCGATAATGTCGGCAATCGGCGTATCCGGTGCAACGCTGCCCTGTCCATATTCGCGAATGGCAGCGCGGAAGGCGGGCGTGGCGTCGGTGCCAATCTCCTGTGCGAGACGAAAGAACTGATATCGCGGGATATGGCCATTGTCCGGAAAGGCGGCCATGATTTCGATGCAAGTTTCCTGTGTTGCTGCGCTCTGTGCACCCAGCTCTATGCGCTCTTTCTCCGGCGGCGGAACCCCGGGCTCACCGGTATCGGCATGGCTTAGTGCGCCCAGCAGAGCGAGGCTCGCCAAGCCAGCAATCATGTATCGTGCGGCCTGTTTCATCCTCGGCCTATTCCTTCAATGGCGGCAATAGGCACACCATCGACCTCTTCGGGCTCAGCGTCAGCAGCAACCGGCTCGAATGGCGATACGAAGACCGTTCCAGAGGGCGCCGCAGAAACATCTTCACCAGCGCGATAGAGGCGCAATTGATCGGCCTGTCCGGCCCGCGCAATGTTCATGATGCCGTCAGCCTTGCCATTTACGAACGGGCCTTCGAGGGCATAATTGCTGCCTGCGGGGCTGTGGAAGATCATCATGCCGCCGCCATTTGGCTGGCCATTGGTCGCTTCACCAATATATTCAATCGCCGCGCCATCATCAAACCGGATCACGCCGACCCCAGCTCCGTCCGCAACCCCGCCATTACAGGCGCCAAGCCACGTTCCGACAGCCGCCTCGCCATCATGCTTATAGCCACAACTGGTGGCAATCGTATCAAGCGAGCGCTGGTTTTCGGTGTAAAGGGTTTGGAGCTTTTCCTGCAAATCCTCAAACCGGATGGCTGTGATGGTTTCATTGGATTCCAGCAAGTTCACATTTACGGAGATCTGTTCTTCAAGGGCTGGCACAATCGAAGTGAGATAATTTACACCAACCGATTTGGACAGCCGATTGAGAGAGACCGCTTGCGTGGCTGCGTATATTGCGCCCGAGAGCAGAACGCTGGTCCCGAGATTGCGCGCCTGCGCCTGGCCAAAAGTCTGGTCTGATCCACCATTGGCAGCGACCCCGACGGCTGCAACCGCGCCCAGAACGGCCAGCGCTGTGGCCGTATTCTGCTGACGGGCAAGCTTGCGGCGTTCTTCGAGCACTTGATGCTCAGCGGTCAGCATATCGCGGACCTGCGCGCCCATCTCGCCATTGTGGATGCCATCAAAAATCCGCAAGGACTGGATCGACAAATAGCGCCGTTCGGCATCGAGCAAACGTTCGGCATAGCGCACACGAGCCTGATAATCGGCGTCGGCCGAGCCCGTTAGCGTGAGCGCGGCAAGGCTTGGGTCAAATTGCGAGATCGCCGCGGCGCGCTGCATCATGGCCGCTTTGAAGGTATGGGTGTCGTTGAGCATATCAACAATCCGCTCGGCCATCGCATCAGAAAAGACCTCCTCGAGCGGATCAAGGTCGCTGCTGGAGCTAACCTGCATGGCGAGCAAGGTCTGCTGGTCAAGGAGGATTTTCTCGACAGGATAGGCCTGAACAGCATTACGTTCGCCGGTCAGCGTCAGCGGGCGGGC
>CALLUH010000142.1 GCA_938011445.1 uncultured Hyphomonadaceae bacterium
CGCGGCGAGGGGTAAGGCGGACGCTGCCTTCGGGGCCTTGGCCTTTGCGCACAATGGCTGCGCCTTGCTCGGTCAGGAGGCCCGAGGCGATGGCGGCGTCAGCGGCGCTTTCCTGGGTGAAGCCGTCATGATATGCGAGAAATTCAGCCACGCGGTCTTCATCTTCTTCCATCAGGAAAGAGCAAGTGGCGTATAAGAGCCGCCCGCCCGGTTTGACAAAGGCTGAGGCTGCGGCGAGGATTTCGGTCTGTTCTTCGATACGTTTGACGAGGGCGCTTTGTTTGACGCGCCATTTGCTGTCGGGGCGTCTGCGCCATGTGCCGGTTCCGGTGCAGGGGGCATCGACGAAGACAAGATCCATCGCTCCGCGCAAAGCGGTGAGCATGTCCGGCGTATCGGGATGGCAAAGCTGGACATTGTGCGCGCCGGAGCGTTTCAGGCGCGGGATCAGCGCGGAGAGGCGGCGTCCGTCAATGTCATAGGCGTGGACCTGGCCTTTGCCTTTGAGGGCGGCAGCAAGGGCGAGGGTTTTGCCGCCCCCGCCTGCGCAGTAGTCGAGGATTTGCTCGCCGGGCTGGACATTTGCGGCGGCGGCGGCGATCTGGCTTCCGGCGTCTTGCACCTCGACCCAGCCTTTGGAATAGGCGGGAATGGATTGCAGGCTCGCTTCGCGCTTTGAGGGGTCTAGCGCGGGGATGTGGAAACCATTGTAGAGGAGCGGCGAGGGTTCGGCTTTGGCGGTGCGCAGGGGCTTTGCGGCTTTTTCGGCGTCCGCTTTGAGGGTGTTCACGCGCAGATCAACGGGCGCGCGGACGGCCATGGCCTGGGCTTCGATGACCGCCTCTTCGCCAAAGACGCGGGTGATGTGCGGGGTCAGCCACTCGGGGAAGTCGCCATTGATGTGGGGCTCTGCGGTGACATCTGGGGCCATGACAAGGTGTTCGCGTTCATGCAGGGTGAGCGGGCTGGGCGCGTGGTCTTCGTCCATAGCATCATCAATGCGGCGCATGTCCCAGCCCCATGCGAAACTGAGCGCGCCGAGGATAAGCCCGCGCGGGCTGTCGTCTGCCATGGCGTGGGCGATGGAGTTGCGTTTGCGCAAGGCGTCAAGGACCAGACCGGAGACCCATGCGCGGTCTTTGCTTCCGGCATAGCGAGCGCGTTTGCCCCAGTCGCGGGCGGCGGATTTGACCGGCTGATGGCGGGTCAGCACATCGGTGAGCACGGTGATTGCCGCTGAGATTTTGCCGCCGTCGCGCATGGGGATGACCTTTTTCCACGAAAACCAGTTGCGATCCCTACAGGGTCTCGGGTCTAATGGAAACAGGTTTGGGAATGCGAGCTTATGTTGGATGTGGTTTTGCCCGAAGGTGTGCGCATAGCGGGGCCGAAGGATTGGCAACTGCTTGGGGACATTACGGCGGAAGCTTTTGCCGAGGATCCGGTCAATCGCTGGATTTTTGACAGTCCCAAAGCGCTCAGAGCGTGTTTTCGGGTGTTTGCGCGGGACGTTTATGCCAAGCGCGGCATGTGTCATTTGGCGGGCGAACATGGCGCGGCGATGTGGGCGCATTCGGATGTTTCGGGCGATTTGTCAGGGCTGGCGAGCCTTGCGCTGGCGCTTGGCGTGTCGCGGCATGGCGGACGGGGGGCTCTGGCTCGGGCTATCGAGGCGGGCAAGCGGATGGAGAAAGCGCATCCCAAGGCGGCGCATATGTATCTGTTTACAATCGGGGTGACGAAGCCCGCGCGCGGGACGGGGCAAGGGCACGCGCTGATCTCGCCGGTTCTGGAAGCGTGTGACCGGAGGGGGCTGGCCTGTTATCTCGAAAATTCAAATCCGGAGAATTTCGGGTTTTACAGCGCGCATGGCTTTGAACATATGGAACATTTTGCAGCAGGGGAAGGCGGGCCGCCATTGCAGGCGATGTGGCGGGCGGCGCGGTAGAAAAATTTTGGAGTTTATGTTAGCGTTCCCCCATGATCTCCACCAGTTAGGCAACTGAACGTGTTCTCATTCATCAAGCGTCTATATACTCGGGATCCTAGTCGTCTGCTATGGAAACGCATTGCTGACAGTATAATCCTAGTTATCCTGTTTGTGGCCATCAGCAGCACTTTGGGGAATATTGGCCTGCCGTCCGAGAATCGCACTTGGTATTTCGGGTTTTTTGTCTGTATCTTTTTATGGCCTCCAAGTTGGCGGATTATCCCGTAGGTCGCCCCTAGCTTGGGCGGCTGGTTTCGTGGGGGCTGTCTAGCGAGAAGGTGGGGATTTCGGCGAGGAGGTTGGGACGGCCTTCGGATTCGAACTCGTATTTTCCGCCCATCATGCCCGAGGGCGTGCTCAGTGGCGCGCCCGAGGTGTAGCGGAACACTTCACCCGGTTCGAGTACGGGCATCTGGCCGATCACGCCGTCGCCGTCTACGGTCTGGACGTGGCCATTGGCGGCGATAATGCGCCAGTGGCGGCGGGTGAGCTTCCAGACATGGTTCGAGCAATTCTCAATCTCGATATTATACGCCCAGACGAAACGGCTGCGGGCGAGGTCTGATTCGTCGGGCAGGAAGCTTGGGCGCGCACGGACGATGATGCCGTCCGTATTGGCCTCATAGGGGAAAATCATAGGAACTCACGCGCTTTGGAACCGACTCATACGCCATCTAATGCGTTTACTATATCATCTTCGAGATCGGCTGCATCCTCTAATCCGACAGAAAATCTGATCCAGCTGGGGTCGAGGCCCATGCTGGCCTGCTCTTCAAGCGAAAGGGCGCGGTGGGTTGTGGTGGAGGGGTGGCAAGCGAGCGATTTTGCGTCGCCGAGATTGTTACAGATGTCTACGATCTGGAGCCGGTTGAGGAATTTGAATGCGCCGTCCTGGCCGCCTTTGACAGAGAGGGCGAGCATGGTGCCACCCGATGACATTTGCTTTGCGTGATAGGCATAATGGGGGTGGTCTTTGCGGTGGGGGTAGCGCACGGCGAGGGCGTTTTTGTGCGATGCGATCGTGTCTGCGAGGCGGGCGGCAGAGGTGCTCATGGCGTTTACGCGTAAGGCTAATGTTTCGAGTCCCTTAAGGACAACCCACGCATTGAACGGTGCAGCGGCCGGGCCGGTATGGCGCAAATAGGGGTCGTAGACATCTTCCATGTCGGCGCTGCGTCCGAGTATAGCGCCAGCCATGACGCGGCCTTGTCCGTCCATGTGTTTGGTGGCGGAATAGACGACAAGGTCTGCGCCCAAGGTGAGCGGTTGTTGCAGGACGGGGGTGGCGAAGACATTA
>CALLUH010000143.1 GCA_938011445.1 uncultured Hyphomonadaceae bacterium
CTGCCGGTCACTGACAAAGGGTTCGCTGGGCGGATAGACATGCAAGGTCTTTTCACCCTGCAACTGCCACAAGGTCACCAAGGGAATATCGAGATGATAGAACACCCGTGCCTTTGGAGAAGAAATCAACACCCCACAATCCCGCCGGAAAGTCCGCAAATCCGGCACCAGAGCTTCAAGTCCTCCAAACATCTCCCGGCATAAAGCATGATATTCATCGAGATGCCGATTAACCGCGCGCAAATTAAGCCACAACCGCCCAGCCTTGATAGCTTGCAATATTTCCGCGCCGGAGGTATCCCCAACCGTGCCTTTCCGGAACACGCGCTTACCTGTATGCGGATCATCATTCATCGTATAGATATTAAACCCGTCGCGCGGATATTCTTCCAGCAGGCGCTCCAAACCTCTATCGCTGAACATTTCCCGTTCATGAAGATTGTGCCCAAAGCTAAGCGGTCTCGACCCAAAACTCTGAGCAACGTCTTCGGGAACCTCTGTGAAAATTGAACTGTCCATCGCCTCGGTATTCTCATGACCTAATTATCGCAGTCGAAATCCACAGTCTCGACGTTTCGCTTTGCGGGTTTCGCCTTGCCAATCCCATGCAAGTTTCGCTCCAGAACCCTGTCCAGAGGATTGCTCAACGGCTAAAAATTGCAGAAAGCACAGCACACTGTGGAGAACCGGCTTGTCAGCGGCCTGCTTGGGGCAAGTCTGTCTCAGTCATGCTTTTTGGCGCAGACATATTGCGAGCACAAAGCCCCAAGACCTATCGACGCCCCGATAAATCGGCTCCAACCGGTCAGCGCGACCAGTTTGGCTTGCGTTTGTCCAAAAATGCAGCCACGCCCTCGCGTCCTTCTTCGGAAGCCCGCCTTGTTGCGATACGGCGAGCGGTCTCATCGCCAACATTGTCATCAATCCTGACGCCCGCAACATCGAAAACCAAGCGCTTGGCTTCAGCCACTGCGCCGGGCGCTGCGGCGAGTACCAGATCACGCAAATGGTCAGACATCTCCTGCATCTCGCTTTCACTCGTCACAGTGTATTGAACCAACCCCATTTTTTCCGCATAGCGTGCGTCAAAGCCTTCAGCGGTCACAAATAGCGCCTTCGCCCAGCGCGGGCCGATGGCCTCAATAACAAAAGGGCCGATCGTCGCTGGAATCAGTCCAAGCCGCACTTCAGAGAATTTGAACTTCGTATCTTCCATCGCCACGGCCAGATCGCATGCGGCCACCAATCCCGCACCTCCCCCCAAGGCCGCCCCATGCACCAGCGCCAGAGTGGGTTGGGGCATCTCATAGATCGTGTGCAGCATATGCGCCAGAGCATAAGCGTCCGCTTCATTCTGTGCTTGAGTAAACCCAGCCGCCTGCTTCATCCACTCCAGATCCGCCCCCGCACAAAACACCTCTCCGGCGCCGCGAATGATTACGAACCGGACGGCTTGATCTGTCGCCATATCGGAAAACGCATCATGCAATTCGCTGATCATCTGCGCGTTAAAAGCATTGCGCTTTTCTGGCCGGTTCAGTGTTACAATCGCCGTTCCATCGCCACCGATTGAAACATCAATATTTGAAAACGGTTTCATAACTGCCCCTCACTCAGATGCCCAAACTGTCTAGCCTCTGACCGCCGGAAAAGAAAGCATCAACTGATAAGACATCCGGGACCAAAAAAGGCCCCGCATCTGGCACCCCATAATGGGAGGGTTGGGTGCGATACGGGGCCAGTTCAGGGGAAAGAGCGGGACAATAAACTCAACCCTGAAGGCGCAAAGATGGTATCAGGCGCTATGAACCCGATGGCGCTTCTTCGGAATGATCGCTTGCAGTATGTACTGCCGCGAACTCGGCAAGCGACAATTCGCCGTCATCGCCAGCAATCTGTGCAAATTTCGCGCGGGCATCCTCTTCAGAGGCATCGTGGGCATCAGCCGCATAGGCAACGAACTCCGCCTCACTGACAACACTGTTGCGATCAGTGTCCATCGCAACAAACTTCTCGACAGCTCCGGCCTGACTGTCCGGTGCGGTCTGCGCCCACATCAGGGGCGCGCCAAACGAGAGCGTCGCTGTGGCTAATATCGTAGAAACAAGGAATGGTTTGAGATAGGTCATGGGGTTCTCCTCCAGAGACCGTTCCGGCCTCATATTTCCCAAAAGGTAAGATAACCTTCTGGCCAAGCCATGAAGCCCAATCTGACGACATAAAACGAGTTAACCTTAGGTCATATTCTGGCAATGTTCGGCAAAATTCAAATATATCCAAAGAGTAAGCAAGAATATGAAACTTCGTTAAGCTCCATATTGCTCCTTGAGGTACAAAAAAGGCGGCCCGCTTTAACGAACCGCCTGTTTGGCTTCTGGAAGTCTAGCAGCCTTAGGAGCCGCCGCCGCCACGCCCGCCCGCACCGTCAAAGCTGCCACGGGGAAGTTGTTGTGGCCTGCGTGCCCGCTGTCTGGGCGCGCGGCGACCACTCTCCTCACGCGCAGACGATCTGCGCTCCAGTCGCCGGGGCGCTGTGCGGGCAGAAGAAGGCCCGGCCCGAAACTCATTAAGACTGACCAGATTATCATCGCCGCGCATGTTCTCGAACGCAAAATTTGCCCGTCTTTCGGTCATGCCATTCGCGGTCTGATAGGTTGCAAACTCCGAGCGGGAGATAGCACCGTCGCGGCTGGTGTCCATCTGAAAGAACTGGTCCTCAAGCGGCCCCGCATAGGCTGTTGGTACGGCCCATGCGCCAACCAAAAATCCGGCCAAGCCCAAAATGGCCAATAAACGTTTCATGCGTCGCTCCTGTCTTATCTAACGTCGAGCTAGCCCATTTTCTCATGGAGCGCATCACAACTCGCCTCACAATTCGGTGAGCCTTGCACTCAAAACTGGCCTCAGCTTGCACGGGTTTTGCACATAAAATCATCGGAAATTCACGCAAACGCTTTGCACAACGCTCGAGAGACGGCATGTTCCATTCTATGGGTTTAGAACTTCTTCCATCGCTGAAAACGATTCCCTTCCTCAAGGATGCCCCCGCGCGTGCGCTGAGGGCGGCTGGAAAGGAAGCCAATTGGTTCTCGCTAAAAGCCGGCTCCGCCCTGCTTGAAGCCGGCGAGAGCGCAGACGCGATTTATTTCGTACTATCAGGAACGCTTGGCGCATTCCGCCCCAGAGAAAACGGCAGCATGGATTTCCTCGGCCATGTCCGCGCAGGCGAGCCTGTCGGTGAAATGGCCTTGTTCTCCGGCGGGCGCGACCATTCGAGCGAGGTGCACTCAAACTCTGTTTACGCCATGCGCGATAGCGAGATTATGAGCATCAGCCGGGCCGGCTTTGACCGGCTTATCAAAGCCGAACCGGAAATCCTCGAACGACTCATCCGCGTCATTCTCCTGCGGCTTCGCCAGTCGGGCCGACGTTCGGCGCGGGCCGAGCCCAAAGTGTTCGCCATGATTGCCACCTCGCCAACCATCGACCTTCAAGCCCGCGCATTGACACTCAAGACCACATTGAACGGCATGGGCTTGCGCGTCACTGTAATTGACCAGGACGAAGGCGAAGACAAAACCGCCGCCTATTTCGACACGCTTGAGCACAAGAATGATATTGTCATTCTGACCGCAGAACTGGGCGATCATGGCTGGTATAAGCAAGCTGTGCGGCAGGCCGACCGAATATGGATTATTGGCCGCGCCGATGCCGTGCCGTCGGACCCTATTCTCGCCCGCAACAACTCGCCCGCGCGTCAGTTCAAGCTGGTCGATGTCATCCTTCTGCACAGGGATCGGGAACGCCTTGCCGCCACGCCCGGCCAATGGCTCTCGGCAACAGGTGGCGAAAGGGTGTTTCACTGGGCCGATCAAAAGGAAGACGACTGTAAACGCCTCGCCCGCGTCATGAGTGGCCGCTCGGTCGGGCTCGTGCTCTCAGGCGGCGGCGCACGCGCTTTTGCGCATATCGGCGTCATCAAGGCCCTGCGCGAGCGCAATATCCCGATTGATTTTGCTGGCGGCACGTCGATGGGCGCAGTAGTGGCCGCCTGCCTGGCGATGGGCTGGGACGATGCCGAGATCGAATACCGCATCCGCAAGGGCTTCGTGGAAACCAATCCGCTTGGCGATTTTACCCTGCCCGTAATTGGTCTCGTACGCGGCAAACGCGTTGACCTGCGGCTCAAGACGCATTTTGGTGATGCCACAATCGGCGACCTCGACATCCCGTTTTTCTGCGTCTCGACCAATCTGACCGACGGCGATTCCCACATTCACCGGCGCGGCTATGTCCGCCATGCCCTGCGCTCCTCCATCGCCCTGCCGGGCATCCTGCCGCCGGTCATCAATGATGGAGATGTATTGGTTGATGGCGGCGTTCTGAACAATTTCCCCGTTGATGTCATGCAAGGCCTACATCGCGGCGTTATCATCGGCTCGGATGTTACGCGTCAGCGCGACGGTTTCCCTGCGGATGAATTTGTCGAGCCACCGGGCTTTGTCCGCTGGGTCATCCAGAATGGCTTTCGCCGCACCCCGCCAATTGCGTCGCTATTGATGCGAGCGGCCACCGTTGGTGTAAACCCGAAAGCCAATCGCCA
Organism: uncultured Hyphomonadaceae bacterium; assembly: GCA_938011445.1. GTDB lineage: Bacteria > Pseudomonadota > Alphaproteobacteria > Caulobacterales > Hyphomonadaceae > CALLCD01. The sequence continues at coordinate 4,604 of CALLUH010000143.1, forward strand.
ACACGCCCATATCTGCGTGATCCCCGACATCGCAAATCTCGAACTGCGCGACTGGGAAGCCTATGAAGCCTCCGTCGAAGCGGGTTATCATTCCGCCATTAAAACTCTCGACGCGTCAGACCGCGTGCTTTCGGAAAACACAATGAAACGGGTTACCGTTTCCAGCTAAGCTCTCAAAGCGTATCTTTTAAGGACGCCGCGAGCGAAAGGTCTTTACGAGGAAATAGAGCGCCAATAGGACGAGAAGGCCGCCAAGAATGGTGATACCGAAATAGCCAAATTGCCCTAAGCTGCCATTATGGTCGATCAGATCCGTGTTCGGCCTGACAATACCGAAAACAGCAAGCGCCGCACCGATCAGACCGAGCAGAGCATAGATCAGCAAGCTGAGCCCCATGCGCGGACGCGCCGACCTGGATTCATCAATATTGGCACCCGCAACCGCCTGTGTCCTATGCAGGACTTCATCAGGAATTGGCTCAAGATCATCTATCAATGTTGTTTTCGGCTGAAAGATCTCGACAGCTTCAATATCGTCTTCGGTAATCTCGGCATCGTCACCCGCCATCACATTCTCGGGCAATGGCGGCAAATCATCGACGATCGGAGCGGTGCCCTCGGCCAGTTCGGAAATCGCGCGGGTAATCTCGTCAGGGGTCGGTCCGTCTTCCGGGGTGTCCACGTCAAGCGAAGACGTGCGGTCTTGCTGGTGCCCTTCGGACTCGTCACCCAGAATGCGCGTTAGCCGTGCCACCAGGGCTCCAGCGGCAAGTTCCGGTGCAGTTTTGTCTTCTGATGCTTCGTCCGAAGGCATTTCAGCGTCCACAGCGGCCGGGTCCTCTACACCATGGTCAAGCGGCGGCACATCCTCATTCGCTGCCACGGGTACAATGGTATCTCCCGTATCCTCATCGCCGTCCGGCACAATGAAGCGCTCGCCCCCTTCGCCAAATTCAAGCTCCGCCTGTCCATCATCTTCGGGCACATATCCAGGCTCGGCTTCAAGTTCGGGTCCAGGTGTCTGTGTATCGACCGGCACAGTGACAGCTTCTTCTGGGGCCGGCTTGCGCTCACGCGTGGCGACAATAGGCGGCTCGCTTGGAACAAAGCGTGCTGCCCGTTCATCAAGCACAGGCCGGATATGCGCAGACGGCGCAATCGGCGTACCACCCGGATGCAGCATAAACAGCGCCTTTTCGGCGGCACGGCGCCGGATCAACGCGTCCACGATGATAAGTCGGCCGTTCAGCTGTGCCTTGCGCCATGCGGTGAAAGCCTCACCCGCAGCGAGCTTTTCGCCCGAATTGAGGAAAGCCAGCACATCAGATGTCCGGAAGGCTTCTTCGCCAATATTGAAGACCAGCGAAACCAGCGCATCAAATTCATTTTGGTTGAGCGGCGCAGTCACCGAGTCCTGAACAAATTGTTCAATCGGCGGCAAATCATACCTCTGTAGGATCGAAATAGCCTCGGATTTGGACACAACCGCGCCGTCGCGAGCGCCCTTTGTGTGGCCAAAGCCCACTACAAAGCGCCCATCGCCAAGCGCAATTGCCCGCGAACGAAAGCCCTCAAAGCTCATCAGCAGCTTCAATCCGCGGCTTGAAGTGCGCATTCTACGCATCATGGCATGTCCCATCCAGAAACAGATTCCGAGTCATGGCCTGACCCTGCAATATCCAAGCCCAAGCCCTGATCCTAACTACAATAGGACAAGTGTGGCCAAACCAAGGAAACTGAAAAATGCCATAGTATCAGTGAGGGTCAATAGAAATACAGAAGACGCTACAGCAGGATCGACGCCAAGCCTCTGTAAGACTAACGGCACCATGATGCCCGCAAATCCGCCCCAGACAAAGGTTGCTAAAATGGCGATCGAAATGGTGCCAGCGAGTGTGACGTTTCCAAACCAGAGTAATGTGATTGCCCCGACACCCAGCGCAAAGATCATGCCATTGGCCAGCCCCGTCAATGTCTCGCGTCTGATGGCCCGCCGTGCCGCAGCACCTTCCATCTCACGCTCGGCAATTGCGCGCACTGTCACCGTCAGCGCTTGCCCGCCCGCATTGCCGCCAAGCGCTGCAACCACTGGCATCAAGACCGCAAGCGCGACATAGGCAGACAATACTGGCTCGAACAGGGAAATAATCCCGGACGCAAAAAACGCCGTAAACAGATTAATCCCCAGCCACGGCGCACGCGCTTTGACCGAATCCCACACCGTGTCCGAACCATCCGCCGAGCGCACGCCCGAAAGTGCCAGCAAATCCTCGGTATTCTCGTTCTGAATGACATCAACCATATCATCAACGGTAATCATCCCTGTGATCCGTCCAGCATCATCAACCACAGGCGCCGACGCCAGCGAGTATTTTTGAAACAGGAACGCGACCTCCTCCTGATCCATTTGAGTGGTAATCTGAGCCTTGATACCGGCCATGATCGAGGCAAGCTTTACTTCGCGCGGCGTTCGCAGCAAGAGCGGCAAAGACACCGCCCCAAGCACTTTGAAGCCCGGATCGACGACATAAATCTCGAAGAATTGCTCAGGCAGGCCGTCGCCCGTTTTGCGCGCATGATCAATCGTGTGACCCACCGTCCAGAACTCAGGCGCGGCGACAAATTCACGCTGCATCAAGCGGCCAGCGGTTTCCTCGTCAAAATCAAGCGCCTGCTGGAGCGTTGCCCGGTCTTTCGGGTCAAGCTCCTCCAGAATACGCGCCCGCCGATCCTCTTCTACATCTTCGAGCAGCGCTGCGGCATCGTCAGAATCAATATCCGGCAAAACAGCCGTGATCGTCCTGTCTGATAGCATTTCGACGGCGACCGCGCGATATTCGTCTCTCAGCTCGACCAGAACACTGGCTGGAAAATCATCCCCCAGCAAGCCAATCAGTTCCGCAAAATCATCACTCGACAATTGCTCAAGCGTATCCGACGCATCGGCTGGATGCATCTCGTGCAATTGGCGCACAAGGCCAATCCTGTCTTCATCATCCAGAGCAAGTTGCATCGCTTCGAGCACGACCGGATCGACATGGCCCTGACCCTCACCCGTGTCTGGCCCACCCTCAGTTTCAGGCCGCTTGGTCATATCCGGCCTCCTGTGTCCGCTTACAGCCTTCCTAGTAAGCGGTTCGCCTCGCCAAAGCCAGCACCAATTCACCCGCGCATTTGGCTAGAATTTGAAACCGCCATTAAGGATGGAATTATACATTTCTTGCGTCAGCAGCACATATTTGCCCTTGTCCGGATGGGCAAACCAGACTGGCTCCCCGACGGCCTCAGGGTCAAATCCTTCGCGCACCAGATCGACTTTGCGGTATTTGAACGTGCCCGTCGTCTCAGCCTCGCTTTGGACCCGCAGGAACACCGGCACCGCATAGCCCGGCAGCCGCCCCTTGAGCGCCTCCAGCAAATGCTCGAAATCGACATCCCCGTTCAGCGTAATCGCGCCCATGCCCGCCTTGCCATCCATGCCGCGGATCGGCACGCCATAGACGTTCGCGAGCGCGATTCCCTCAATCCCCGTCAGCGCTTCGCCGACTTCATTGGTCGAGACATTCTCGCCCTTCCAGCGGAACGTGTCGCCAATCCGGTCAACAAAATAGATATAGCCGTCCCCATCCTTACGCATCAGATCGCCCGTGCGAAACCAAAGATCACCCGTCTCAAAGACATCGCGCAGCAATTTCTTCTTTGTCGCCTCGGGATCATTATAGCCCTCAAACCGCGTGCGCGCTTCATTGCCCACCCGCCCCAAGACTTCAGCAGCCTCGTCCGGCTGCGCTACAATACAAAGCCCGTTCTCGTCACGCACCGGCACTTCTTCCTCAATGTCGAATTTCACAAATGCGACATGATCGAACTTCTTCTCTAGCAGCTTCGGAATACGTCCCACTGCGCCGACCTTGCCATCAAAATTCAGAAACGACACATTGCCCTCCGTAGAGCCATAAAACTCCACCAACGACGGCACATTGAACCGGTCAAGAAATTCCTGCCAGATCTCGGGCCGCAGCCCATTGCCAAATCCCGTCCGCAGCTTGTGCACACGTTCCTTGGGATGTGTCGGCTGGTTGAGCAGATAGCGGCACAGCTCGCCAATATAGACGAACACCGTCGCGCCTTCATCGGCGACATCATCCCAGAAGTTCGATGCGGAAAATTTCCGCCGCAAAATTATGCTCCCCCCCGAATAGAGCGCAATCCCGACCGCACACAGCCCGCCCGTGCCATGATAAAGCGGCAGCGTGATATAAACTCGGTCCCGCGCCGTTGTTCCCGTTGGCGTCACAAAGGTCCGCATCATGCCTTGGGTGCGCCCCTGAACAAGCTTTGCCGCTTTGGGCAGGCCCGTCGTCCCAGACGTGTAGACAAACAGCGCTAGATCCGCCCCGTTCAGCCCCTCGCGATGGCTCCGCGCGGGCCGCTTGTCCGACATATCCGCCAGCGCAGCTTTCAAATCCGTCCCGCTCTCGCTCGGCCCATAAGACCAGAAGGTCAGATCGCCTGTCAGATGCGGTCGTCCCGTTTCCAACAACTCCGCCTGCTCGGTGCCAAAAATAATCGCTTTCGAATCGGCAATATTGACGCAATGGGCCAGCCCCTCATCGCTCAAATTGTGATTGATCAGCCCCGTCACCACGCCGACCTTGGCCAGCCCGAACCAGACAGCGATATATTCGGGACAATTGCCCATAAACAGCGAGACCGCATCGCCCGCCTTCAGCCCCTGATCGAGCGCCCAGTGCGCCACGCGATTGGCCAGCCCATCAAGCTCGCCATAAGTCATCAGCTCGCCTTCAAACCGGACGGCAACATTCGCCCGATGCCTGTCCACGCTGCGCTCAAGATCATCTGCCAGAAGGTTCGTGCTTTCGGGGGTGATGTCGCTGGTATATTTCAGGAGTTTCCGAATACCCGAAATCGTTGCCCAGTCGCGCTTCAAATTCCCAATCAAACCCATGGATGTCTATTCCTCTATTCTAGCCCGCTTTGTTCTAGGGACATGTTCGCAGAATAACCAGCATAAACAAATGAACAAACACCCACCATTTTCCCCTCCCCAGGCCATTCCATGCCGCAGCGCATCATGATAGCCAATGGCTCAAATAATACGGAGTGACCCAAATGGCCGAACCTGACGCACTGGAAATCGTCCTCGATCTTCTCAAGCTCGAACGGCTCGAAACCGACCTTTTCCGTGGTGTTTCGCCCGACGAGACCTCCCAGCGCGTGTTTGGCGGGCAAGTGATTGGCCAGGCTATGATGGCCGCCTACCAGACCGTCGAAGACCGTGTCTGTCATTCCATGCACGCCTATTTCATCCGGCCCGGCGACCCCAATGTCCCGATTATCTATCAGGTTGACCATTCGCGCGATGGCCGCTCTTTTACCACCCGCCGCGTCGTCGCGATCCAACATGGCAAGCAGATCTTCAACCTCGCCGCGTCTTTCCAGATACAAGAAGAGGGCTGGTTCCACGAAGCCAAAATGCCCGACGTGCCCGGTCCTGACGGGCTCAAAACCCGCCGCGAGCTTCGCCAAGAAGCGCTGCATTTGTTCCCCGAGGCGCTGCACGCACAGCTCACCCGTGCCCGCGCCATCGAAATGCGCCCCGTTGACCCGCAAAGCTTTGCCGACCCCAAGCCCATGCCCGCCGAACACCATGTCTGGTTCCGCGCCAAGCGCTGTTTCGAAGACGATCCGGCGATCCATCAATGCCTGATGGCCTATGCCTCCGACATGTCCCTGCTCGACAGCGGCACGCGGCCCCACGCCGTCTCATGGCACACTGGCAAAGCCATGATGGCAAGCCTTGACCACGCCATGTGGTTTCACGCCCCCGCCCGCGCCGATGAATGGCTCCTTTACAGTCAGGACAGCCCCTTCGCTGGTGGCGCACGCAGCTTCAATCGCGGCATGATTTTCAAGCAAGACGGCACCCTTGTCGCCTCCGTCGCGCAGGAAGGCCTGATGCGCCCCAGACGTCCAAGCGCCGAACGATAAAAATAAACCGCCAAACAATCGCCCGTCGCTAGCGCATCATAGCTTGACTTAACCCACCCGTTTCGTCATTAAGCGGTTCGTTTTTCTATCTACGCACAAGAGAGCCCGTCATGGCCAAGACCCCAACCATCAAGATCCGCCTGAACTCAACCGCAGGCACGGGCTTCTATTACGTCACCAAAAAGAACCCGCGCAATCTGACGGAAAAAATGGTCATGAAGAAATATGATCCTGTTGCCCGCAAACATGTCGAGTTCAAAGAAGGCAAGATCAAATAGGATCGCCTCCAATCCAGCCTTGACCCACATTATTGGTTTTTAGGGCATATATTCCATAGGTTCAGCAGGAGTGCCCGTTCAGGCCGCGCGCGACATCACCCGATTGCGCCCGGACCGCTTGGCCGCATAAAGGGCTTCATCGGCTGTGCGCAACAGGCCTTGTGGACTATCGGACTGCTGATCTTCATTCGTCGCCACGCCAGCGCTTACCGTCACTGCAAGCGGCGGCACACCTTCGCCCATATCAAAGGCGCGCGCAGCGACAGCGCAGCGTATCCGCTCGGCCGCCATGCACCCCAGATCTCCTGTAATACCGGGCATAATAATGAGAAATTCCTCACCGCCCTGACGGCAGACAATATCCATAGGGCGCACATTGTCGCGCAGACGCGCCGCAAACTGTCGCAAAATATCATCCCCCACACCATGACCGTGTGTGTCATTGACCAATTTGAAGTGATCAATATCAAACGCCGCCACAGAAACCGGCCCGGCATCAACGGTACTGCGGCCCAATAATTGAGTGAGTTGGTTCATCATATAGCGACGGTTATAAAGCCCTGTCAGCGGGTCTATAATCGACAGCTCGATCCCGCGATCCACTCGCCGCCTCAATATTTCGATATAGCGCGTTCGGCGCGTCTGGGTCAGCACGCGGGCAAGCAATTCTTCACGGTCCACCGGCGACATAATAATATCGCTCGCGCCCAGCTCCAGGGCTTTAAGCGCCTTATCCTGGGTCAACTCATCACAAATCAGAAGGATGGCAACCGCGCGTGTACGTTCGCCCATTTTGAACTGGGCACAAAGGCGCAAGGGATCAAAGCCCTGCTGATCAAGTGCGAGGATCAGAACATCTATGCCACGTCCCTCCGCTTCGCGCCCGGCATCCTGCAAGGATGCCGTGACATGGCCCGCACGGCGCAGATAGTCAGAGATACGCCGAGCCCGATGAACACTCTCATCAACCACAACAACGCGCGAAGGGCGATCCATCGCTTCTGCATCCAGATCAAGGTCAAACACCTGTGGCGCACCACTGGCTTCGCGTTGACGCAGTTCGCTGGCAACGCTGTGATAGCGCAACAAGGCCCCGATCCGGGTCAACAGGCCAAAATCATCAAATGGCTTGGTAATAAAATCGTCTGCGCCCGCCTTGAGCCCTTGTAGTCGGCTTTCCTGCTGGCTGAGGGCGGTCACCATGACAACGGGAATAAATGCGGTCTTCGGGTCGGCTTTCAGCCGGCGGCAGACTTCATAACCATCCATGCCGGGCATCATGACGTCGAGCAGAATAACATCGGGTGACTGCTCAACAGCCGCCTTGAGCGCTTCATGCCCATTTGAGGCCAGAATCACCTCAAAATAGCGCGCCTCCAGCTTGGCCTGAAGCAGTCGCCGGTTTGCCAGAATATCATCTACGACCAGAATTCGCCCGCTCATGATTTCGCAGCTCCGCTGGTCAATTCCTCCACCGCCCGTATGAAGCTCGACATCTGGATTGGCTTGGACAAATAGCCCTCACACCCCGCCGCCCGGACGCGCTGCTCATCCGCGCGCATGGCAAAAGCGGTCACAGCCAGCACCGGAATGTGGGCAATCTCCTTATCATCCTTGATCCAACGGGTAATATCGAGGCCAGACACTTCTGGAAGCTGGATGTCCATAATAATCAAATCAGGCTGTTTGGCGCGGGCAATTTCGACCGCACGCGCACCGTCGCGGCTTGTATGCGTATCGTATCCGAACGCATCCAGCAGGTCGCAAAAAAGCCGCATATTCAGCTCATTATCTTCGACCACTAGTACAGATTTGCGTGGCTTATCTGCCATGTGTCTCACTAGATATGATTCGGGACGATCCCGTAATTACTGGCCAACCCTAGCCACAGATCGTTAATCATTATTTACAATAGCGAATAATCAATGGCTTAGTGCAACGCTCGCTGGAGGATAAACTCCCCATGGAAACGCTCTGCCGAGACTGCATAACCCTCCATGCACAGCGCACAAACGTCTGCCCTCATTGCAGCGGACGTCGGCTTATCGCTCACCAAGCGCTCGGAAGTCTGAACATTGCCCATGTCGATTGCGATGCTTTCTACGCCGCAATCGCCATGAGAGACAATCCGGAGTTGAAAGACAGTCCGGTTCTTATTGGTGGCGGCAGGCGCGGCGTCGTCTCGGCCGCCTGCTATATCGCCCGTCTCTATGGTGCCCACTCCGCCATGCCCATGTTCAAGGCGCTTCAGGCCTGCCCGAATGCCATTGTCGTGCCCCCCGACTATGAAGCCTACCAGATCGCCGCCGCGCAAATCCGCGAAAAAATGCGCGCTTTAACCCCGCTCGTCCAAATCGTCTCCATCGACGAAGCCTATCTCGACCTGTCCGGCACCACCAAAGCCAACAAAGCCCCACCCGCCGCCGTTCTCGCCCGCCTTGCCCTCGACATCGAGAAAGACGTTGGCATCACTGTCTCCATCGGGCTCTCGGCCAACAAATTCCTCGCCAAAACCGCAAGCGAGCTTGATAAACCTCGCGGGTTCGCCGCTTTAAGCGCCGAAGAAGCCCCCGCCTTCCTCGCCCCCCATCCGCCCGCCTTCCTCCACGGCGTCGGCCCTAAACATTCCGCAAAGCTTGTCCGCGACGGCTACCGCACCATTGCCGATCTACAAGCGGCTCCCCAAAAAGAACTGATCGCCCGCTATGGCGAGACCGGGCTCTGGCTGTCCGAACGCGCCTTTGGCCGCGACAATCGCCGCGTCAGCCCCGACAGCGTGCGCAAATCCGTCTCTGCCGAAACCACTTTCTTCGCCAATATCCACGAGCTTGGCGAACTCGAAGACGAGCTCTGGCGCTTGAGCGTGAAAACCGCCGACCGCTCCAAAGCCGCGCGGGTCGAGGGTGCCGTTGTCACCCTCAAACTCAAATCCGCCGACTTCAAAACCATCACCCGCCGCACCACGCTGGCAAGCCCGACCCAGCTCTCGCAAACCATTTTCCGCACCGCCCGAACCCTGCTCGCCCGCGAAGCCACAGGCCGCCAATTCCGCCTCATCGGCGTCGGCATCTCCACCCTCACCCCCGCCGCTGAAACCGATGCCGCCGACCTGCTCGACCCCAATGTTAAAAAACGCGCCAGCGCCGAACGCGCCGCAGACATCGCCCGCGCCAAATTCGGCAAAGACGCCGTTAAAACCGGCCGCACCGTCCGCCGCGAACACAAACAAGCCACCCGCGAGGCAAAGGATGATCCCGCAAAATCCTGATTGGCGAGCCAAGCCCGACTATGCCATAAACGCCCCAGAGGGAGATCTATCATGCGTCCAGTCAGCCCGTATCATTTCGCCGCCTTCAGCGTCATCGCGCTCGGCCTCTCCGCCTGCTCGGACACATCCGGAGCGCCCGATGAAATCGTCCTTACCGAACCAGCGCGTATCTTCACCGCCGACACGATCTACACCGGCAATCCGCAAGAGCCGCAAATCTCGGGGCTAGCGGTCAATGCCGAAGGCCGCATCCTTGCCACTTTCCCGCTCGGCTCGGACGCCCGCGCCACAACCCCGGACGGCCCTGCCGAAATCATCAAGTTTGACGGCGCAACGCTTTTCCCGGGCTTTGTCGATGGCCATGCCCACCTCTTAGGCATCGGCCAGCGCGAACTAACGCTCGACCTCTTTGGCACCGCCTCAGTCGATGAACTCCTTGTCCGCATCGAAGAAGAAGCCTCCGCCGTTCCGGCTGGCCAGATTATCTTCGGACGCGGCTGGATCGAAACCGGCTGGCCCGAAGCCCGCATGCCGAACGCCGCCGATCTCGATAAAGCTGCGCCCGACAAACCCGTCATCCTCATCCGCGCAGACGGCCACGCCCTTGTCGCCAACACCGCCGCCATGACCGCCGCCGCCATCACAAACAGCACGCCAAACCCCGCAGGCGGCGCAATCGAACGCAGCGACACCGGCGCTGCCACAGGCATCTTCGTTGACAATGCCATGGCGCTCGTCACCTCCCTCGTCGCCGCCCCGAGCGAGGGCGATATTGCCACAGCACTGGAAACCGGCTCGAAACTCTACGCCGCGCGCGGCTGGACAGGCCTGCACAATATGTCCGTCTCCGCAATCGAAGCCCCGATCATGGAAACCCTCGATACCGCTGGCGAGTTCCCCATCCGCGTCCACAATGCCTTCGACACGGAAGGCTTCGACATTGCCGCCACCCGCGCACATGAAACGGACACCATCCAGAACCGCGCCGTCAAAATCTATATGGATGGCGCACTTGGCTCACGCGGCGCTCTATTGTTCGAGCCTTATTCCGACCGCCCGGACACGTCCGGCCTTGCCCTGAGCACAGAAGAGGACACCATCGCCCTTTTGGTTAGAGCCTATAATGCCAATGTCCAGATCGCCTTCCACGCCATTGGCGACAAAGCCAATTCCGATGCGCTGACTTGGATGAAC
>CALLUH010000144.1 GCA_938011445.1 uncultured Hyphomonadaceae bacterium
TCATCGCAATAGATCACAAAAGTCTTGATCGTGTGCAAATGCTCTTTCACCGCTTCGATGATCGGCAGAAACGTCGTATCAAACACCAGCACCTTGTCTTCGGCGTGATTGGCAATCCATGCGATCTGTTCAGGGTGCAGGCGCGGATTGATCGTGTGCAGCACAGCGCCAATCCCCATCGCCCCATACCATGTTTCCATATGGCGCGCCGAGTTCCAACCGAGCGTCGCCACACGGTCACCAAGGCCGATGCCGCCCGCTTTCAGCGCATTGGACACCTGTTTGGAGCGCACAAAGACATCCGCATATGTCGTCCGAACAATTTCGCCGCCAACCCGCCGCGTAATGATCTCGCGCTTGCCATGCTGCAACTGCGCATGATCCATAATCTTGTCTACCGTTAGCGGCCAATCCTGCATTATTCCGAGCATATTCGGTCTCCCATCATTCACTTGGCCCTTATTCATCGGCCATTTGCACCCACTCTAATCTGAGCTAAACCTCTGGGCAATGGACCGAAGGAACTTGCCCATGCGTCACCTCTTTATAATTTCGGCAATCACGGCACTTACGGCCTGTTCTGAAGGGGCGGTCGAGGCTCCGGCGGTACCAGACGCCGCCCTGCCCGCGATTACGACCTCCAATCTGCCCGCCTTTTTCGATTGCGTACGCGAGACAGGTGGCGTTTTGATTGCGTCCCATCGCGCTGGTCCTGCCAAGGGCTTCCCCGAAAACGCCATCCAGACACTCGATTATGGCTTTTCCAAAGGCATCCGCGTCTTCGAAATTGACATTGCGACAAGCCGCGACGGCGTTCTGTTCCTGCTCCATGACCGCTCGCTGGGGCGCACCACGACGGGCAATGGTGCCGTCGCCGATACCGACTGGGCCGATATTTCGGATCTCTCGCTTGTGGATAATGAAGGCCGGACGACGCGGTTTCACCCGCCAAAGCTTGGGGACGCACTCGACTGGGCCGTTGCAAATGGCGCTGTGCTGGAACTTGACAAGAAAGAGACAACCGGCTGGCGCAGCGTGATCAGCGCCGTGCGGGCTGCGGGCGCTGAAAACAATGTGCTACTGATTACCTATTCGGACGCCGATACCGGCACAGTCCAACGCCTCGCGCCGGAGATGATGCTGACGGCTAGCGCACGCGGATCGCGGGATCTGGGCAAGCTCGAGGACCTTGGCGTGGACGCTGCGAAAGTGGTGGCATGGACAGGCACACGCGCGCCGGACAAACCGGCATGGGACCGGCTTGCCCGCGAGGAGGTTGAAGCGGCCTTCGGAACACTGGGCCGCCGCGGTGAACGGCTGGACGACAAATACTGGGCTGATGGCGATGGCAGCGAATACCGCGATATGGTCCGCGACGGACTGGTCCTACTGGCCACAGACGAACCCTACCGCGTAGCCGAAATGCTCAGCGAGGACGACCGCGCTCTGAACGCCTGTGCGGGTTGAGGCTTGGAGGGGGGCTGCATGCTAGAAATCAGACAGGCAACGCTCGACGATAGCGAGGACATTATGGCGCTTATGGCGCTGTCGATGCGTGTGATTCTGCCCAAATTTCTTGATGAGGAACAGGTCAAGCGTTCGGATGCCTCTATGGGGATTGATCGGGAATTGATTGCGGACGGAACCTATTATCTCGTTTATATTGAAGATGTCCTTGTCGGCTGTGGTGGTTGGTCGGCGCGGCGCACGCTTTATGGCGGCGACCATTCTGCAAACCGCGACAGCGCTATGGCCGACCCGAAAACCGAAGCGGCGAAAGTGCGGGCAATGTATACCCATCCCGATTATACGCGGCGCGGTATTGGCCTCGCACTGATCGAGAGGAGCGAGCGCGAAGCCAGGGCTGCTGGGTTCACGCGCGCCGAGCTGGGAGCAACCGCGCCCGGCCTGCCATTCTACGAGCGCTGCGGCTATCAGATTGTCGAAGATGTATCCGTGCCCGATGAGGATGGCATCACGGTTCCGGTCATCTTGATGTCAAAACCGCTTTAGCGAGCCTATCCCCCGGGACCAAATCCTGAACACAAAAAAGGCCCCGCAAGAAGCGAGGCCTTTTCCAGTTTCCAATTTTCAAAAGCGTTTCCGCTTAGAAAGTTGCCCGTGCACGGACATAGTATGAACCGCCATTAAAGCCGTTCGGTGCCGTGGTCGGGAACTGCGCGCCCGCAACCCCAGAGAAGGGATTCTCGGTCGGATCTGAGTCGAACGCATTACGTGCACCAACCGAGATTTCGAAGTTCTCGGTGACCCGATAACCAGCCTCAAGATCGACAGAGACCTGAATGCTGCCATCAATCGGCAGATCACAGCCTGACGCCGGATCAGTATTGGTCGAGTCAAGGTGACACTCGAAGAACTCGCCAAACACATTCACCCGAGCCAAGCCATAGAACTTGTCATGGGTGTGGTTGACAGAAACATTGCCGCGGAACTGCGGAATGTTCTCTTCAAGCTGACGTTGACGGCCAAAGCTCAGCGGCGCCGCTGTGTCGAGACCATTGTCTGTTACCGACGTGTCAGTCCAGTTAAACGCACCCGTGAAGGTCGTGTTCCCTCCCGGATAGAACTCGAAGCTTGTATTACCGACCACGTCGATGCCTTGCGTGCGGGTATCAAACGAGTTGGTAAAGAAGCCGAACGAGACGAGATCCTCGGAGCCTGCAAAGTCACCGAAATTGATCACGCCCGCCGCGTCAAGTTGTTGCAGGGCCGCAATTGGCAAGGAACCGGCTGGTATAACAACACCATTTGTCGCGCCGATCGCTGTCAATGCTCCAACAAAATCCTGCTGATCGGAGATCGAAATACGGTCATCAACATTGATCCGGAAATAATCGACCGTCAGGCTCGCGCCAGCAAAATTAAACGCTGCCCCAACCGAGATATTCTCCGAGTCTTCAGGTCCAAGCTCGGGACGCACGCCAGTACTCGCCTCAAGGAAATCAGCAACCACTTGCCCAGCAGCACTGTTCAGCGGCAAGGTGCCCTGATCCTGCAAGACGCCACCGGTAAAGGCTGTGGTTACGTTCGAGACATTTGCCTGTCCGGCTGTCGGAGCACGGAAGCCCGTCGAGTAAGTGCCGCGAACAGAGATCGCATCCGAGATCTCATAGCGGCCGCCGACTTTCCAGTTCAACGTATCGCCAAAGGAGTCATAGAAATCCTCATAGCGCACGGCGCCCTGAACCGTCAGTTGGTCAGTGACATCGACTTCGGTGTCGAAATAGATCGCATAGTTCTCTTGCGAGTTCACACCGGCATTGCCAGCATTAAAGCCGCCAAAGCCGTTCGAACTGGACGAGAAGCCCTGAGCTGACAACGGGCCAAGCTCGAACGAAGCTGCATCGCCCGCAATGATTTCGAACTCTTCACGACGCCATTCAAAACCGGCCGCAAAGTTGATGTCCGATGCGAAAATTGTATTCGGGACACCATAGCTTAGGTCCAGATTGAGGTTCGTGTCTTTCTGCTGATACGTACCCGGATCAAAATTCAGAGGTGTATCCGGCCCAAGGCTCGCATTAATCGTATTGTTAATGAAGAAGTCCGCTTCATTGAAACCACGTGTAAAGCTGACATCATAGAAAAGACCAGAGCCACCAAGCGGGATCTCGCCGCGCGCACCGGTAACGAAAGAATAGTCCGTCAGATCGCCACCAAAGCGCGGTGTGAAGCCGCCCGGGAAAATCTCGTTGAAAACGAAGCAATCGGGATCATCAAGGACTTGCTGAAACGCAACCGGGTCGGGCACAAGATCGGTCACCGTAACGGTCGGGCAATTGCCAGTACCATCATCGGTCAAATCGCCAACAAGAAGCGTCTCGCCATCATCATTGGAGAACACACCCCCGCGTGTAATCGGATTCCGGAAGAAGAAGCCCCCTTCAACCTCGCGCTCGGCATAATTACCGAAGGCATAGACTTCGAGACTGTCAGCCAATTGGATTGCTGAGTTGGCGAAGATGTTGTAATCACCGCGAACTTCAGGCTGGCCCCAAATCTGGACCACTTCATCGGTCACTGTGTTGACATTGATGCTCTGGACGGCCGTATTGCCCGCCGCAATCAGATCAAGCGCATCATCACGCTGGACCGAACGGTCAGTTGCATCTGCTTCACCATATTCGGCACTGATATTCAGGAAACCGCCCTGAGCGATGGGGATTGGCACACCGAAGTTTGCCGCAACGCGGAACTGGTCGCCATCGCCCGCATAGGTCGAGCCCCACTGGCCTTCCAGAATGAAGCCTTCCGTATTGTCACGAAGGGTAAAGTTCAGAACGCCCGCAACCGCATCAGAGCCATATTGCGACGCCGCGCCGTCGCGCAGAACTTCGACTTGCTTGAGCGCGATTGACGGAATAACAGAAAGGTCTGCGCCTTGCGCACCATCCGAAACACCGCCCCCGAGAAAGGCGATAACTGCCGAGCGGTGACGGCGCTTGCCGTTGACCAGAACAAGTGTCGAATCAGGTGGCAGTCCTCTGAGGTTTGCCGGACGCACGAGCGTGGCAGCATCAGAGATTGGTTGTTCGTTAACATTGAATGATGGAACCGAGGTCCGCAAAACGTTGAGCAGGTCAACGTCCCCCTGCTTGTTCAGTTCATCGGCGCCAATAACGTCGATTGGTGCAATCGTGTCATCCGCCGAGCGCGCCTGACGGCGAGACCCCAGAACGGTAACAGTTTCCTGCACCGCTTCCTCATCTTCAACGTCTCCGGCCGCTTGCGCATTTGCCGTGGCAGACATGCCGAGCATAAGCGCGGTAACGGCGACGCCAAATTTCAGGTTAAATCTATGTCTCATAAGTCCCTCTCAACTTGT
>CALLUH010000145.1 GCA_938011445.1 uncultured Hyphomonadaceae bacterium
CTGGAGGGCCAACTCGCGGGTCGGCGCGATGACCAGCATGAAAGGCAGGTCTGCGCGGGGCAGACGGCCATCTTCGCAGAGCATGTCGGCGGCAGCGGCGATACCGAACGCGACCGTTTTGCCCGAGCCGGTCTGGGCGGAAACAAGGAGGTCTTTGCCTGAAAGCTCGGGGTCGAGCATGGCGGTCTGGACGGGGGTTAGGGTTTCATAGCCGCGCGCGGACAGGGCCTCTGCGAGCGCAGGCGCGACGCCTTCAAAATGGGTCATGTTTTTCTTTCCGGCCCTCTTGATCCAGGGCTTTGGGGGAGGACGCGCGGTCCACCCTCACTGGTAGAAACTGACGCCGATACTGCTGATCCGAGCGGGTACAGGGTCTTAGGCAGTGGCACAAGGGGGTGCGTGTTTCAAGCGAGATGGTCAGGGGCGGTGTGGACGGTCTTTGCGCAGGCGAGTTTGGCGAAGCGGGCAAGCTCGGTGTCAAGCTTTCTGGCGTGGGCTTGGGTCCATTTTACGCCCTGTTCGGGCCAGAGCTTTTTGAGGGTGAGGGTTTTGGCTTTGCGGTCGGCTGTGATGTCGGCGCGGCCTATCAAGCGGCTTCCTTCGAGCAAGGGATAGACATAATAGCCATAGTCGCGCTTGGCGGCGGGGACGAAAATCTCGATACGATAGTCAAAGCCGAACAGGCGTTTGAGGCGTTTGCGGTCGCGGATTACGGGATCGAACGGGTTTAGGATGCGCAGACGGGCGGTGGGCTTCGGGGCGGCAGCCAGGCGGGCTTCGATGTCGGGCAAGGCGTGGGCTTTGTGCCATGTCTTATCGGCAGCCTGAATTTCGACGGGGGTAAGGCCGGGGCCATGTTCGGCCATCCATGCTTTGACGGTTTTGGCGCTCATCGCGTCCCAGAAGCGTTTTATCTCGCCTTCATTGGCAAAGGCGAGACGCTCTAATGCGCCGCGGATGAGCCAGTCGATCTGTTTGGTGTCGGGCCAGTGGTCTTCGAACAGATGGGGCGGAATGATGCGGGTGGAGAGGTCGTAGAATTTCTTGAAGTTTTCGCGGTGGGAGGTGGACAGGGTTCCGGCATACCAGAGATAGTCGAGGGCGAGCTTGTGGGGCGGGCGGTTCCACATTTTCGGCTTGGGGTTTACCACTTTGGTGTCGAAAGCGGCGGTCGAGAGGGGGCCTTCTTTTTCGATGCGCTCGATGAGGAGATTGCGGCCATCGGCATCGAGCATATTGCGGTGCCATTCCCATTTGCGCACTTTGGCTTCGAGGCGGGTAAATTGCCGACGCCATGCGGGATAGATGTCCATGGGCAGGACGCTTGCGTCATGGGTGAAATGTTCGAACAGAGCGCGGTCGGTCGAGAGCAGCTTTTCGAGCATGGGTTCGCGATAATGCTGGGCGCGGCTCCAGAGGATATGGTGATGGGCGCGGGAGACGGTCTGGATGGTGTCGAGCTGGATATAGCCGAGCTGTTTGATGATGGCGAGTAAGTCCGGATTGCCCGTGGGCGGGCGGGCGAGCGCCTGCGCATCGAGCCAGAGGCGGCGGGCGTCTTTGTTCGATATGCGCAAAGGCGTTATGTGTGTCGGTGGGGGCAGTTACCGCTCTCTCTTGCGCGCTGTGGTTTCGGAACTTGCATACATGTCTGTGTGTCCGGTGTTTGGAGGTGCTTACTTGCGCGAGAGTATCGCACGCGATTGGTGGATGGCGCTAGGGGGATTCCTGTGAGGGATTTGTGGAGCTGAAGCCGTGGGGCCGGTTCCCCAAATCTTCACGCCTGGGCTTGCTGTTTTGGGGCTTGGCGATTAAACGGTGCAAAATCGGATTGGGATCTTATGGCCGAGACCGCGCACGCGCATCGTTTTTCCCGAAGCCACCTTTTAGGAATTGAGGGGCTTCATCCGCTCGATATTTCCTATTTTCTTGATCTGGCAGAGGACTATGTCGAGCTGACGCGGCGAGGCGCGCGGCCTGAAGCGAAGCTTGCTCATAAGACCATTGTTAATCTGTTTTTCGAGAACTCGACGCGGACTATGTCGAGTTTCGAGATTGCGGCCAAGCGGCTGGGGGCAGATGTCATTAACATGCCTGTGGCGACCTCCTCTGTGAAGAAGGGCGAGACGCTGATTGATACGGCGGTGACGCTGAACGCGATGCGGCCCGACGCGCTGGTGATCCGGCATGCCTCATCTGGCGGGGTGAAGCTCTTGAGCCGGAAAGTTGATTGCGCGGTGATCAATGCAGGCGACGGCACGCACGAACATCCGACCCAAGCTCTGCTCGATGCGCTAACGATACGGCGCAATAAGGGAACGTGCGAGGGGCTGAAGGTGGTCATTTGCGGGGACATTGCCCATAGCCGCGTCGCCCGCTCGACGACGATGGCGCTGCATCTTCTGGGTGCACACGTGCATCTGGTCGCCCCGCGCACGCTGATGCCAGCGGGGACGGAAACCTGGGGGGCGGCTTCGGCATCTACGCGGTTTGATGCCTCGCTTGAAAGGGCGGATGTGGTGATGATGCTGCGGCTGCAGACCGAGCGGATGGATGGGTCTTACTTGCCGAGTAGGCGCGAATATTTCCGGTTTTACGGGCTGACGGCGGAGCGATTGGCACTGGCAAAACCGGATGCGCTGGTGATGCATCCCGGGCCGATGAACCGCGGGGTCGAGATTGAAAGCGCGATTGCGGATGGTGTGCAATCGGTGATTACC
>CALLUH010000146.1 GCA_938011445.1 uncultured Hyphomonadaceae bacterium
TCTTTTTTGAATGGCTTTGGCAGATATGGCCTCGCTTGACATCAGGACTGTCTTCAAATTCTCATTCGCTTTGTCCGCACGGGTCTGCGAGCCAGCAAAAGTCAGAAAAAGGTACGGTATGAACACCAATAAGGCCTTGCCGAATGTGGGTACCATCACCACGGCCCAAAAAATGACCCAGATCAGCCCATTAAAAATTCCAGCCATAGTTCAATCCTCGCTCTTTAGTCTAAAATGGGTTATATTCCAAAAAGGACTAAACATTAGCCGTCTTAAAAGCAACGGCGAAAATCATGTCCCGCACTCTGGAGTCGGCAACTTACAAATGGCTTATCCGGCAGCTAAAGACTGCGCGGCTAGACCAAGGTGAGACTCAAACCTCGCTGGCGGCGAAGCTCAAACGCCCGCAATCCTTCATTACAAAAACCGAACGCCTCGACAGGCGGCTTGACGTTCTGGAGTTTGTTCGCTGGTGCGACGCCCTTGGCATTGATCCGGCGTCGCTCATGAGCCGCGCATCGAAAAGCTCAGCGCCACGTAAATAAATCGCTGACATATGTTCTATCCTCGTAAAGCCCGAAAAGCGCTCTGTATCTTTCGAGTCCACTGGTTTGATGAAACGGGCGCGCGCAGCTGGCTCAGGTCTTCCTCCAGCGCCTTGAACTGCAAGCGGGTCAGAGATTTTGTTTTCGGGCGGCACGTTTCGCCAATGTACCAGCCAAACGGCCCAGCATCTCTGATCAGCTCAACCACAGCGTCCTTCGCCCCCGTCCATGAATAAAACAGCGAGTCCGATGTAAACACCGCCTCAATCATTGAAAGATCGCCAAAACAATGCCCCGCTTTTGCAAGCTTCCTGCATTGTTCTTCAGAATTGATACGCTCGAAGCTCTGCGTGCTATTCAAGGGGGCCTCGGGGGATGTCTGGTTTTTGTAGAGGATACGCCAGAAGCGTTCTTCTATTCCGCTGAAGCTGCCGCTAGAATCAATCGCCGCAACAAAGGCCCGTTCTCGGTCAGCATCTGCGACGAACCGAACCGCCTCACCCAGACACATCAGCGCTCGCGCTTGCTGAAGTGTCTCCAAAACCTCAAAGATGCCGCGCTTCCGCCACGGGGCGGATAGCTCATTGAGGATTGCAATATCCGATCTATTGATCTGCCGACTGTGCCGCAAAATAGCGCGCGCCTCGGGGCATTTGGACAGTTTCAATATTTGCCGGTAATCCTTTGCCGACCAGAGGGAATGGTCACTGATACGATTAAACACCGAATACGGAATATCCGCTAGGCCAGGGTGCAGCAGCGACCTAAGGGAAACCCCATCCCCCTTCTTCGCGAGCAAACCGCAAACTTTGGAAACCTCAAGCTTCTGACGCTGCGACCGAGCCGTTGTCACCGAAGCGACCAGTGCGTGGCGCTTGGGGGTATCCAATCGGCAGAACGCGTCAATCGGCAACCCGTAGCCGAGCACGGCGTCGGTGTGTTCGCCAAATAGCATGTTCAAAACGCTTGGGTGCATGGCTGTCTCCTTCGCTCTAATTGTCGGCAAAGATCGGCATACCCGTCAACACCCTGTTATTGTTAATTTTTCATGATTTGTAAACGCCGGTATTCATTGCATATTTTGCTGATTGGGCATTTGAAAAATTCCGGTTTTCTCAATGTTTTCAAGGTCAAAATAAATTTTTTTGTTATTTTCGGTACGGCGCTGAAAACGACCGCGATCTGTAATAATGGCAGGCGATTTCATCGGTAAAACCGCGTCAGAAAAAATTGCAGAGGCACCGTGAATCTAGGCTAAAATCACGCGAATCTTGGCCCCCAGAGCGCCGCCCTCGATCGTTCATTTGCAGATTGCCGACCTGCCAAATACATGTATGAATTGCTCAGAGCTTGGGGACACCATGAACGCTGTTGAAATCGAAGAAGCTATCTCAAGGCTTGTTCTGGAAGCATTTGAGCTGGGGAGGTTTACCTAAGCGTTCCTCAAAGCCTTCGGCAAGAATGAGACCGAGATTAAGCGCCTGCGCAAGGGGGCGCTCAACCGCACAGATATAGACGGCGCGGTCCTGCTAAACCGGAGTATTCATATCCTTGCGACAGACCCCACCAAGGGAGCCGAGGGGGTTGAAGCGGCTGTCAACGGCGGAGTAAAATCCTGCCACTGGGGGGTGTGGGAGAGGCGTGGTTTATTAGGACGGACAATTGCGGGGAAAGGTAATTGGTTCTAAGAGCGGGCTATGCAGACGATTGCCCTGATAGATTATGGCTCTGGGAATATCCATTCGGCCGCGCGGGCGCTGCGGGCGGCGGCGGATTTGGCGGAAGTTTCTTGCGAGATTGAACTGACAGATCAGCCGGAGAGACTGGCGCGGGCGGACAGGATTGTGCTGCCTGGGGTGGGGCATTTTGCAGATTGCATGGCGGGGCTCAAGGCGCGTGACGGGCTGGTCGAGGCGCTTGAAAACGAGGTTATTCGGGGCGGAAAGCCGTTTTTGGGGATTTGCGTAGGCATGCAGCTTATGGCCGATATTGGGCTTGAAGACGGCGAGACGGCCGGTCTGGGCTGGATTTCGGGGCGGGTCGCGCCGATTAGGCCTGAAGGCGGTCTCGCGGTTCCGCATATGGGGTGGAACGAGATCAGGGCGTATAAGCCTCATCCTGTCCTACAGGGGCTTGGCGACTTATCCCACGTTTATTTTGTCCATTCATATGCGTTTGACTCTGCTTCGGACTCTACTATTGCGGCAACAACCGAGTATGGGCAGACGATCGCGGCGGCGGTGGCCAAGGACAATCTGTTCGGCACGCAATTCCACCCCGAGAAAAGTCAAAAAGCGGGGCTTCAGCTGCTCGCCAATTTTGTGAAATGGACAATATGAGCGCGTTTAACCTTTATCCGGCGATTGACCTGAAAGACGGCGCTTGCGTGCGGCTGATCCGGGGGGAGATGGACAAGGCGACCAAATTTAATGCCGACCCAGGCGATCAGGCGGCCAAATTCGCGAAAATGGGCTTTAACCGGCTGCATGTCGTCGATTTGAACGGGGCGTTTGATGGGCGGGCGACAAACGCGGCAGCGGTTGAAGCAATTCTCAAAGCGACCGATGTGCCGGTTCAGCT
>CALLUH010000147.1 GCA_938011445.1 uncultured Hyphomonadaceae bacterium
GCCAGATCGCGGGCATGATACACCACGCCATCCTCCTGCTTATAGGAGCCATCATGCTCCTCATCGACGATAATCAGCCCAAGCTTTTGATAGGGCAGGAACAGCGCCGACCGCGCGCCAATAATAATCCGCGCGCGCCCATGCGCCGCCTCACGCCAGCTTCTGCGCCGCTCTTTCTGCGAAAGCCCCGAATGCCACGGCGTCGGCGGCGCACCGAACCGCTCGGTAAATCGCGCCAAAACAGCTTGCGTCAGCGCAATCTCGGGCAATAGGATCAAAACCTGAGCGTGAGGATCTTTGCGTAGTACCGCCGCAATTGCCTCGAAATAAACTTCCGTCTTGCCAGAGCCTGTCACCCCGTCGAGCAAAAATGGCGCAAACCCGCCCGCCTCGACTTGACCCGTGAGTGTCTTCGCTGCCTGCGCCTGCTCCTCAGTCAGCATCTTCCCCGCCAGTCCGCTATCGGGCAGCGCAAATGGCGCATCAATATCCACCCGCTTAGCAGCAAGCGCCCCGGCCTTTGCCAGCCCCGTAACCACAGCGCTCGACGTGCCCGCCTCTTGCGCAATCGCACCTGCCGAGGCCGGACAAAGCGCCGCCGCTGCATCGAGCGCCCGCGCCCGCGCCTCGGTCATCCGGTCTGGCGTCTCTGCGGTCAATATATAAACCGTCTCGCGTGGCGAGGGCTGCAATCCGCCCCGCGCCCGAAGCGCCATAGCCAGAACCGCCCCGGGCGCCGCCACCGTATAACGCGCCGTGAAATCGACAAATTTGCGCATCGCCGCGCTCATAGGCGGGGTATCATAAACATGCTCGACAAATTTCAGCGTCCGCCCCTCGGCCACCTCGTCACCAACCACCTCCCACACCACCGCGCTGCGGACCGTCTTGCCAAGCGGTGCCATCACATAGCTCCCCGCCACAACCTCCATCCCCTCCGGCACCGCATAGTCAAACGGCTCGGGCAAAGCGATCGGGAAAAGAATACGGGCAACGGGCATAAGGACACCCCGATACATCAGCCCGAAGGAGAGGGGAATGGGCAGGTCCGGCTTTGCCGCCATCACAGCGCTTACCCGTCTTTAACACCACCGCCCTAAACTCCCCATCATGGACCTCCTCAATGCCTTTATCAGCTATGCGCGCGACGAACGCCGCTTAGCCGCCCACACCATTTGCGCTTATAATTCAGACCTCGCCGGATTCTTTGGCTTCACCCGCGCCCACACCGGAGCCGAACCCGGCCCAGTCGCACTTTCGAAGCTGGGCGCACGCGACATCCGCGCCTTCCTCGCCGCCCGCAGAAGAGATGGCCTGAGCGACGCCTCCATTGCGCGCCTCTTATCCTCGATCAAAGCGCTCTATCGCTGGCTCGACCGGATGCACGGCTTACCGAACGCAGAAATCCACTATCTCGAAGGCCCCAAACGCCCGGCCAGATTGCCGCGCCCCGTCTCCGTCCCGGTCGCCAAAGAGATGATCGAGCAGGCAGAGCTTAATCTCGAAAAATCGGTTTGGGTCGGCGCGCGCGATGCCGCCATCCTATCATTGCTCTATGGCGCAGGCCTTCGTATCTCCGAGGCCCTGAGCCTTACGGGCGCAGACGCGAACCTGCCCGAACGCCTGCGCATCAAAGGCAAGGGTGGCAAAATACGCATTATCCCCATCCTGCCCGCGATCCGTCAGGCGGTGGCCGCCTATGTGCAAACCTGCCCTTACGCTCTTGGCGCAAATGATGCCCTGTTCCGCGGCGAGAAAGGCGGCCCGCTTTCTCCACGCATTGTCCAAGCCCGCGTCCAGCTCCTGCGCGGCGAGCTTGGCCTGCCCAAAACCGCCACCCCCCATGCCCTTCGCCACGCCTTCGCCACGCACCTCCTGGCAAACGGCGCAGACCTGCGCGCCATTCAGACCCTCCTCGGCCACGCCTCACTTTCCACAACGCAAGTCTATACCGGCGTCGATGGTGAGAGGCTCAAAGCCGTCCACCGAGAGGCCCATCCGAGAGGTTAGGGCCTGCCGGTAGGTGTAGGCTAGACAATCCCGTCACGCGCTTGCCCCGCAATGATTGCGGCCTTGGCAAATTCCCAAACCTCTTTGGAAAACGGCATGAGTTTCGCCGTTTCCGGATCTGAGAAGCCGTCCTCATACCAATTTTCGGTTGCTTTATCGACATGCGCATCACCCAAAGAGAACAATTGCGCCGCCGCCATCCACCGTTTGCCAAGTTCAATAGCTTCCGGCGTATCCGGCGCGCCATGCCGCAACTTTTCCGCATCGGCGAGAATGCTTTCCCATCTCGCCGTAACCTCGGCTTGGAATTTGGGTGACATCTTCCGCGCAGCAAATGCGTCGCGTTGTTCCTTCGTATAGTGCCGCGCAGCCAATTCCTCATGCGCCTCGGTCCATTCAAATTCACTCATATCGGTCTCCTGTGTCAGATTTATCAGATCGTCTGTAGAGAGGGTCTGGCCATCTTTGAGTTGGGCTTGCGCTTTGGCCACGACATGTCTGGCGCGCGAGAGCCGCTCCTGTTGATGGGCGAGTGCTGAGGCTTGCGTATCCAGAACGCTTCCCAATTCAATCCCGCCATCAAGTAGGTCCGAAATCTCGGCCAATGAAAACCCGATAGATTTCAGCGTCTGCACTTTGTGCAATTGCGCAAAATCCTCCGGCCCATAAACCCGCCAGCCAGCGCTTGTCCGTCCCGGCGACACCAGACCACGCGCCTCATAAAGCCGAAGCGCCTTAACGCTCAGCCCCATCAAATCACCTGTCTGTTTCGCCGTCTTGAACGCGCTCATTCGCTTTGCCTCTCTTTAGACCCACCGCTTATCAGTCCAGCCCCAAGGGACGGCGCAAGGAGGAAATTGGCACTTATTTTTCCCCAATTTGTGTCGCATTCAAACGCCTCCGCGCCATTCGGTCGCGCTTTGTGTGCCAGCCCCTTATTGTCAGAGTGTTTTCGAGGTGCTAAGCCGCGCGCACTGATGGGATTGGGGTGTAGAGCGCTTCACGCCCGCTATGCCTTATTCTCGGGTCGTTTAGCCCCAAACAGACGGATGGAAGCTTTGGCACAAGCCCTGACCAGCGAAGCCGCACGACGTTACGCTTCGGCGCTTTTCGATCTTGCACAATCTGGCGGTCAATTGTCGGCCATTCATACAGCTTTTGCCGGATTTGCCGAAACGGTCTCCAAAAATGACGAACTATCCCGCTTGATTGCTTCACCGCTTTTCAAACGCGAAGACAAGGCCGCCACATTGACGAAGCTCGCCGAAACATCGGGGCTTCCGGCGCTTCTCGTGAAATTCCTCGGCACCATGGCAATCAATGGCCGCGCGTCTGACTTGCCCGCCACGCAGCGCGCTTTCGAGCGGCTTTATGACAAACAGCGCGGCGTCGAGCGGGCCATTGTTCGCACCGCCAAAGACATGACCCCCGCCCAGCGCGAGCGCCTCGAAGGCATTATCGCCAAATCCGTTGGCGGCGAAGTTGAGCTTACAACCGAGGTCGATCCAGACCTTATCGGCGGCGTTCAGCTGCGCATCGGATCCAAACTGGTCGATGCCAGCCTGAAAGCCAAACTTGAACGTATGAACACTGCCATGAAGGGAGCTTAACGCTCATGGATATCAGAGCTGCGGAAATTTCCGACATCCTGAAGACCCAAATCGAAAATTTCGGCACCGAGGCCGAAGTCTCCGATGTTGGACAAGTTCTCTCCGTCGGTGACGGCATCGCCCGCGTCTATGGCCTCGATAATGTCGAAGCTGGCGAAATGGTCGA
>CALLUH010000148.1 GCA_938011445.1 uncultured Hyphomonadaceae bacterium
TATGAGCCAAGAACTGCGCGGGGCCACCCATGTCAGAGCTTGGGGCGGCGCGCCATGATCGAGCAGCCAGACCGCCGCATCCATCGCCGTTTTACCGCCGCCCAATATGGCAAAAGATTTGAAGCCATGGGCGCGCTTGGGCAGATCATTTGGCGTGATACAGGTGACGTTATCAGCCACGGCGAAACGGCGGGTGTGAGTGGAAGGAACCGACGTGTTGAAAAATGTACCATCCACAATACGCCGCGTCACGGTCGCCTTATATCGCTTGTCAGACAATAGCGCACCAAACTCGCCATTGCCATGATACTCGTGCAGCGGAAAATATCTCACGCGGCCTGACGCCAGAAACCGCTCACGCATGACCCGTTCGAAATAGGACAGCACTTCTGCGCCAGAGGCTAATTCATAAAACCCCTGATTGGAGCCGGTCTTGTCAATCTGGTTGCCACCAAGCGCGGTGGAGGCCACGCCATAAAAGGCCGATGGCTGGTGCAACCGTACAAATGGATAGGCATCATTCCAGTGTCCACCGGGCAGATGATGGCGGTCGATCATGATAAAGTGCGCGTCATCGGTTTCCTCCAGCATCGTATCGACAAATGCCATGCTCACCGCGCCGCTTCCGATTACGAGATAATCGGTTGAAATCTGTTCCATCAATCGTCCCAATTTATATTCCTTGTGCCCCAAAGCGAAACCACAAGCATACGGGCCGCCAGCCATGACCAGCAACATACACATAAGCGGTCCCAAAAATCTCGATGAAATTTCACCAAAACTCGCCGACCGGTGGAAAATACATATTCACCCTGTTCTGTTATCTCTGATCCTGCAATCAGAAAGACTGCACTTATGGCTAACTTTTCCTCTGTCCGTTCTGGGCGAGGCCGGAGCCATCGCCGAGGAGAATCCCGGCGTACCGGCCAGTGGAAGCTCGCATATGCGGACTTCCTCACCGCTCTTATGGCGTTCTTCTTGCTGATGTGGTTGTCCACAGGCACGTCAATGACCGAACGCTCGGCCATTGCCGCCTATTTTGGTGCTGAACAGAGCACTGCGACAGATCAGTTACCCCAAACCACCGTACCAGCGCTTGAACGCTTGCTGTCAGAAACCCTTGCCCAGCATGATGCGGCCAATCTGCAAGCGCATATCGGCATTGAAACCGCACCTGACGGCTTGCGCATCAATCTTACCGACACACCCGACCGTTCCTTATTCAATTCCGGCGCGCACAAATTCAATGAAGATGGAACCGCGCTGACCCTCGCTCTTGGGGCTATTCTGGCGGACATGCCGCAGAGTTTACGCATTGAGGGCCACACTGACGCCTTCAAAACACCCCTTGGCGCAGAGAGCAATTGGACCATCTCCTCGGCCCGCGCAAATGCCGCGCTGGACCTGTTACACCAGGCGGGCATTGCGCCGGACCGCTTCAAGGCCGTCACCGGTTTGGCAGCGACGACCCCACTTATCCCGACGCGGCCTCATGCCTCGGTCAACCGCAGAATAAGTATTGTTCTTGAACTCTCCCAATAAGCAGCGCTAATCATAAAACTGATTAGTCTGGAGACGGGATGCTGAGCGAATTTCTAGCACAATGGCCAATGTGGGTCTCGCTCGGCGTGGTCGGCGTATCCATATTGCTATATATGACCGACCGCTGGTCAATGGAGCTTATATCCGTCGGCGCCATCGTCGCTCTGCTTTTGATCTTTATCATGCCCGGGGCAGTTAATGCCAATGGACAAATCATCGACCCGGCATCATTGCTGACAGGGTTTGGCAATCCTGCCCTCATCACCATCATGGCGCTACTCGTTGTTGGTCAGGGCCTATTCCAGACCGGCGCGCTTGAAGGACCAACAAAATCGCTGCTCAATGCCTATGATCGCCGCCCCATACTGACCCTTATTGGCGCGTTCGGGGCCGTTTTCATCACCAGCGCCTTCATCAACAATACCCCCGTTGTCATTATGTTTCTGCCCGTGATGAGCGCGATTGCCGCCCGAATGGGCGCATCTCCCTCCAAAATCATGATGCCGCTGAGCTTTGTCAGCGTGTTTGCAGGCATGACCACGCTCATCGGTACTTCGACAAATTTGCTTGCAGCCGAATCATATCTCCGCATCGAAGGTGTCTCGCTTGGCTTTTTCGATCTCACCCAGATGGGCCTGATGCTGGCAGGCACAGGCATGGTCTATCTTCTCTTTACCGCCCGCTTCTTGCTGCCCGACCGCGAGGACATGTCGGGCAAAATCGCCACCGCTTCGGGCAAACAATATGTCGCGCAATTGGAGGTTGGCAACAACCACTTCCTGAGCGGCAAAACGCCTATTGCGGGCATGTTCACCGATCTTCCGGGCATGACTGTGCGCATGATACAACGCGGCGAGCAGGCCTTCTTACCACCCTTTGAGGATGTCCGCCTTCGCGCAGGCGACCTTGTGATTGTTGCCGCCACGCGCAAAGTCCTGTCTGATGCCCTCTCGTCCAAACCAGACCTGCTCAAACAAATGCTTTCAAGCGGCGACAATGGCAATGCCGAAGGTCAGGGAAGACGCAGCGCTCTCCTCCTCGCTGAAGCAGTCATCGCACCAGGTTCGCGGATGGCTGGCCGCACCGTGGAACTTTTGGGATTTCGCCGCCTGACCCGCGCCGTCGTGCTTGGTATTCAACGCCGTTCGCGCATGATCCGGTCAAGACTGGGCGAGATCCGGCTTGAAGCGGGCGACACATTACTCCTTTGCGCCGAGCCAGATGCCTTCACCGAATTGCGCCAGAGCCGCGATATTATCCTGCTCGAATGGTCAAGCACCGAAATCCCGCTGACCGCGCGCGCCATGGCCTCCCGCATCATTGCAGCCCTATTGGTCGTCACCGCGGCAACCGGCATTCTACCAATCCTGCATGCCTCAGTCACCGCCGCCGTCCTGATGATCATGTTTGGCTGCCTGAATGTGCGTCAGGCCGGGCGCTCACTCGATTTACGCATCTTTCTGCTGATCGGCGCCGCTTTAGCTATGGGCATGGCACTGGAACAGACCGGCGCGGTAGACCTCTTTGCAAGTTCCATGGTGGCGCTTGCTGCGCCTTTCGGCCCCTATGCGGTGCTCTCGGCCATCTTTCTGCTGGTCGCTATTCTAACCAATATCCTTAGCAATGCCGCAACCGCCGTCCTGTTCACCCCAGTGGCAATTTCTGCAGCCAACGCGCTGAACGTGGACCCAATGCCGTTCGTGATGGCGGTCATCTATGCCGCCAATTGCTGTTTTGCGACCCCCATCGCCTATCAGACAAATTTACTCGTCATGGGCCCGGGACACTATCGTTTTCAAGACTATTTGCGCTATGGTGGGCCTTTGGTCCTGTTGATTTGGGCCGTATTTACCATGCTATCGCCATGGTATTTCCATCTATAGATTGTAAACTAGACCTAATATGACATTCAGTGATGCCTATAATCAGATAAACGGGTTCAGACGAACCTTGAAATTCTATATGACGGCGACCTCGCCCTGTCCTTATCTGGATGGCAAGCGCGAGCGCAAGGCTTTCACATCCCTATCCATCAGTGATGCCGATGCCGTCCACAATGCCCTTAGCCAGTCCGGCTTCCGTCGATCCCAGACCATCGCCTATCGGCCAAACTGTCCAAGCTGCAATGCCTGCCGCTCTGTCCGCGTGCCGGTTCGCGACTTCGAGTTTAAACGCCGCCGCAGACGGATACTGAGCCGCAACAAAGACATTATCGGCACGCCAACCAAATCCGAAGCGAGCCGTGAGCAATACCGCTTACTCAAAAAATATCTTGCCTCAAGACACCCCGGCGGCGGCATGTCCGATATGAGTTCGCGTGATTATTTCAGCATGGTCAATGACAGCCCCGTTCAGGGCATGGTGCTCGAATACAGGCTTGGCGACGATCCCGATGCCCCGCTTCTGGCCGCCGCGATCACCGACATCATGCGCGATGGTTTGTCCATGGTCTATAGTTTCTTCGATCCGGATTTCTCGAACCGCTCACTGGGGAACTATGTCATTCTCGACCATATCCAGCGCACCGCCGATCTTGGCCTACCCCATGTCTATTTGGGCTATTGGGTCGAAAATAGCCCAAAAATGGCCTATAAGCGCGACTTTGCACCGCTCGAAGTGCTCAATGGTGACACTTGGGATTTCCTCGACACCAGCCGGGCAGACATAGAATCAAGCCCGATCAAACCACAAGCCACACCGGCCCTCGACCCTTAGCCGCAGCCCGCCTAAACTCCGCTCGGGATTCGATAGCGCGGTTCGATCCGAACTTAGGAAAGACAGAACAACATGACCCCATTTAACAGACGCAAACTCCTTGGTGCTGGCGCCCTCGGCCTTGGCGTTGCAGCTTGTGGCGGCGGCGAGGACGCCGCTCAGAACGGAGTGGCGGCGCCTGCCATTTCTCGCAAGCGCAAACGCCTAACGATGGTCACAACATGGCCCAAGGGTCTGCCTGGCCTAGGCACGGCCGCCGAACGTGTTGCCGAACAGATCACATTACAGACCGATGGCCAGATCGAAGTGCGCGTCCGCGCCGCCGGTGAACAAGTGCCCGCTTTTGAAGCATTTGACGCCGTAGCTGACGGTGCAGCAGAAATGTACCATGGCGCAGAATATTACTGGCGCTCGAAATCTACCGCGTATCCGTTTTTTACGGCCGTGCCCTTCGGCATGACCGCGCAGGAAATAATGGGTTGGATCGACTTTGGCGGCGGCCAGCAGCTTTGGGACGAGCTTTCAAAACAGTTCGGCATTATCGCCTTCCAAGCCGCAAATACAGGCCATCAAATGGGCGGCTGGTTCAAGCGCGAGATCAATTCCCTCGCCGATCTGAACGGGCTGAAAATGCGCATTCCTGGCCAAGGCGGCGACGTGCTCCGGGCACTTGGCGGCTCAGCGGTTGCGCTGTCGGGCGGCGAAATTTCCCAATCGCTCCAGACCGGCGTGATCGACGCAACCGAATGGGTCGGCCCGTGGAATGATTTCTATCTCGGCTTCTATCGTGATGCGCCCTATTATTACGGCCCGGGCTTTCATGAACCGGGGGCCTCGCTCGCCGTCGGCATGAATTTGAAAGTCTGGGAAGGGCTCACCCCGACCGAGCAGGCCATTGTCCGCAGCGTGTGCAATAGCGTCAACCATCTCAGCCTTGGCGAGTTTACCTATGAGAATGCCCGCCATCTCGACATATTGACCCAAGAACATGGCACAGAGTTACGCCAGTTCCCCACCGATGTCGTTACCGCCATGGAAGAAGCTGCCCGCGATGTACGCACCGATAGCGGCAAGGATGGGATCGAGAAACGCATCTATGAAAGCTTCGAGGCCTCGCTCAAATCCATGCGCGGCTGGGCGCGTATTTCAGAAGGCCCATATTATTCGGCGCGCGAAGTTAGCCATTAGCGCGTAAGAAAGGCACGTTGGGGGCGAGCATGAGTGAGTTTTTCCTAAACCTTGGAACCGGCCTGCGCTGGCTCGGCATTGGCGCCTTGCCGCTGCTCCTCCTGCCACTTCTAACCCTCGCCTTACCAAATTCCCTCGCCCGCCCCGCAGACTGGCTGCGCAAAAAGCTCGACGCTATCAGCTCGGCCACGCTTGGCATTTCAATGACGCTTGCCATCTTCATGGTCGCCGTCCAGCTTCTCGTCATTATTGGGCGCTACATGTTCGACTGGTCAGCCTCATGGGCCAATGATCTGATCATTTACAGCTTTGCGGGCATGTTCCTCCTTGCCGCCGGTTCTGCGCTCAAACATGACGCTCATGTCCGCGTAGACATCTTGCGTGAGGGTATGTCCGCCAAAGCCCGCGCCGGCATTGATCTTGCCGGGCTCTACCTCTTCCTGTTTCCGATTTGCATGCTCATCATCTGGTCATCCATCTCGCCCTCTTTCATCCGAAGCTGGGCCAATTTTGAAGGCGCCCGCGAGTCTGATGGTCTGCCCATCACCTACATCTTCAAAACGCTTGTGCCGCTTTTTGGTGTCCTGTTGAGCGTTCAGGGATTGTCAGCGGCTTTGCGCTCTGCGCTGATTTTGCGCGGGCACTCAGATACGCCCGACACGCCAGCCCCTGCTGCGGAGGCGGCTCATGGAAATTGAAGTCATCCTCGCCATTTCCATGTTCCTCGTCGCCATTGGTGCACTGCTTGCCGGTTTCCCCGTCGCCTTTACGCTCGGCGGCGTTGCACTGATCTTCGCCCTTATCGGCTATGGGCTGGATGTCGTCTATCTGAGCGATCTAAAAAATTTCCCAGCCCGGATTGAAGGCGTCATGCGCAATGGCGTCCTCGTGGCTGTGCCGTTCTTTGTCATCATGGGCGTTGTGTTAGAGCGTAGCCGCGTGGCCGAAGACCTGCTTGCGATTGCCAGCCGCTTGCTCGGTCAGATACGCGGCGGGCTTGGCTATGCGGTCGTTCTTGTCGGCGCACTGCTTGCAGCGTCCACCGGCATTGTCGGCGCGACCGTTATCACCATGACGCTGATTGCGCTGCCCAGCATGCTCAAACAGGGCTATGATCCCAAACTTGCGACCGGCATTATCGCCTCTTCTGGCACGCTCGGGCAAATTATTCCGCCGTCCATCGTGCTGATCTTGCTTGCCGACGCGATTGCCAATGCCAGCGCGCGTGCTTCGACCAGCCTTGGTGGCCGCGCCGTGTCCATTTCGGTCCAAGACCTCTTCTCCGGCGCACTGATCCCGGGCCTGCTGCTTGTCTGTCTCTATCTGGCCTTTATTGCCTTTAATGCTGTCACCAGACCGCAAAGCTGCCCGCCCGCAGACGTTCGCGATTTGCCGCCGCTGACGGCCCGCCAGATCACCATGGGCCTTGGCGCACCGATTGGGCTGATCTTCGCTGTGCTCGGCTCCATCTTGCTTGGCATCACCCCGCCAACAGAGGCAGCCGCAATTGGCGCAGGCGGCGCGATCCTCCTCGCAGGGTTCCGACTATCCGAAGACACGCCAAGCAAGCTGCGTCCGCTTTTATTTATCGGCCTCGCCAGCGGCATATTGCTGCTTGCGCTCAATCAGGGGTTCGAGCTTTCAGTAAAGCAAGGCACGCTCACCAATGCCGACAGAATCGCACAACTCATCGCCTTCGCCTCTATTGCAGGGCTAATGGTAGGGCTTGGCGCGGGGCTCTTGATCTTGCGCAGGGCACGCCATTTGACATCCGCCTTCATGAGCGCCTCGCATATTACGAGCATGGTCTTTACCATCCTGATCGGCGCGTCGCTATTCTCGCTCGTCTTCACTGGCAGTTTTCGCGGGGACGAAATGATCGAGAGCGTGCTGACCGCCATGCCCGGCGGCATGTGGGGCGCCCTCGCCATCACCATGCTCGTCATGTTTGTGCTTGGCTTCTTCCTCGACTTTATCGAGATCATTTTCATCATTGTGCCGCTCGTCGCCCCGCCGCTGATCGTGCTGGGGGTTGACCCGATCTGGCTGGCGATATTGATGGCGCTCAATCTGCAAACGAGCTTCCTGACCCCGCCCTTCGGTTTTGCGCTTTTCTACTTGCGCGGCGCAGCACCTGACAGCGTTCAGACACTCGACATATGGCGCGGCGCGCTGCCGTTTATCGGCTTGCAGATTGTCATGATCATCGCCGTCGCAGCCATGCCAGCGCTTGCGACATGGTTGCCGTCTTTGGGGACGGGTTAACAGCCGCTAAAACTTCACGTCCGGCACCTGCGAGAGATCATCACGGTCTGCGCCGACATCGAAGAATTCACGCGGCTCGAAGCCAAACGAATTGGCCACCAGGACGCCAGGGAATTGCTCGGTCGCCGTATTATAGTCCTGCACTGCGGAGTTAAAGAACCTACGCGCTGCGGCTAGTTTGTCTTCAATCGTCGATAGCTCATCCTGCAAATCGAGGAAGTTCGTATTTGCCTTCAGGTCCGGATAGGCTTCTGACAAAGCAAACAGCTTCCCAAGCGCCCCGCTCAGCATGCCTTCGGCCGCCGCGACGTCGCCGACGGACTTCGCATTGACCGCCGAATTGCGGGCATTGATCACCGCATCGAGCGTTTCTTTC
>CALLUH010000149.1 GCA_938011445.1 uncultured Hyphomonadaceae bacterium
CCTGCACCCTGAACAGATCGCATGGATTGCCAATCACGCCGAAGACAAGGTGCTGGTGTTTGATACGACGTTTCTGCCGATCATCGAAGCGGTGAAAGAGCATTTGCACACGATCAAGACTTTTGTGATCTATTGCGATGAAGCGGGCCTACCTGAAAATTCGGTCGGCGCGGTTGCCTATGATAGCTGGATTGCCGGTCAGCCTACGACATGCCGCTGGGGCAATTTCCCTGAAGATACCGCGTGCGGGCTTTGCTATACGTCCGGCACAACGGGCAATCCCAAAGGCGTGCTCTATTCCCACCGTACCAATGTTCTGCATACGCTGATCACGATGGGCAAGGAGGCGATGGGCATGGGCGGGGCGGATGTCGTCTTGCCAGTTGTGCCGATGTTTCATGCCAATGCTTGGGGGCTGGCGCTATCATGTCCGGCGACGGGGGCGAATATGGTGATGCCGGGCGCGCAGATGGATGGCGCGTCGATCTATGAACTGCTCGACGGCGAGAAGGTGACGATCACCGCCGCCGTGCCGACGGTTTGGCTTGGCCTGCTGGGCTATCTGCGCGAGAATGATTTGAAATTGCCGCACTTGAAGCGCGTGCTTATCGGTGGTTCGGCGATCCCGGAGAATATTCTGCGCGCCTTTGAGGAAGAATATGAAGTCGATGTTATCCATGCTTGGGGCATGACGGAAACCTCGCCGCTCGGTACGCTTGGCGTCTTGCCGCCTCACTTGGTCGATGCGCCAGTTGAAGACCGTATGACCCAGAAACTCAAACAGGGGCGGCCACCTTTTGGTGTCGAATTGAAAGTCGTGGACGATGAGGGGGCCGAACAGCCGCGCGATGGCAAAACTTCGGGCCGTCTGCTGGTGCGCGGGGCGGCGATTGCGGGCGGATATTTCAAAGGCGATGGCGGCGATGTGCTGGATGAAAACGGTTTCTTCGATACGGGTGACGTGGCCAATCTCGACGAATATGGAACAATGACGATCACCGACCGCGCCAAGGATGTTATCAAATCCGGTGGCGAGTGGATTTCCTCCATCGACATTGAGAACATTGCCGTTGGTCATGAGAAAGTCGCCAATGCGGCGGCGATTGGTATTTATCACCCTAAATGGGATGAGCGCCCGCTCCTCATCGTTCAGGCCAAGCCTGGCGAGACGCCCACCAAGGAAGAGGTGCTCGGTACGCTCGAAGGCAAGATCGCCAAATGGTGGACACCCGATGATGTGCAATTTGTTGATGAGATTCCGCTCGGCGCGACGGGTAAAATCAACAAGCTGGCATTGCGCGAACAGTTTAAGGATTACAAGCTGCCAACGGCCTGAAAGGGCGCTCGCGAAACCACCGAGCCTGCAAAGCCGGACCCGATTGAAACCGCAGCTGCGCCGGATATGGTGGAGCCGTTAGACATGGCTGATGCGGCACCTATGGCCGTGGCGCAAGCTAAGGAAGTTCAAATGAGTGAAACGATAATTGAAGACCAGTCCGGTGGGTTACGCGGCAGGTTCTCTGCTTTCGCGCTAATCTTCTCCATATTCGGCGTATTCTGGTTTGCGGCCGCCGCGCTGGGCTCCAAATATGGCCTCTGGGACTGGCAGTTCGGGCTTGGCAAGATGACGATAGCGTGGGGGCCTATGGTGGCCTTTGGTGCGCTCGGACTGGCTGTTCTTGCCTGCATCTTCGCATTGGTCAAAGCGCCGCGTAAACGCCCGCTCATGTTGGCGATCGGGGCCTTGTTGATAGCAGGACTTCTGGCAGGACGTATGGCAGGCTTGGCAGCTTCGGGCCAAGCTGTGCCGCCAATTCATGACATTCAGACTGATTGGCGTGATGCGGTTGTGTTCAGCGACGCATTGATGGCCGCGCGGGGGCCAGAGAGTAATCCGGTTCGATATGGCGATGACGCGATCTTTGGCGCAGTGGTGCGACCGGATTGGCAATCCTATGTGGGAAAGCCGATTGCCGATATACAGGAAGCGGCCGAATGCGTCTCTCATGATGATGATACTTGTGAAGACAGCGAAACGCCCAAACCTTATAAGCCGCTTGAACCACTTTTGATTGACGCCCCGCGTGCGCAGGTGTTCGAGGCGGCCCGGCGAATTGCTGAGCAGCGTGGCTGGGAGATCGTCACCAATGATGGGGACGGCGGCGTGCTGGAAGCAACCCATACCTCGAAATGGTGGGGCTTTAAGGATGATATGGCCATCCGCATCCGCGAGGCTGAAGGCAACACAACGCGCGTCGATATGCGCTCGGTCAGTCGCGTCGGCCGGTCTGACCTTGGCGCAAATGCACGGCGGATTTCGGCGTTCCTCTATGAGCTAGATGGGCAACGCTATGATTGATGAGGGTGCGGCATCCTACTCCGCTGCCATGCTGACAAGCTGGTAATTGCTTTCAATCAGGCAAGGCTCGTCTGAGGCCAACACGCGGCCCTCTTTGACGAGTTGGCGCATCTGGCCGAGTACGGAGAGAGCGGCGGCTGGATGCAGGCGCTTGTCCACATCGGCATACATGTCAGACACCATATCGCGGATGCTGATCTCGCCTTTGGATAGATGTTCGAGAATGGCCGCCTCACGCCCGCGCCGGTGGGCTTTGTACGCCTCGATAAAGCCATGCACATCATCCTTGATCGGGGCGCCATGGGTCGGCCAGAGCGTGTCGAAATTCATGTCCTGAACTTTGTCGAGGCTCGTCATATAGTCGCCCATATCGCCGTCTGGCGGGGCGACGATGGTGGTTGACCAGCCCATGATATGATCGCCGCAGAAAAGCGCGTTCTCTTCTTCGAGCGCAAAGCACATATGGGTTGCCGTATGGCCGGGCGTATGAATGGCTTTGAGCGTCCAGCCTGGGCCAGTGAAAACTTCGCCGCAGCAGAGTTTTACGTCCGGTTCGAAATCCGGATCATCTTCTGAGCCCAGTTCGCCTTTGGCCGTCGGTTGGGCGCAGTCAAAAGCATATGTTTTGCAACCGGCCCACTCGGCAAGAGGATGGGCGAGGGGCGAATGGTCGGAGTGTCCGTGTGTGACAAGGACATGTGTGACGGTCTCGCCTTCAAGCGCAGCTTTGAGCGCGGTGAAATGTGTGTCGTCCATCGGGCCGGGATCAATCACGGCCACCTCACCTTTGCCAACAATGTAGACGCCCGTGCCGATAAAGGTGAAAGGGCCGGGATTGTTGGCAATGACGCGGCGGATCAGCGGGCTGACCTGATCGACGCGACCATATTCAAAGTCGATGTCGCGGACGAAAGGGATGGGAGAAGGCATTTCGGATCAATCCGTTTGTTTTTTTCTGTAGAGTGAGGAGTGGGGCATAGCCTTAGACTGTCATGCTGGCTATGCGGCAGCTGCCTGTGTCACATCTTTTTGTGCGAGAAAGCGTTTGCGAACCCTTTGGCCATGCGCCGGGTTGCGCGCAGTTTTCCGCCAATCGGCAGCGCGATAGGCGGCCCCATATCGGTCTTATTGGCGTCAACGATATGAATTTTGCCGGAGGCCTTGTCACGCAGAACGTCAACGCCGCCCCAGTCCAGATTGATACCCGCCGCAAAACGCCGGATAATATCGAGCTCTTCAGTGGAAAATACTTTGTCGATCCGGTCGAGAATCACTTCTTCGTTTTCGTTCATAAACCGACGCTCAAGCAGGCGGCGCTTGCGATAGACGATGGTTGGCTCGCCGCCGACAATACAGGTGCGCAAATCCTCTACCAGCCCGCCGGGGATTTCATTATCAATCAGCTTTTGATAATTTTTGTCCGCAATTGGCGCATTCATCGGGCCGACGATGATTCGTCCGTCATGTGCACCGTTGAGCTCGGATTTCTCCACCATCGCGCCGGTATAGCTGGTCGGGTCAACCCCAAGGTCATATCCGGCCGCCCGCGCGAAAACATCCGCAATCAGGCTTTTGGAAATATCATTACACTCGAAATTCACCAGCACCGCGCCAGGCCGGGTGATGGGGATCGCATTGTGCGTCACCGTCGCATCATCGAATTGAAACACAATATCAGCTTTCGACGTATCCGAAATGATCTTTGCCCCTGCGACGTGCATGACTGGCCAGATAAAATACCAGGGCCGCGGCTTGTCAGGGAAAAACGCTATTGTCGGGCGCTTATACCCGCTTATCCGTCGGCCTATCCGCCAACTCTGCGCAAAAAAGTAGAACGCAAACCATGAGAACACATCGTGTAATGTCTTCCACGCAAAGGGGATATGCGCACCGGTTTTTTTGACGAGAAGCCCCCGGTTCTTATATTTGAAGTCCGAAAACCAGATGCGTTCATTCATCGCTCTACTCCGTTTCCCCGCCGCGTTCGCTGTCGGGGTTGATTAATCGTGATCATATACGGTTGGTCCAGAGTGATACAAGCGGGCAAACCCCACCAAACCATCCCGATCCTTCACAAGCGCGTGTTAAAGATGTGTGCGCAAACCGGACAGATCATAACCTGCCTCACTTGCCACTTTGATAATGCTGTCCGCGTCTCCCTGGCCCGCCTGTGACAGCGCCCAAGCGGTAATGGAGCGCGTCCCGCTGCGGCAATAGGCAAGGACAGGGTGCGCGCTCTCCTCGATCAGCTTTCCTTGCTGACCAGCGATTTGCGGTGATGGCATGCCTGAAAATGGTAGGGCGAGAAAATTTAACCCCAAGGCTTTGGCTGCGCGCTTCATCTCGTCGATGCGTGGTTGGGCATCGCCCGATTCGTTGTCAGGCCGGTTGCAAATCACCGTCTTGAAGCCGGCATCCCTGACCGCTTGTAAGTCATCTGGATGTAATTGTGGTGCCACCGATAGCGTGTCTGTGACCCGTCGAATATCAGGCATATACACCTCCTGTTCAAATCGGCTTCCCTTCTAACAGTTCAAATGGTGCCCCGACTAGCCATATGTGGTGTCGTCAAGGGGCTGGCTTGGCGTCTTTTACGCTCCATAGGCTTGTCACGACTGGCGTTTGGTGGCTGAATTCTTTATGTGCAAGCCGGTTGATGGTCGCTCATTCATGCTCCCATTCTTGGTTTTGTTTTCTGGCAAGGCTATGCCCTAACTGGAAAGAAAAGAACGCTCCTAGCCGCCTGAGGGCATTTGAGGTGTTGCCAGCGTTCAATCTATTCGCTATCTGACCGCTCACTGTTGGGGCGTCGCCAAGTGGTAAGGCACCGGTTTTTGGTATCGGCATTCCCAGGTTCGAATCCTGGCGCCCCAGCCAACAGTTTTTAAGGGCCATCTTTTACTGGCCCGCCTTGTCAAATCTGTCCATTCGATAGCCGTTTGAACCCACCTGCATAGCTTGTTGAAAAGCGCAAGTTAAAAAAGTGCTAAAAAACCTGCATCTATTGAGTTGATCCTGCTTGTGCGGATTGCTAGCGTCTGTCTATGTCTATCAAAAGGCATAGGAGTGATGCGTAATTGCAGCGCTCACTCGATAAGAAGGCGTATGAACGCCTCGGATCAGGAAACTCGGATGGGGGCATTGTCCAACATTCGCAAATCCAAACTCGCGGCAGGTGTGGGCCGCAAATCAAGCGATAATTCGTAAATGGTTCGGGCCTTTTTGGGCTTGGACAGAGGTTTTCCCCGCGCTCTGCGCGCGTAACTTAGTGAGAGGCGGACATTATGAGAAATGTTCTAACACCTGCCCGTGGTGCCCTGATAGCGGCATTATTGGTAGGGGCAGGCATTACGGCCGAGGCGCAATTGCGTCCCGCGCTTGATGCCGGTGAGCAAGCCACCAGGCGCGCCGAGCAGGCTCAAGCTCGGATCAACCAGCTTGACGATGAGCGGTCCGATCTGGTTCGGGACTTCCGGTCATTGATCGAGCGCAAGGATGCGGCCGAGGTCAATGCCTTGCGGTTGCAGCGCGGCGTCGAAAGTCAGTCGCGCGAGGTCGTGTCGCTGACCGATCAATTGGCGCGGGTTGACGAGATCACAACGGTCATGGTCCCGATGATGCTCGACATGATCGAAGATCTCGACCAGTTCGTTGATGCTGACCTCCCGTTCAAATATGATGAGCGTAAGGCGCGTATCGAGCGTCTGCGCAATGTCATGACACGCGACGATGTGGTCCCTGCTGAGCAGTACCGTCTCATTATTGATGCTTACCAGACCGAACTGGACGCCGGCAACACTGTGGATACGTGGTCCGAAGAAGTCATGATCAACGGGTTGCCAACCGATGTGGACATGTTCCGTTATGGTCGTGTGTCTCTGGTCTATTTGTCGCGCGACAATCGCCACGCCGCGCGTTGGGATCGCGCTGGCGGCGAGAAGGGCAATGGCGGCTGGGTCGAGCTTGGCGCAGATGAGCGTGAAGACATCAAGCTCTCCATTCGCGTTGCCAAGGAACTTGTTCAGCCGACCATTCTGACCGGACCGTTCCAGCGCCTGTCGGTTTCAGCGCCCGCTCCGGCGCCTGTGCCGCGCCGCGAAGGTCTTGCCGGAGAGTATCAGTCCACTTTGCAAGTTGTCGAAAACCTTGGAATATTCGCTGACCAGCAAGAAAGGATAATTCAGAATCAGGCAAACACGATCGCCTCTCTCGAAGAGCAGATCGCTGATGCGCCCGGGCGCGCCAATGAAATGCTCGGCATTATGGAGACCATGATCAATGATCTTGAAACCTTCATAAATGCCGACTTGCCGTTCCATATCGAGGATCGTCAACAACGTATTGCGGATCTGCGAACCGCGCTGGCACGTGCCGATCTGCCGATTAGCGAGCAGTATCGTCTGATCATCGAAGCCTATCAGGACGAGATGGGATATGGCTCGGTTCAGGAAACCTGGGACGCCGAGCTTCAGCTTGAGTCTGGTCCGACCCAAGTGAAGATGTACCGATATGGGCGCGCGGCTCTGGTCTATCTGTCCCTGGACAGGTCGGAAGCGGCGCGTTGGAGCCGTGAGGATGGCGCTTGGGTGCCTGTTGACGGCACGATGCGCGCTGACATCATCAAGGCGACCAAGATCGCCGATGGTGTGGCCCAGCAGACCGTCCTTTACGCGCCTGTCACCAAGTTTTCCGCTCAATAAGCGCAACAGAATTGAAGAAAGTTGTATCCATGTTTAAGTCTAAATTATCTTTCAAAGCACTAGGAGCCGCCGCGCTCCTGTCGATTGGCACTCTTGCCATTCCAACTTCAGCCACGGCGCAAACCTCGTTGCGGGCCGTACTGGACAATCTCCAACGTGATTCGAATGCCATGTCGGCTGAGAACCAGCAGCGGGTCGCTCGGTTTGAAGCCGAACGGAATCAACAAGCGGCGATCATGGCCGAAGCGCAGGCGGAACTAGCGACCGCCGAAGCGCGTGGTCGGGCCTTGTCTGCACAGTTTGACGAGAATGCCGCCCGTATTGGCGAGCTTCAGGATGAGCTGTCGGTTCAGGCTGGTGATTTTGGCGAATTGCTTGGCCAGTTCCGTCAGGCTGCGGGTGAAACAATGCCCGTCATCGCCGGATCGCTGGCGAACTTTCACTATACCGACCGGGTCGAAGATCTTTCGGCAATCGCACAAGCCAGTTCGCTGCCGACCCGCGCTGATCTTGATACGCTTCCGAAAGCTATTCTTCAGGAGATGATCGCTCAGTCTGAAGTTACAACTTTCACAGCGCCCGTTTCAAATGGCGGCGCAGACGGTGAAAACGCCGAACTGGAGTTGATGCGGATTGGCGTGTTCACGGCTGCGACCACAGACGGCACGCGTTTCGTCGAAGTGGGCGACAATGGCAAGCTTGTTGCTTTTGCCAGCCAGCCAGGTGGCGACTATCGGGGCAATATGCAGCGTCTAATCGGCGCTGGTGAAGGCCAAGTGGTCCGTGCTCCGGTTGACCCGACCAAGGGCGACCTGTTCGCTATCTTCGGGAACACCGTCTCTCTTGGTGAGCGGCTTGCTCAAGGTGGTCCTGTCGGCTTCCTGATCTTCTGGATCATCCTGCCAATCGGCGTGCTGCTCGGCCTCTTCAAAATCGTCACCCTGTTCCTTATGGGCAATTCGATGCGCGCAACAGCTAAGCGCAAGCAGGCTGGCACTGGCAATCCGCTGGCTCGTATCTTTGAAGCTTACGAGAACCATAAGAATGACGATATCGAGACCCTCGAATTGAAACTTGACGAGCAGATCCTGCGCGAGTCGCCGAAGATCGAGCGTTTCAACGACATCGTAAAAGTGCTTGCCGCTGTTGCGCCTCTGCTTGGCCTGCTTGGTACGGTTGTTGGTATGATTGTGGTGTTTACCGCGATTACCAATTACGGCACCGGCGATCCGAAGATCATGGCGGGTGGTATTTCGACCGCGCTCGTGACGACCGTGCTTGGTCTTGTTGCTGCGATCCCACTGCTTCTGCTTAATGCCGTCGGTTCATCAATGGCCCGTGGCAATCAGCAAGTGCTTGACGAGCAGGCCGCTGGCCTTGTCGCCGAGCGTGCCGAGCGTGGAAATGGGGTGGCGGCTTAGGCCGCCCCCGCTAGGGAAAGGAGCCCGATATGGGTTTCGGTGATCTGCAAGCCTTTTTGGATCGGGGGGGACCAGTCCTCCTCGTGATCATGGCGGCCACATTCTTCATGTGGGCCCTGATCTTGGAGCGGTTTTTCTATTTCCGCTTCGCCCATCAGGCTGTTGCAGACGAAGCGATTTCAGAGTGGCGTTCGCGCTCGGATCGTAAATCTACGCTGGCGCACTGGGTTCGGGACAAGCTCGTCTCCGAAGTCCGCCAAGCCACGGAACTGAATGTGACGCTGACCAAAGCGCTTGTCGCTCTGGCACCTTTGCTCGGCCTTTTGGGCACAGTGACCGGCATGATTCAAGTATTCGACATTATGGCGATCACAGATGGTGCCGACGCGAAAGCCATGTCGGCTGGTGTGTCTCGCGCGACAATCCCGACAATGGCAGGCATGGTTGCGTCCCTGTCCGGCATTCTATTCACCTCCGGCATGGACAAACGCGCTGCGCGGGCCGTCCAGAAGGTTGAAGACCAGATGGAGATTGGCTGATGCGTGGACGTAAGCAAAGAGAAGTCGAAGAAGCGGCGGTTGATCTGACGCCGATGCTGGATGTGGTGTTCATTCTGCTTATCTTCTTCATCGTGACAGCGGTGTTCCTTGACGAGCATGCCCAGCAATTGGAACCGCCGCCGCCGCAAACGGACACGCCGTCCGAGCCGGTGCCGGTCATCCTCATTCGGGTTGACGAGGACAATCTGGTGTTTGTGAACAACCGGATTTCGGACATTAGTTCTGTGCGCGCCAATATTGAGCGCTTGCGGGCTGAGACGCCAAACTCCGCTGTTATCATTCAGGCCCATCCGGAAGCCAAGAACCGTACGATTATTCGCATTCGGGATCAGGCAGCCGGTGCCAATATTGATCGCGTCAATGTCATCCTGAGTGATGTATAGGAGAGTGTAATTATGGCACGTAGGAAACGCGTAACCAGCGCCAGCAGTGGCAATGATGATGAAGTCAATTTGACGCCAATGCTAGATGTTGTTTTCATTCTACTCATCTTCTTCATCGTGACAGCCCAGTTCATCAAGGAACCGGGGCCAGATGTCGAACGGGTCGCCGTGGACAATCACAATCCGGTCAAGCCTCTGGCAATCCTGATCGCTATTGACGAGAATAGTGATGTCTGGATTGACAAGGAGATTGTCGATCCGAATGCGATTGCTTTCAAAATCCGGGAATTGCGAGAAGACAATCCAAATGGTAAGCTCGTCGTCCAGACAGATGCGGACTCAGAGGCCCGCGCCCTGGTGGAACTGATGGACGTGATTGCTGAAACCGATGGGCGTAAGCCGATCAATATTTCGATTGACCGGAATTAGGAGAACCCAGATGTTTAAAAATCCATTTCTTCGTATCTTTGTTGGTCTTCCGGCGGCAGCCATCATTGTTTATGGTCTGTTTATCGGGATGGGACTTCTGATCGCGCAGGATTTCGAGCCGAATGAAGAGGCTGAAACCCGCACGATTGAACGCATTACGCCCGAAGCGGCGAATGAAGAGGTTCGCTCGCGCTCACGTTCCAAGCCGAGACGGTTGCAAACGGCTGATAAGCCCCCGCCACCGCCAAAGCTTTCGGCACGTAAGTCTGACATCGACTTGCCAACACCGGACATTCAGGGCGCAGCGCCAACCGAGATCCGCGTGGACAGGGTCCAGTCACTTGACATCAATCCTGTGGCAATCTCCGATCGCGATGCCCAGCCTATCCGGCCGCCAATCGTGACCTATCCAAACCGCGCGCTCGAGCGTGGTACGGAGGGGGAATGCCAGGTTCGGTTTGATGTGGATGTTCGGGGTCGCCCCTATAATGTGGCCGCTGATTGTTCTAACAATATTTTCAAACGTGAAGCTGAACGGGCCGTAAGCCGGGTTGAGTTCGCTCCGAAAATTGTTGCGGGTGAAGCGCGCGAACGCAAAAATGTGGTCTACCCACTTGTGTTCAGCCTCGACAATTAGGCCATACAAAAACAACATATGTGCGACAAGGGAGTGCTGCGGCGCTCCCTTTTTGTTCGAACGGAGCCTCAACAGAGGGCTGATTTTCAGCGCGGTCGTCGACGCTTTTTCCAGATAATCCAAATGGTCATGCTGAAACCAATTTGCACATTTCTCAAATTGTGATATGTTACTGTATAACATAATTATAAGTGAGGAGAATGATCTGTGCCAGAGGACACCAGAAAAGGGTGCAAAGACGCCGCAGTCTTTTCGCCATCATTGCAATTTGCGCAAGGCAATATAACCAAGCCCAAGCAAACGGGTGCCCTGTTTCACCCTTTTAGGGGGCTTGCCCGGCGTGTTGGGCGTAGGTTGATCCTGAGCTCAGTGCCCGCTGCAGGGGTCACCGGCGGACTATTCCTGATAATGGCGGCCTTGATCGCAGTTGATTTTACGCCGGCCAAGGCCGAAGTGACCCGCCTGATCGAAAGAATTACGCCGACTCCAATTGAGGAATTTGAAGTTACCCGACGGTCAAAGCCCAAGCCCATCGAAACAACAGCACAGCCATCTCCACCACCGCGTTTAACGATCATTAAGTCGGTTATTGACGTTGCGAGACTGGAATTTACGCCGTTTGCCCCAACGGTAAACCGCGGTTCGATTGATATTCCGCGCCCCGCTATTGCCGCTTTTGATGATGATATCCTCCCCATTCGTCCGCCTCTGGTGACTTATCCCCCTATTGCGCTCAATCGCGGGCTTGAGGGGACGTGCAA
This sequence comes from uncultured Hyphomonadaceae bacterium, assembly GCA_938011445.1. Taxonomy (GTDB): domain Bacteria; phylum Pseudomonadota; class Alphaproteobacteria; order Caulobacterales; family Hyphomonadaceae; genus CALLCD01. The sequence continues at coordinate 11,251 of CALLUH010000149.1, forward strand.
TGTCACCATGGACGTTAGTGCGAAGGGGCGTCCTTACAATGTTGTCGCGAGCTGTAGTGACAGTGTTTTCGAACGCGAGGCGGTCCGTGCGGTGAGTCGCGTGGAGTTCCGCCCGAGGGTCGTCGAGAATGTCGCAGTCGAACGCCGTAATGTTGTCTATCCGCTGAAATTTAATTTACAGTAAGGGCTTGAATGCCCCGTCAGGAAAACAAAATAAAGTGAATAAAAACAATTGCTGTTAGGCATGTTCCTAATTTGATGGAAAAAAGATGCATAATCAGGTCTGAGCCGCCTTGATTAGCCGCCAATCTTCCGGTTCACTAGAGAATGTTGGGCCTAGAGCCAAAGGAGTCGAAAATGAGTTTCAAGACAGTTTTGAGAAATGCGGCCGCTGGCATTGCCGTTCTGGCAATCGGGGCGGGCAGCGCAATGGCGCAGACTTGCGAGATCACCGAGCTTAGCTCTGCTGTTGGTGAAAAATATCTTCTCGCGCAAAACGAATTGGTCGTGAACGACAATCCCGCCGCAGCGTCTGCCGGACTGGCGGGGCTGCGCTCGCAGCCACTTAATTGTTATGAAGAGGGCGCGGTTCTTGGCCTCTCTGCGCAGATCAAACTTGCGCAGGAAGATTATCTTGGCGCGGCGGTCGATCTGCGAACTTCGCTCGACAAAGGCTATATTCCCGTTGGGGAGCGGGGGAAGACGCTCAAGGCGCTGTCGCAGATCTATTTTGCGGAGAACCAGTATGATGATGGCCTCCGCTTCATGAATGAGTGGATTGCCAGCGGTGGCCAGCCTTCGCGTGATGAGAAATGGACGCTCGCAACTGTCTATGCTCTGCAAGACAAATATCGCGAAGCGGTTCCGTGGGCAGAGCAGGTTCTGGCGGCCGATGGTGCCAATGCCGACCGTTCGGTCTATGATATGTTGATCTATCTCTACAGCCAGACGGGGCAACTGGGTAAAAAGGCGGCTCTTCTGGAACGGTTGATCGAGCGCGACCCCGGCGACAAAAAGCTGTGGCAGGCCATTGCGGGCGACTATTTCCAGGCCGACGATCAGCGCCGCGCATTCGAAGTCCAGAAGACGATGTATTTGGCGGGTATTCTTTCCGAAGAGACCGAGATCATGCAGGTTGTAAACTTTTACAACTCGTTTGATGTGCCTTATGCCGCCGCCCGCATCCTTGAGAAAGAATTAAACGCTGGCCGGATTACGCGGTCTTTTGAACGGCTCGAATTGCTGGCTCAACTCTATCAAGTTGCGCGCGAGCACGAGAAAGCCATTCCGGTTCTAACCGAGGCAGCCCGGATGAACAATTCGGGCGACATGTATTTGCGCCTTGGGCGGTCCTATCTTGATTTGAAGGAATGGGAGAAAGCCGAAGAGGCTCTGACAAGCGCATTGAACGCAGGCGGTTTGAAAGATCGCGGGCTAGCATGGACCCAGATTGGCCAGACACGCTACGAACGCGATGACCGCGCCGGCGCACGCGAAGCCTTTGGAAAAGCAAATGATCGCACGGGACGCAGCTGGCTTGCCTTTATGGACTCAGAAGAGCGCACCGCAAAAGCGCGTGTTGTCGAAGTTGCCGATAATGCGCGGCGTGAGATCGTAACCGAGCAGGAAGCGTGTAAAACGCTGACGATTATTGGCGGTGAAAATCTTCCCGAGGGCTGCGCAACGGTTGAGGAGCGTTTGGCTGAAGCGACTGCGAAAGTTCAGGAGTTGCAGGAAGCGCTCTAGCGCCTGATTGCTGGAAAAACCCAAACACGCCGGCATTGGCTTGTCGGGGTGTTTTTCGTTAGATGGTCGAAGGGACGCGGCTTGCTACCGCTATGGGCTAGGCTCAGCGAGCCCGGTGACTTCCAGCGCAAACGCATATTCGAGTGCCGTCTCCGCCAGCCCCTCAAACCGCCCCGTCGCGCCGCCATGTCCCGCCTCCATATTGATGCGCAGATAATAGGGCCCCGCATCTGGTGCTTCATGGCGAAGCTTGGCCGCCCATTTTGCCGGTTCCCAATAAGTCACCCGCGGGTCTGACAGTCCGCCCGTGATCAGCATAGCCGGATAGTCCCGTGCGCCGACTTGATCATAGGGCGACCAGCTTAGAATACGGTCATAAGCGTCCGCATCAATTTTCGGGTTGCCCCATTCAGGCCACTCTGGCGGGGTCAGCGGCAGCGTCTCGTCTGACATAGTGTTTAGCACATCGACAAATGGCACCGCCGCAATAATTCCTGCAAACATGTCGGGCGCCAGATTGGAGGCCGCGCCCATCAGCAGTCCGCCCGCCGATCCGCCCATGCCAACAATGCGTCCTGCGCTCGTATAGGATAGTTCGATCAGGAACATTCCGGCCGCTATATAGTCTGTGAACGTATTGATTTTTTTATCTAGCTTGCCGTCAAGATACCATTGATACCCCTTTGCCGTTGAGCCGCGCACATGGGCAATGGCATAAATAAAACCGCGATCTACAAGCGACAAACGCGATGTTGAAAACCCTGCCGGAATGGTTATGCCATAAGAGCCATAGCCATAGAGCAGAAGCGGCGCGCTCCCATTAACGGGCGTGTCCCTATGCCGCAAAAGCGTAATCGGAATGTCTACACCGTCCGCCGCAGGTGCCATCAATCGTTCAACGACATAATCACCGGGTGAGTGGCCGGAAGGGACTTGCCGCGTTTTGCGCAAGGTGCGCTCATCGCTGGCAATGTCATAATCGAAGATTTGGTCCGGCGTTGATGGCGAAGCATAGCTGAACCGAAATACGCTCGTGTCAAACATATAGCCGCCCGAAATTCCGAGCGAGAAGGCGGCTTGTTCAAATTTAATGTTCCGAACCGTGCCATCGATCCGGTTGCGGATGGAAATTGCAGGCAGACCATCGGTTCGCTCCAGCCAGATTAAATGCTCTTTAAGCGCGAGCATGTCGATCAGCAAGCTGCCCGGCCTATGGGGCACAATGTCGGCCCATGTTTCCGGATCGTTCGCTTCAAGCTCTGCTCTCATGATCTTGAAATCGACCGCGCTATCTTTATTGGTCTGTATAAAGAATGCGTTGTCATGATGGACAACATCATATTCATGGCCGGGCACGCGTTTTGCAATGCAGTTAATATCCGTACTCTGTGTTTCTTCAGCGCTTATCCAATATACTTCGCTTGTGGTGTGATCATTTGCTGTGATGAAAACAATGTCACCGGACTGGCTCTCTGAAATGCTAATGAAGAAGCCTTCATCGCGTTCGCTATAGATCAACGTGTCTTCAGCGGAGTCGATACAGTGGCGATAGACTTTTTCAGATCGCCCGTTCTTGTTCTTGTGAACCCAGTAAAAGCAATTGGAGTCGCGCGTCCATACCACATTGCCCGTCGCCGTTTCGATTTTGACACCCAAATCCGCACCGCTCGCAATGTCGCGCACGCGCAATGTCGCATATTCGCTGCCCTGTTCGTCAATAGAGTAGGCAAGGCGCCTATGGTCCGGGGAGTGGGTGACGCTGCCAATGTCGAAATAGGCTTTGCCCTTGCCCTCAAGCGCGCCGTCGAACAGAACCGTTTCTTCAGTATCGGTATTATAAGCATCATTCGCTGTGCGCCGCGCGAATACGGGATATTCTTCACCCGTCCGATAGCGCGAATAGTAGGCATATGGGCCGTCAATCGCCGGAACCGAGCTTGCATCCTCTTGTATCCGTCCACGCATCTCAGCGATGAGCGCCTTGCACAATTTTTCATGCGGAGCTTCGAGCCTGGCTTTTGTGTGGGCGTTCTCTGCAACAAGATAGGTCTTGATATCCTCGCGCAAAACGGCAGGATCACGCATAACGGCCTGCCAGTTTTCATCCTTGAGCCAGTGATATGGGTCGGTGCGGGTGCGTCCAACTTGTTCAATGGTCACCGGCACGCGCGCCGCTTTGGGCGCAGGAAAGTCAGTCATATCTGATTTGCTCTTTTGTTTGTGTGTGCCGATCAGGCGTCGCCCTGTTCGGGGTCAAAGTCGAGCACAACGCCATTGATACACCAGCGCTCGCGGGTTGGTGCAGGTCCATCCTTAAACAGATGCCCCATATGCAGTCCACATTTTGCGCAGTGACATTCGGTGCGCGGATAGAATAGCTTGAAATCGGTTTTTGTTTCAACGACATCTTTGCCGATCGGAGCGAAGAAGCTTGGCCAGCCCGTCCCGCTATCGAATTTGTGCTTTGATGACCAGAGCGGCGTGCCGCATCCAACGCATTTGAAAACGCCGTTGCGTTTTTCTTCATTGAAATTTCCCGGCGAGTGCGCGCGTTCGGTGCCCTCTTTGACGCCGACGCGATATTGTTCCTCGGTCAGCAGTTCGCGCCATTCCTTATTGGTTCGTTTGATCTTGCCTTCGTCAGCCATGTCGGTGCCCTTTCTTTACGCAGATATATCGCGCCATTGTGCGCTGTGCCATACCCCCAATGTGCGGATAGGCGCAAATTTGATCGCGGCGACGCAATGCCCGTAATATCAGAGCGCATGCAGAACGGTTACACAAGCCCTTGGTGAGACAGACTTATATTGGGGGGCTAATCAATCAGAGAAATCGTGTTGGCCTGAAACGCGGCCAAACAGTCGCTCGCATCATGCGCGCGGTTAACCTCCTGCTTGGTTACAGCGCTGCCTTCGCCTTCAAAGCGTGGATCGTCGCACTCGCCGTCATTGGCAAAGGCGCTTTCATCATCGCCGAAGTCGACGCCGTCAACCGTGATACGTTGATGGACGGGGATCGCCGGAGCGATTTTCAGCGAGCCGGCCTGGAAGGCGGTCAGGCAATCGGTCCGGTCGTGACCGCGATGCTCGGCTGATCCGCCGCCATTGGCCATGCTTTGCCCGATAAATTGCGGATCGTCGCATTCCCCATCATTGCTATATGCGCTGGTATCATCGCCAAACAATGTCCCGCCGAGGATCATGATGCCGTTTAGATCGCGCTCCTGAACCGCTCTGATCCTGCCCGCTTTCCACGCTTTGATGCAGTCAGTGCCGTCATGTTCGAGTGCAGAAAGAGGTGGTTTTTTCGCGCTCGCTTCGCCTTCAAACCGTGGGTCATCGCACTCGCCATCATTGGCGTAAAGATTGGTGTCGTCACCAAAGAAGAACCCATCAACTACGAAACTCGCCTTAAGCTGTATATTCCCGTTCTTGAACGCGGCAAGGCAGTCAAGCCGGTCGCCCATAATATTGTTATTATCGAGATTGACCGATGCCATGCCCGAGCCAAAGAAACGTGCGTCATCGCACTCCTGATCGTTTACGTAAGCGCCCTTGTCATGGCCAAAATCTATCTCCTCATAAACCCGCTCAACGTCTTCGGGGAGGCTGTCGGCCAGGGTCAAAGAGCCGAGCTGGACGCCATAGGAGCAATCATTCCGGTCGTGCAAAATGTTTTTATGTTGCGGGCTGATGGCCATGTTTTCGCCAATAAACCGGGGATCGTCGCAGACGCCGTCATTGGCCCATTCGCTCGTATTGTCGCCAAGCTCGATGCCGTTAAAGACGGTCAGATCTGGGTCAAACTGAACTGACGAATACGCCACTGTTCCGCTCTCCAGCAGTGTTTGGCAATCTGTGGCATCTTTGCCGATTGTGTCGCGAGCTGTCGAGGCGGCCATGCCTTCGCCTTCAAATCGCGGATCGTCGCATTCGCCGTCATTGGCCCAGGCTGAACTGTCATCGCCGAAGTCAATTGGCTCTTGTGCGATTGCCAAGCCAGCGCCAAGAACGAGCATCGCCGCCCAAGCGGCCGTTAAAATCAATGGCTTTTTCATCGTCTCTTCCTGCCCCTTCTTCACATCGTTGGATCCTGCAACCGGCTCGTGCCGTTATAGGGCGCTAGCAAGACACATCAATTGTGCTTATCCGTAGAGTACCGAGATTCCCTCAACCACCAGCGCCGGACGGTCCTGACCTTCAATCTCGATGGTGCTCTCGACATTCATTTGCTTGCCGCCCGCTTTGGGTTCGACCGAAACACATTTCTGCGTCAGCCGGACTTTCGATCCCACCGGCACCATGTTCGTAAACCGCATCTTGTTCGAGCCATAATTAATCCCCCGCGAAACGCCTGACACGTTCAGCACCTCGGCCGACAGCATGGGCAGAAGCGAAAGGGTCAGGAAGCCATGTGCAATCGGGCTGCCGAGCATTTGCGTGGCGCGCTCCACATCGACATGGATCCATTGATGGTCGCCAGTGGCCTCGGCGAACATGTTCACCCTGTCCTGATCAATGGTGTGCCAGTCAGATGTGCCGATATGCTCGCCGACAAGAGATTCCAGATCGTCGAATGCGACTTTGCGTGGATTGGCCATAATGTGTTCTCCCGATTTTGTTTGTCAGAGACCAGTGTTGCCGCTGTCGCGCCGAACTTCAAGACGTGACCTAAAGGAAATAAGTGCAAGGCGAGCTAGATCAGCCGTTTCAGCGCTTCGATCAGGCGCGCCGTATCATCGGTCGTATTATAGAGATGCGGGGTAATCCGCAGCGTGTTGCCACGCCTTGAGACATGGATGTTGTCGGCTTTGAGGCGCTCGGTGAGGTCTGCTGGCGCACTCGCTGGAAGAGATGCCCCGAGATAATGAGGCCCGCGATCGGCGTTATCAGGGCAGGGCATGCCTATTTCTGCGAGCCGGGCTGCAAGCTGGCGGTTGTGTGCCCCAAGTGTTTGTTCGACCCGTTCGACCGTCCAATCGAGCAGCAGGTCAACCGCCGCCTCTAGCGCAGGCAGAAGCGCAAAATTCGACCGCTCACCCATATCAAACCGCTCCGCGCCTGCGCCCAATTCATCGGTGTAATTGATGAGCTGCGTAAAATCGGTCGAACCTGCCCGCGTGATCCAATTATGCTCCAGAGGCTGGCCGCCAAGGTGCTGCTCGCCGACATACATAAAGCCTGCCGAATAGGGGCCGAGCATCCACTTATAACCCGCCGCTACCATGAAATCTGGCTGGATTCGCGTTGCGTCAAAGGCCATTGCGCCGCAGCTTTGTGTCAGGTCCAGAACGAGCGCTGCGCCAACGCTCCGGCACTTGTCGCTGATCGCCTCAAGATCAAGCCGTGTCCCATCGGTCCAGCGCACCTGTGCGCAGGCAACCAGCCCTGTCTGAGGCCCGATCGCTTCGAGCATAGCGTCAGACAGCGACATTTTTCCGTCCGGCGCGGCAACCGTTTGCAGTTTTGCCCCCGTTCGCGCCGCTAGATCACGCCACACATAGACATTGGAGGGAAATTGGTCCGCCATGATCAGAATGTCCTGTCCCGCCTTGAGCGTGATATTTTGCGCGGCTGTGGCCAAGGCATAGCTTGCCGAGGGGACGAAGGCGATTTGCTCGCCTCGCGCATTGATCAATTGCGCGAGCTTGGGGCGAAGGCTGGCTGTGTCTTTGAAGAAATCGTCCGATGTAATGCCCCAAGGCTGGGCTTTTCGGGCCAGTCCGGCGCGTCCGGCCTCAAGCGCGGCGATTGGCATCGGTCCCATTGTTGCGCAATTGAGATAGGCCACCTCGGCAGGAATATCGAACAAATGGCGCTGGTTTGGAATCAGATCGGTCATCTGTTCACGATAGGCAGCGCATGCTGGCCTGTCACCGAAAAACAAGTTGCCAATGGTGCAGGCTAGATGATCCGGCTCGTGCTTTCGCCCCAATATTTGTCGCGGATGAGCCGCTTATAAAGCTTGCCTGTCGGGTGACGCGGCAGCTCGGGAT
>CALLUH010000150.1 GCA_938011445.1 uncultured Hyphomonadaceae bacterium
TCCTTGTCACTGCCAATCAGCGTCCCCGCAGGCGATGTCTTGCCAATCACGCCCGCAATGTTCGGATAGACATAAAATGCGCCCTCAGGTGTGCCGCAGGAAATCCCCTCCGCCCCGTTCAGCTCGGACACGACCATATCCCGCCTTGCCTTGAACGCTGCATTCCGCTCGGCCAGAAACTCATGCGGTCCGTTCAGCGCCGCAACAGTCGCCCATTGCGAGATAGAGCACGGATTGGACGTAGACTGGCTCATCACCTTGCGCATGCTGGCAATCAGGTTCTGCGGACCCGCCGCATAGCCAATCCGCCAGCCCGTCATCGCATAGGCCTTCGAGACGCCGTTCATGGTCAGTGTCCGCTCATAAAGCCCGGGCTCGACCTGCGCGATCGTCCAATACTCAAACCCGTCATAAACAAGATGCTCATACATATCATCGGTCAGAATATACACATGTGGATGACGCAAAAGCACATCAGCCAATGCCCGCAATTCGGTTTTCGTATAAGCCGCCCCCGTCGGATTGGACGGCGAATTGAGCACCAGCCATTTCGTCTTTGGCGTAATCGCCGCTTCCAGAGTGTCCGCCGTCAGCTTGTAATTCGCGTTCGGCCCACACTGAACAAAGACCGGCGTCCCGCCCGCAATCTTCGCCATAGCCGGATAGCTGACCCAATAAGGCGCGGGCACAATCACTTCATCGCCCGCATTCAGCGTCGAGATAAACGCGTTGAAGATCACCGGCTTACCGCCCGGCGAGACATTCACCTGCGCCGGCGTATAATCAAGATCATTGTCACGCTTGAACTTCGCGCAAATTGCCTCTTTCAGCTCCAGAATACCATCCGCTGGCGTGTATTTCGTCTTGCCATCATGGATCGCCTTGATCGCCGCAGCTTTTATATGCTCTGGCGTATCAAAATCGGGTTCACCCGCGCCAAGCCCGATCACATCCAGACCTGCGCGTTTCAGCTCGGCCGCTTTCGTTGTTACTGCGATGGTTGCGGATGGGCTGACACGGTTAACGGCGTCGCTTAGCTGAATTTCTACGGCCATAAATCTATCTCCATCAATCGGCAGATTAGGTGAGTATTGGTTAATTCCAAGACTGGCAACATTAAGCTGGAGCGAAAAACACAAGCCCACAAAAAAGCCCGATCATGCGCCAATTTCCCATCAAATTTGAAACCGAGCATTATCAGAATGTAAACGATAACCTGATACAGTTCGAAAGAATAGAGTTATGGATTGGGTGTTTTTGTGGACCTTCTTGATCGAACAATACGAGAAGTCAAAGAAGAAAGTGCCTATGTGGCACAACACCTGCAGCGGTGGTGGGGCTCGATGGACTCGAGCCAACAGGCCTTTACACTCGGAACCATCTGTGCAGCCTTCTTGCTGATCGGCATCCTGCAACCTGCGCCCAAAAAGGCGTCCATGATAAGCGGTGAACAAGGCTGGGACCGCAGCACCATGAAAGCCTTTATTCTTGCTGCGGTGGTCCTCGTGATCCTGACATTTGGGCTCGACATAGCAATTGAAAGCGTCCGCTAGACGCTGCTCGGCTGCTATTCCGCTTTAGGTCCGGCCAAACTGCCTGTAAAAGTCGGTCATGGATTCGCCCGAGCACATATCTACCTCTACCTCAAAGCCCGCCCAAATCGGCATTGAGGTGATCAAGGATAATCTCAAACGCCTGCCCGCAAAGCCCGGTGTTTACCGCATGTTCGGCCGGGATCAGGAATTGCTCTATGTCGGCAAAGCGAAAAGCCTGAAGGCCCGCGTCGCAAATTATGCCCAAATGGGCGGACACACCCAGCGCATTGCGCTAATGATCTCGCTTACAGCCAGCATGGAATTTGTCGTCACCGAGACCGAGACCGAAGCTCTCCTGCTCGAAGCCAATCTCATCAAACGGTTAAAGCCGCGCTTCAACATCCTCCTGCGCGACGATAAATCCTTCCCCTACATTCTGATCAAGCGCACCCATGAAGCCCCTCAAATCGTCAAATATCGCGGCGCCAAAAAGAAAGAAGGTGACTATTTCGGCCCCTTCGCCAATGCCAGCGCCGTCAACCAGACCCTCGATACGCTGCAAAAAGCCTTCCTCCTGCGCACCTGCGAAGACAGCGTCTATGCCGTCCGCTCGCGCCCCTGCATGCTCCACCAGATCAAGCGCTGCGCGGCCCCATGCGTCGGCCTGATCTCACCTGAGAAGTACACCGCCCTTGCCGATCAAGCCGCCGACTTCCTGCGCGGCAAAGCGGTCGATCTGCAAACCCGCCTCGCCGCCGAAATGGACGCCGCCTCCGAAGCTATGGACTTTGAAACCGCTGCCGTCCTGCGCGACCGTATCCGTGCGCTCTCTGTGGTGCGGGCCAGTCAGAGCATCAACCCGGACGGGCTCGAAGAAGCCGATGTCTTCGCCCTCGCCCTCGAAGGCGGCCAGTCCTGCGTGCAGGTCTATTTCATCCGTGGCGGCCAGAATTGGGGCACCCGCGCCTATTATCCCCGCCACGAAAAAGACGCCGCCCCGGCAGAGATCCTGGCTGCCTTCCTCGTCCAGTTCTATGACACCCGCCCCGCGCCCAAGCTCGTCCTGACCAATCACCTGCCCGATCAAGCCCCCCTCATTGCCGACGCCCTCGAATTACGCGCCAGTCACAAAGTCGAAATTCGCGCCGCCCAACGCGGCACAAAGCGCGATCTGCTCATCCACGCCGAGCGCAATGCCAAAGAAGCCCTCACCCGCAAACAGGCCGAAACCGCCAGTCAGCAGAAACTCCTCACCGATCTTGCCAAAGAGCTTGACCTGCCAGCCCCCCCAAAGCGTATCGAGATCTACGACAATTCCCACATTCAGGGCACCAATGCTGTCGGCGGCATGGTCGTTGCGGGGCCCGAAGGCTTCATGAAGACCCAATATCGCAAATTCAACATTAAAGACGAAACCCTCACCCCGGGCGATGATTACGGCATGATGCGCGAGGTAATGCGCCGCCGCTTCTCTCGCCTCAAAAAGGAAGCCGCAAGCGCCGGAAAGCCCCTCAACGAGCTCGACACCTATCCAGACCTCGTTCTTATTGATGGCGGCGCTGGCCAACTCTCGGCCGTGCTCGAAGCGCTCAAAAGCATCGACCTGTCCGAGCAAGACCTTACCCTGGTCTCCATCGCCAAAGGACCAGACCGCAATGCAGGACGCGAAACCTTCTTCCGTCCAGCCAAAGCCCCCTTTCGCATGCCCGCCAATGCCCCCGTCCTCTACTATCTCCAGCGCCTGCGTGACGAAGCCCACCGCTGGGCCATCGGCGCCCACCGTGCCAAACGCTCCAAAGACATCAAGAAAAGCCCGCTCGACGAAATTGCAGGCATCGGCCCCGCCCGCAAGAAAGCGCTTCTACACAGGTTCGGCTCAGCCAAAGCCGTCGGCCTTGCCAAACTCTCCGACATCGCCAGCGTCGATGGTGTCAATCAGGCGCTCGCCGAACGTATTTATGGCCATTTCCATAACAATTGAACCGTGCCAAAGTCCGCAACACGCTTTCAAATCGCGCGGCGAAACGGCAGACGGAACCAAACCCCATGACACTTAGCTGGATACCCAATGCCGTCACGCTCCTGCGAATCGCCGCAGCGCCCCTTGTCGGCTGGCTCGTCTGGGCCTTCCTTAATTATGAGGACATTGCATTCCGCGAGGTTTATGCCGGGCTCGCTTTCGGCATCTTCACCCTCGCCGCACTGACCGACTGGCTCGACGGCTTCCTCGCCCGCGCCCTTAACGCAACCTCTGAATTTGGTGCAAAGCTCGACCTATGGGCAGACAAAATCCTCGTCTTCGCAGTCCTCATCGGCGTTTTCAGCGCCTACCCGATCATCGCCATTTACGGCCTCATCTGCCTCTCGGTTCGCGATCTTGCCGTCATGCGCCTGCGCGCTAGGCGGCCGGATGTAAACCTCAAAGCAACCTTTCTCGCCAAGAGCAAAACCGCAATCATTATGGGTGCTATGTCGATCTGTATGCTGGCCTATGCCTTCGCCATGAGTGCCACTCGCCTCGGACATCAAGAACAATTGGAACAGATGATCCTCATATGCCGGCTTGGCCTATCCGTCTTTGTCTTCGGATGCGTCCTTTCCCTTGGCACCGGCTTACAATACTTTCTTGCCGCATCTGCCCCAAAGAGAAACGGCCATTCCGAATAACGAAATGACCGTCCGCGATTGATCTAGCAGACCAATATCTAGCCATGACCGCGAAGGGGAACAACACGGACATTTTGATAGCCTAACACCGCTTCTTTAACCTAAAGTAAATCTTTCTAATCAAGTTCGTCCTTGGCTGTTTCCTATGTCCGCCTCGGCTTAACCCGCAGAGCGTCTATTTGAGGCCATATTCCAAAGCCATGTTGGAAGAATGGAAAAGCGCAAGAAAACAAACCTCTTCTGGCCCGCTCTCGGCTTCATTGCCTTCATGTTTCTGCCCGCTCTCATCGCATTTGCCGAAAATTACCAATAAAGCCCCGCCGGTCCTTTGCCATACACCGCACTGAGCCTTCGCTGCGTTCCAGCGGTCGCATCATCCGGCAAATCCAGCGGATCGGACCAGACAATTTCTGCAATCTCGCCTCTATTCGTCGCAGGCACGCCGCGCCAGCCCCGCACGCGATAAAGTAAAACATGATCATTGGGGAAAACGCGGTGATTTGAGAAAATACCAAGCAATTCAGCACGATCCGTCATCTCGACCCCTGCTTCCTCAACCAGCTCACGCGCGAGCGCCTCTTCGGCCGGCTCGCCCCGTTCCACCCCGCCGCCGGGCAGGAACAAGCCCTCGACATAGGTGTGCCGGACCAGCAAGACCTCGCCCTGATCATTCTCGACAATGGCCCGCACACCCAGCGTCATTGGCCGTGACAATCGAAACCAGACCTGAAAAACCGTTTGTCTCAAACTCACAATATAAAGCCTTTCGCGCAGTATTTATCAGGAATCACCTCGCCATCTCGCCTTCAACACGCTAGACCGTTTCCATAACAAACGTTAATAAAAGAGCATTTCCATGGCTGCACTCATAGCAATCGGCATTACATTTGCGGTATTTGGCATTCTGAACTTCATTGATTTCAAACGTCTCGACTAGTTGAGGACGACCATTCATGCCTGATTCCGGGTTGATTGTATCCCTGCTCGGCGGCCTGATATTGATGGCGTTTGCGGGTGACTTTCTTGTAAACGGGGCGGTTGTCGTCGGACGCAAGCTCGGCCTATCGCCATTGATTGCCGGTATTTTCATTGTCGGCTTCGGCACGTCTGCGCCCGAAATGTTGGTCGCGATTGATGCAGCGCGGAACAATTACCCAAATCTCGCGCTCGGCAATATTGTCGGCTCGAACATCGCCAACATCTTCCTTGTGCTCGCTTTGCCAGCAATCATTTCGCCGATCATTGCGGGCGGCTGGGGCCAAGGGCGCTCCTTTATCGCCATGCTCGCGGCCACATTCGCTTGGATCATCCTCCTCTCCACCATTGGACTAGACGTTGCCATGGGCACGCTATTTATCATCGCGCTCGTCCTCTATGCCGTCTACACGCTTATCTCCGCCCGCATGGCCAAGGCGGCGGGCATTGACACGGGCATCGACGTTGACCCCTCCAAGATCAGCACGGGCCGCGCCTCCGCCTATATCCTGATCGGCATGATCGGCCTGCCCATTGGCGCA
>CALLUH010000151.1 GCA_938011445.1 uncultured Hyphomonadaceae bacterium
CGTATAAGCCAGAACAACACGCTCGGCATCGCGCGTATTCCACAAATCTTCGGCCATCTGGACTTTGGCGCGTGCGGCCTCTTCGGTAAATGGCGGCTTTAATGACAAACTCATCTATAGGCCCTCTCTGGCATGGGGTATGTCTAGTTTCGTTTCTGTACGGATAATCCAGTCAAGCACAAGCGGGAAGCGGGCAAGCTCATAGCCGCCCTCATGGGCGACGCGCGTATAGGCCACAAGCGCAATATCGGCGAGCGTCATCGCGTCGCCGCAAATCCAGTCCTGGCCGTCAAGCGCGGCTTCCATCCGCTCCAAAGCGCTATATCCTTTTGGTAAAAGCTGCGGATCAATGTCTGCATCCGGCAAGCCAAGATAGGCTTTTCGAAACCGCCGCACCGCAATCGACGCTTCATGATTATATTGCTCCCAGAACAGCCAGGACATCATCCGCGCGCGGTCAACGGCATTGGCGGGTATCAAATCAGAGCCTGCCGTCTCGGCCAGATAAATCAAAATCGCATTGGACTGATCGAGAACGCCTTCTCCGGGGATCTGCAAGACCGGCACCTGCCCGTTCGGGTTCATCGCAAGGAAAGCATCGGTCCGGCTCTCGCCCGCCAATATGTCTATCTCGACCCAATCATAGCTGAGCCCAAACAGGTCAGCGGCCCATTTGCCTTTCAGGCAATTGCCCGAAATCGAGCTGCCATAGAGGGTAAGTTTAGACATATCGAGCATCAGCGGCTAACCCTGCCCTTTGGCAAATTCAGGATGACAGGTCGGCCCGTTCGCGCGGATGGATTCGCGCAATGTCTCGCGGCCAGAAATCTTGCCGTCCTCGGTGACTTGCATGAAATAAGCCCCTGTCACATTGGCCTCATCCGCTTGCGCTGCGGCCAGCGCCGCATCTGCCGCCTCGCCCGTAAAGCTGCCAAGCTCTGCGGCAATCTTCGTCCAGCTGCCATCACCGCGCATCCAGATCACCTCACCTGTCCTCGTCTCCCAAGCGGTAATGGCTTTGGGGTCTTCAGGTTTAAGTTTTGGCCGAACCGATGTCATAGCGCCGTCTCCATTGCATTTTCACGAGGCTGCGTTTTAAGCAAAGCCTCACTTGCTACCGCTTCTAGCGGCAAACCCGCGATTTCGCCAATAATCAAAAGCGCCGGCCCTTTGATGCCCGCCTCCCCGATGAGACGGCCCAGCTCGTCTAGCCTTCCAAAGACGCGGATCTCATCCTCGCGCGTGCCGTTCTCGATCACCGCGACGGGCGTATCAGGCGCTCGCCCCGCCCCAATCAACCTGCTCGCAATCTGCGCCGATGTCCCAACGCCCATAAACACCACAACCGTCTGATTGGGGCTTGCCAGCATGGGCCAGTCCAGATCGGGCACTTTATTGCCGTCAGGCGTAATTTTGGCGTGGCCGGTGACAAAGGTCAGCGTCTGGGCATGATCACGATGGGTCAGCGGCAGTCCCGCCGAGGCCGCGCATCCAAACGCCGCCGAAATCCCGGGCACAATATGCGCGTCCACGCCCGCCGCTTGCAGCGCTTGCAACTCCTCGCCGCCGCGCCCGAACACGAACGGATCGCCGCCCTTGAGCCGCACAACCCGTTTGCCCGCCCGCGCCGCTTCGATCAAAAGTGCGTGAATTTCAGATTGCGGCACCAGATGCTCACCCTTGGACTTGCCGACCGGCACACGCGTCGCGTCCCGCCGGATAAGATCGAGAATCTCCGCACTGACCAGCTTGTCAAAATACACAATATCAGCCTGCTGGATCAGCCGCAGCGCCTTGACCGTTAGCAAATCCGCGTCCCCTGGCCCCGCGCCGACAATATGCACCACACCTTCAGGCTGGGCACCCGCCAGCATCTCGTTTGCCAGCTCCAGCGCTCCAGCCTTATCTCCCGCCAGCACCCGCTCTGCCACCGCTCCGTTCAGCGCCGCTTCCCAGAACCGCCGCCGCTCGTCAAAATCATCAAGCGCCTGATAGACCGCAGGCCGCAAATCCTTCGCAAATTGGGCCAGATCGCCAATTCTCTGCGGCATCAGCGCTTCAAGCTTCATCCGCACAGATTTCGCCAGCACAGGCGCAGCCCCGCCCGTCGCTACGGCCCCGACAATGTGCCCACGGTCGAGAATACTCGGCACGGTAAAATCACACAGATCCGGCCTGTCCACGACATTTACCGGCAAGCCATATTGGCGCACCAGATCATAGGCGCGTTGCATATTTTCATCGAAGCGGCAGGCAATAATGACAAATTTGGCGACATCAAGCGCAGGGCCGATATTCTCGAACGGCGAAATGGTGATCCGTCCGGCAAATTCCTGCGCAAAGCCCGGCTCTATGTCCGCCCCTGTAAATACGGTAATTTTCGCAGGGGTTTTGGCAAGCAGCCGCACTTTGCGCCGCGCTTCCTCGCCACCGCCAAAAACGACCACTTGAGCGCCATCCATGCGGAAAAAGGTCGGGAAAATCTGCAAGGCGCACTCCTTTAGGAAGTCTACAGAGACGAGAATGCCATAAATGGGTGTTGACGTCTCTCCTGCAAGCATAGATGGCTAAGACTATCCTTTAGAGAAACTATTCCAGATGACCGACACAGACGACCGATTACCGCCCTTAAACGCCTTGCGTGCCTTTGAAGCCGCTGCCCGCCGCCTGTCTTTTACCAAGGCCGCAGAGGAGCTGAACGTAACCCCCGGCGCGATCAGCCAGCAAATCCGCCAGCTTGAGGATTATGCCGGAACGCCTTTGTTCAAACGCACAGGCCGTTCAGTTTTGCTAACCGACAGTGCGCAAGCCTGTCTACCGCTCGTGCGCGAAGCTTTTGAGAAGATTGGCGAAGCGGGCCGCGTGATGCAGGCCCCCGCACGCAAGGGCCGCGTGATGGTAACATGTGCGCCCTCTTTTGCCTCCAAATGGCTCGCTCCAAAGCTTGAAGCCTTCCACCGCCAGCATGAGGGCGTCGAGGCATGGGTGTCCGCTGATATGGGGCTGACAGATTTTAACGGCGCAGATGCCGACATCGCCATCCGCTATGGGCGCGGTGTCTATGACGGGCTTAAAGCCGAAGCCCTGCTGGACGAAACCGTGCTGCCGGTCTGCTCGCCGCGTCTTATCGAAGGCGATACACCGATCCGCACACCAAAAGATCTCGCCGCCCACACATTGCTCCATGATGAAAGCCCGGAGAACGACCCCTCCTGTCCCGATTGGGCGAGCTGGCTGGCCGCGCGGAAAGTGTTAGGGGTCAATGCACGCCGTGGCCCGCGCTTTAATCAAGCCGTGCTCGTCATCGAAGCGGCCGTTTCAGGCCAAGGCGTCGCGCTTGCCAAACGCGCCGTTGCCGCCGCAGACCTTGCCGCTGGCCGCTTGGTCGCCCCCTTTGCTGATGGCTCGACGGCGATAGATTTCGGCTATTGGATTGTCTACCCCAAGGGCCGCCATCTCTCACCCGATGTCCGCGCCTTTATCAAATGGCTCAAAGCGGAAGCGGCCAGCGGCGAAATTGTCGGGGTCTAATCCGCTTACTCCCCCGGATGATAAGTCCGCTCGGCCCGCGCTTGGACATCTTCGCGATAATAGGCGACCGGCTTGAACGCTTGATCCACATAAAGCTGCGCCTGATCGTCAAAATGCGGTGACGCCGGATCGCCGCTCTGCCCACCCGCAAGCAGCGTCTTGGCAGTCAGCCGCTCACCAAACTCCACCGCCGCAACGAAACTGTTGCCGCGATAGCCGTAAATCCTTTTGGTGTTCTCGGCCGCCCGCGCGCCATAGGCTGCCAGCGCGCCCCATCGGCCAGAGGCCAGCCCGACCGGAAGGCTTGGCTTGGCGTCATCAAACGGCAAATCAATATCGCCCGTTAGCCGCTGGAACCGGTTGATCTCGCCCCATGGCGTCTTCCATGTCCCGAAGTCTTCGCCCATCCGATCAAGCGTATCCATCAGAACTTGCAAACGCACCCCAACCTCTTCCGCTTCGCTCATATAGATGAGCCGTTCCATCCGGCTTAGCCCGTCATATTTACCGCCCGCCGCCGCCAAATTCTCCGCATAAAAATGCGCAATCGACATGGCCACTGATCCAGCGCTCACCTTCCGGTCCCACGCCTCTAGCAACCCAACCACCTCGGCCATGCGCCCCGCTGGACGACCGGTCTCGTCATAGGCCGCAACAAGCCCGTCAATCAGCACATCCATGGCAGGCAAATAGGGATCATAGGCAAGGCCAATCAGCCCATCGAGGGTGAGCTTGTCCTCGCCTGTCTCCATACCCTCCAGCAGATCAATCGCATGCACTGCGCGGAAATTCTCTGCGTCGGGTGCCATATAGGCCGGATAATCCTCCCGGCGCGGACTGTATTCCCCCGCCGACGTAAAGGGCGTCGAATTGGCGTTCTGTATCCAGCCATTTGGCGGGTTTACGACTGTCACCATTTCCTCAACCTCGTGCAAACCGTTCCAGTCTGTTGCGGGGTTCGAGCCATCCACCGGCTTGGAGTAATCAAACTGCGGGTCTCGGCGCGGCATGAAATTGCCATGATAATAGGCGATGTTCCCGCTACGGTCCGCAAACACCGTATTGTTCGAAGAGTTGGTCCTTATGTCCATCATCTCCCAGAACGCGTCATGATCCTCAAGCTTTGTGCGGATAAAAGATTGCTGCAATGCATTGACCGGATCCCAATTGATTTTGGTCGCGACCCATTTGCCGTCCTGCATATGCGTGATCGGGCCATGATGGGTGTGATACATCGGGAATGTGCGCATCGAAAAACCGCCCACTCCATCGGCATATCTCAGCGTCACCTCGGACACTTCAACTTCGCGCTTCTCGTTTCCATAAGCATAGTAAAGCACGCCATCCTGCTCGAAGACATCTTCAACAAACTGGTCGATAAAGTCGGCATAAGTCGATGTGTGCATCCAGCCCGTGTTTTCGTTAAAGCCCTGATAAACAAAGAATTGCCCCCATGTCACCGCGCCATAAGCGTTCAGCCCCTCTTCGGAAACAACATGGATCTCACCGCGAAAATAAAAGCTCGTGTGCGGATTAATAAGCAGCATCGCATCCCCCGACACTGTATGTTCCCCCGCTATCGCAATCCCGTTCGAACCGCCCGGCTCACTCGTGTCTTCAATCACGCGCGGCGCATCCTTCGGCGCTCCATCCCCATAAAACGCCGTAATCCCGCCCAAGGGTATCTGCTCAATATCCCCGCCAATCGAGCCTTCGGAGAAAAACATGGGCATCCATGGCTCAAATCGCGAGAGCAGCGCAGGCGTCACGTCCGGGTGCGTCTCCAGATAATAGTTCAGCCCGTCCGCATACCCATCGCACAAAGCCTTCAGCCAATCGGGCGAGCCCTCATAAGCTGCTTTCGCCTCATCCACCGTCATATAGAGCCGCGCCCGCAGATCACTCATCAGCGCGCCCTCGCCTTCGACTTCGGCCAGCCGTCCGGTCGCCCAGATATAGTTCCGCTCGACGCGGGCAAAATCATCCTCCGCCTGCGCATAAAGCATGCCGAACACCGCGTCCGCATCGGTCTTGGCATAGATATGCGGCACACCATAATCATCGCGGATAATCTCGACACGCCTTGCCCGTGCGGCCAGACGCTCTGTCTCGCTCTCCGCTACCCCCTGCTCAACCTCCAAGCCGGACTGCGAACCACCGCAGCTCGCAATCCCCAGAAGCGACACCAGAATCCCGACACATATCGCGCGATGAAAACCCATCTTTTGCTCCTAAATCTTCCCCATCGCAGATCACCCCTGATCTGCGCGCAGAATGAACAGAAATTGTGGACCATCCTCAGAAAAACACAAGCAAGGCGGGACCAAATTCTAGCTTGGATACGCCCGCACCGGCGCACGCGCCCTTTGCTTTCGTGACCAGTCATCTGGCGTCCACACCGGCGCATCGCTTGGCGTCAGCGGTGCCCGTCCCAAAATCATGTCCGCCGCTTTCTCCGCCAACATAATCGTCGGCGCATTGATGTTGCCATTGGTCACGCTTGGAAACACAGACGCATCAACCACACGCAAAGCTTCAAGCCCAATCACACGGCAATCGGGCGTCACCACCGCATCAGCGGCGTCCGCTGCCCCCATTCGGCACGTCCCACACGGATGATAAGCACTTTCAACATTCTCCCGAACCCAGGCGTCAATCTCCTCATCACTCGACACATCGAGGCCAGGCTGGATTTCATCGCCGCGATACGCGTCCATAGCTGGCTGGGCCATGATCTCACGTGTCAACCGGATACAGCGTCGCCATGCCGCCACATCATCTGCATGCTGCAAATAATTGAACAAAATGCTCGGCGCCTCTTCCGGTTCAGCCGACCGCACCCTTACCCGACCGCGAGATTTCGGCTTGTTCGGCCCGACATGAACCTGAAACCCGTGCCCTTCGATTGACGGCGTACCATCATAACGCATCGCCGCTGGCAGGAAATGATACTGAACATCAGGCGCTTTCAGCCCTGCTTGCGAGCGAATAAAAGCACAAGATTCAAAATGATTGGTCGCGCCAAGGCCGGACTTGAACAAGACCCATTGCGCCCCGATCAAGAATTTCGAGAACAACCCAAGCCTATTGTTCAGGCTGACCGGTTCTTTGCAGTGAAACTGGAAATAGACCTCCAAATGGTCCTGCAAATTCCGTCCCACGCCCTGGAGTTCGCACACCGGCTCTATTCCGGCCTCGGCAAGCGTCTGCGCGTCGCCAATGCCCGAGCGCTGCAAAATCATCGGTGACGCGATCGCGCCCGCAGACAGGATAACCTCCTTGCCAGCGCTCAACTCGAACACCTGACCCTCCCGCCATCCGCTAACTCCTCTCACCCGCTTGCCATCAAGCACCAGCCGATCCACAAGCACTTGCGTAAACACCGTCAAATTCTGACGCTTACGCACGGGGTCAAGATAAGACCGCGACGTTGACGACCGCACGCCGCCTTTAACCGTCATATGCATCGGCCCGAAGCCCTCCTGGCGGAAGCCATTATAGTCATCCGTACCCGGATAACCAGCCTCAACGCCAGCATCTATAAACGCCTGATAAAGCGGATTACCCACCATATTGTTTCCGCCGCCTACCCCAAGCGGGCCATCCCCGCCGCGATAAGTGTCCCCCCCGCCTTGCCAGCTTTCAGCCCGCTTGAAATAAGGCAAACAATCAGCATAGCTCCATCCGCTTGCGCCAGCTTCCGCCCAGTCGTCAAAATCGGCCGCCGCCCCGCGCACATAAACCATGCCATTGATCGAAGATGTCCCGCCTAGCCCCTTGCCGCGCGGACAGGTGATCGCCCGGCCGTTGACATAAGGCTCCGGTTCGGACGAATAGCCCCAGTTAAACCGCTCGGATGCCATCGGATAAGACAAAGCCGTTGGCATCTGAACCAGAATGTGCCGGTCGCTGCCCCCCGCTTCGATGAGCGCTACCGAGTGCTCGCCGCTCGCGCTTAGCCGATTGGCCAGCACACAGCCCGCCGATCCGGCCCCGATAATGATATAGTCAAACACCGCCATATCCGGACGTCCCCGCTAGGCGCCTGCCAGTTGCGCCCGGCGCGCCTCACGAAATGTTACCAGCCGACGCTCCGCCTCATCCCACAGTTTTAGCCGCGCACATGTCAGACTCTCGCGAAAGGTCAGCCGGCTCATATCCGCAAGCTCGGGGAAATCTCTCAACACGTCGGGCAAACGGTAGAACGGGATATTGCTCGCCAGATGATGAACATGGTGTATGCCGATATAGCCCGTCAGCCACATAAGCGGTTTGGGCAGAACATAATAGGAGCTGCCCGTCAGAGCCGCTTCCTCATGGGACCAGTTAACCGTCCGGTCCCATTGCGCCATTTCATATTGATGCTGGACAAAAAACAGCCAGACCCCAATCGAGGCTGTGGTCGCAACAATCCCGACATGGACAGCCAGAAACGCCGCCCAACCAATCTGCGACACAAAACCGAACACCATCAGACCGATTGCAATATTCGTCCCCATCACGCTGACCCATGGCCGCCATCCGGCCCGCTCAAGCTGATAGGGCCATCTATGCTGCAATAGGAACACAAATGCTGGCCCAACAAAAAACATCACCGACGGATGCCGCAAGGCGCGATACGCCCAGCGGCCAAGGGCCGAGCGCGCACGATACTCTTCAATCGTCAGCGTTTGGACATCCCCCACGCCGCGCCGGTCAAGATTGCCCGAATGGGCATGGTGAAACGCATGCGTATGCTGCCAGTAATAATAGGGCGTGCAGGTCATAATACCGAGAAACCGGCCAACCCAGGCGTTTACCCGTTTGCCATTAAACATCGCACCATGACCGCAATCATGCTGAATAATAAACACACGCACAAGCAGGCCAGCGGCAGGCAATATGCCCAGTGGCGTCAGCCAGGGGCTGATCCGGAAGAGAAAATACGTCCCCATCCACGCACAAAAGAACAGCCCGAGCGTCAGGATAAGTTCTATTGTCGCCCGCCGATTGTCAGATTGTCGATAGGATGCGAGCCGAACAGCCCACTTTCGCTTCGGCGTCCCGCCCGCCTTTGGTGCACTGGCTGACGCTGTAGGTAACATCTGGTTTTCCAATATCCACAACCCGAATCTGGTTTCGGTGCGAGACTAGCACGCTCATTTGAGTTCACTAGGGTTTTCTGAACACGAAATTATGACCTCAAAAAACCTCCCAAAGGTCTCGAACTCAGGCCGTTCCGATCGGTGCCGGCAGGGCTTCAGCCTTAACGATGCCCCGATTTAGCAATTCTTCGGCAATCTGCACCGCGTTCAGAGCCGCGCCCTTACGCAGATTATCTGACACACACCAAAACGCGATACCATGCTCGACAGTCATATCTCCGCGAACGCGCGACACAAAGGTTGCCCAATCACCAACACAGTCAATCGGCGTAATATATTGTTCCTCTGCCGGATTATCGACCAGCATAATCCCTGGAGCCTCACGCAGGATTTTCCGCGCAGAGCCTGGCGTAATCGGATTTTCAAATTCAACATGAACCGCTTCGGAATGCCCGACAAAGACGGGCACGCGAACCACCGTCGCTGTCAGCTTGATGTCAGGATCGAGAATCTTGTGGGTTTCATTGACGAGCTTTTCTTCTTCGGTCGTGTACCCATTGGGCAAAAAGTCCCCGCCATGCGGAATGACATTGAAAGCGATCTGCTTGGGATAGATCTGCGGTGTCACTTCATCATTGACGAAAATGCCCCGCGTCTGGTTCCACAATTCATCCATGGCGTCTTTGCCCGTGCCAGAAACCGATTGATAAGTCGCCACAACAACCCGTTTGATCTTCGCCGCATCGTGAAGCGGTTTCAACGCCACCATCAATTGCGCCGTCGAACAGTTCGGATTGGCAATGATGTTCTTTTTTGCATAGCCAAGCACCGCCTCACCGTTCACTTCCGGCACGATCAACGGCACATCCTCATCCATCCGCCAGGCCGAAGAATTATCAATCACAATACATCCCGCCGCCGCAATCTTCGGGGCCCATTCCCTAGAGACCGCCCCGCCCGCTGACATCAGGCAAATATCCGCCTGGGAAAAATCGAACTGCTCGAGATCCTGACATTTAAGCGTCGTATCACCAAAGCTCAGCTCCCGCCCGACCGAACGACGCGAGGCAAGCGCATAAACCGCGTCCGCCGGAAAAGCCCGCTCCGCAAGCACGTTCAATAATTCATGCCCGACATTTCCCGTCGCACCAACAATCGCAATCCGCGTGGCCATCGTCCCGTCTCCAATTTCGTTTCGTCAGGATCTGGACAGATCCGGTCTGCGCAGGGCATATCCGCTTTATCAAGAGACTGCAAAACCTATTGCAGATCAAAACCGAATTATGCCTATATCAAACCTCGGAGGCCCGTTTGAACATGCAATTGGAAGATCACATCATCAGCCGCTATATACGTTGTTATAATGAGCGCGACATAGACGGCCTTTTAGCCTGCGTCACCGAGGACGTGATCTTCGAGAACATTTCCAATTCAGGCCAGAATATGCGCCTTGAAGGCCGCACCGCAATGGAAGAAGTGGCCCGCCTGTCCAGCCATGCTTTTTCTTATCGCCGCCAGAAAATCCTCAGTTTCGTAGATGGCGGCAACAAAGCCAGTGCCGAAGTCCGCTTTGAAGGCAAAGCCGCGGTCGATTTGCCAAATGGCACCAAGGCGGGCGATATGCTGACCCTGATCGGCGCAAGTTTTTTCGAGCTGCGCGGCGGCCTGTTATGCCGCATCGCCGATTACAACTGAACGCTCAGACCGTATTTTGTAAATGAACGGACGGTGAATAACAACGAAAGTTCACTGAAAAATTAGCACTTTATTGTCACTAAGAATGTATTGATGACCTGTTGAGGAAATACCACAGGCGGTCAATTATGAATACCACTACCCGCGCCCATCTGGAGCAATTTCTGGGTGCCCCCGAAATCCCCGAAGAGCATGCCAATTCTATCCATGGCGAACAGATCGCAGCCTTCAAGGCATTCTTACCATTTGGGATTGTCGGCTCTACCATCAATGCCGGCATTATCTGCGTCTTTTCCATCATGTCCGGCTGGACCTTGCCTATGACAATATGGATGGGCCTGTGCGTTGCATTACTGCTTCTCAGCGTACCAGAAATTGGCCGCATAAAAAACTCTCCCAACACGGTGCATCCCCGCCCCGCCGAGGATCTCAAGCGGCCACACACCAGCGCGTTCACAATGGGGCTTTTATGGGCCTGCGCGCCGCTTTTGATACTCCCAACCGGCTCGGCATCACAAATCTCGCTCGTGCTCACCGTCAGCGCGGGCATGATGTGTGGTGGCGCTTACATCTTCTCGATTGTGCCAAGAGCGGCAGCAATTTTCGTTACCATGATTGGCGCTGGCACCATTATGGGGCTACTCCTTTCAAAATTCGGCCCCGCCAAATGGCCGTTCATGCTGGTGGTCGCGTGCTATGTCATGACCATGATGAAAGCCGCATACTGGAATTACGCCAATTTTGTCCGTAATTGGTTGCAAAAGATTGCCATGAACAGCCAGGCCGATGAACTGGTTCGGCAAAATGAAGTCATCAATATGCTGCTCAAGGATTTCGAAGAGTCCGCATCAGACTGTCTCTGGGAAGCGGACGCCGAAGGACGGATCACCCACACATCGAACGCGTTTGCCAGCCGGCTCAATGCCGATCCCCAAACCGTTATCGGTCGCACAATGGCCAGCCTCTTGGTCGCCGGCGGCGCTGACCAGCTGGATGTTCAGCGCCTGCATATCAAAGTCCGCCGCGCAGCCTCTTTTTCCGACCAGCGCATCAGGCTAGAAAAAGACGGCACCGAGCGCTGGCTCTGCTTTAATGGCAAACGCAAGTCTGATGGCGGCTTTCGTGGCATCCTCGCAGACATCACAGAGGCGCAGTACGCCGCGGAGAAAATCAGCTATATGGCTGATTTCGACACGCTCACCGATCTTGCCAATCGCGACCAGTTGGACAAGCGCCTGAACGCCGCAATCGAACAAGCCAATACCCAAGACACACGCTTCGCCATTCTTTGCCTCGATCTTGACCATTTCAGATCCATCAATGATTTATACGGCCATTATATCGGCGACAATGTTCTGCGCATCTGCGCCGAACGGATACGCGCCTGCCTGACAAAGAACGATATTGCGGGCCGGATTGGCGGCGACGAGTTCATGATCCTGCTCCAGTCAGCCGATACCATCGCCCATCTCGAAAGCCTCAGTGGACAGATCATCAGAGCCATCGAGACCCCAATTTCCATTGGCGAAATTCAGGTCCAACTGAGCGCCAGTGCCGGCGTCGCAGTCTATCCCGATCATGCCGACACCAGCAACGAACTGACCAAAGCGGCGGACCTGGCCCTCTATCGCGCCAAACATGAAGGCCGTGCGCGCGCCAAAATATATGATCAGGAAATGGACAATGAACTCAGCTATCGACGGCTTATCGAAGTCAATCTGAGGACCGCCCTGATCAATGGAGAGTTCCGTCTCGTCTATCAGCCGCTCATCGACAGCCACTCTCGCAGAGCGGTCGGCTTTGAAGCATTATTGCGTTGGGACCACCCCACCGAGGGCGCAATCCCGCCAGAAACTTTCATCAATGTCGCCGAGCAGACGGGCATGATCAACGCGATCGGCGAATGGGTAATCCGCGAGGCCACCCATGAAGCCGCCCTTTGGCCGGACAAACAAAGCGTGTCGGTAAATCTCTCGCCCGTCCAGGTCAAAGACCCACGCATTGTCCAAACCGTGATAAGTGCCCTTGCCCGTTCCGGTCTTGAGCCCAACCGGCTGGAATTTGAAGTTACCGAAACGGTCCTGCTCGACGATTCCGAAGCGTCAATGAAAACACTGTCCGATCTGCGCAGCCTCGGCGTCCGCATCTCGCTCGACGATTTCGGCACCGGATACTCCTCCCTGACCTATCTTCGCTCTTTCCCGTTCGACAAGATCAAGATCGACAAATCCTTCATCCAGTCGATTGATGAGAGCCATGAGTGCCGCGCCATTGTCCGCGCCCTTGTCGGACTTGCCACAAATCTTGGCATCCGCGCCACCGCCGAAGGCGTCGAAACAAGCGCACAAATCGAACGCGTCATGTCAGAAGGATGTTCAGAGCTTCAAGGCTTCTATTTCTCCCGCCCCCAAACCGCCGAAACCCTCGAAGCCAGCGGTATCCTGCGCCGAACCCCACGCAAGACAGCCAGCATGCTGATCAGCCGCGCCGCACAAAAGCATGCCATTGCTCAAGGCGATCAAGCCACAGACAACACGCAGACGTGCGAAAGCAAAGCCTCATAGTGCAGAAATAATCGCCTCGCCCATTTGCCGCGTCGTTAAATCGCCACCCAGATCACGGGTCCTTGCGCCGCGCTCCAGCGCAGTGCTCACGGCCTGTTTGAGCCGATCTGCCGCCGCCTCCATGCCAAGCGACCAGCGCAACGCCATCGACATCGACAATATGGTCGCGCACGGATTGGCAATGCCCTGCCCGGCAATATCAGGCGCCGAGCCATGCACCGGCTCATAAAGCCCGGGCACGCCCGGCGCCCCAAGGCTTGCCGATGGCAACATGCCAATCGAGCCGGTCAGCATCGCTGCCGCATCTGACAAAATATCTCCAAACAGATTGCCGCACAGAATGACATCAAACTGTTTCGGCGCGCGCACCAACTCCATCGCGCAGGCATCAGCCAATATATGCGACAGCTCAACGCCCTCCCCTTCAGCTTCATGCAAAGCGGTCACTTCCTGCCGCCAGAGCAGGCCGCTCTCCATTACATTTGATTTCTCGGCGGACACAACACGTCCGGACCGTCCGCGCGCAATCTCGAATGCCACCCGCGCCACGCGCTCGACTTCGGACGCCGTATAACGCGACATCTCATAGCCACACCGCTCACCATCCGCGCCCGTCTCAATCCCGCGCGGCTCGCCAAAATAGACCCCGCTTGTCAGCTCACGGACAAACATCAGGTCAAGCCCTTCGATAAGTTCCGGCTTCAGGCTGGACGCATCCACAAGCGGACCAAAGCAATAAGCCGGTCGCAAATTGGCAAACACATCCAGTTCCTTGCGCAAGCGAAGCAATCCCATTTCAGGCCGCTTATCACGCGGATTTTCCGCCCATTGCGGCCCGCCAACCGCGCCAAGCAAGACCGCTCCTGCCTGCTTTGCCCGCGCCAGGGTCTCGTCGCTGATCGCGTCCCCCTCGGCATCAAACGCCGCCCCGCCAACCAGCGCGTCTTCAAAAACAAGTTCCGGTGCCACAAGCTCGGCCACGCGCTGTGCCTCAGCCACCACTTCAGGCCCTATGCCGTCCCCCGCCAACAATAAAACCGTCTTGCTCATCCACGCGCCCTCTCATGACAGGCGCTCCTCATAAGCAAAAAAGCGCCCCGCGGCAACGGGGCGCTTTAGCTGCAATGGCGGGGAGTTAATTCGCCTACGCTTCATAATGCATCTGCTGAAACGATCACACGATCATGATGGGTTGCCCGGCCACCGTTCCAGCGAATAAGTCTTTAACGGCCAGATGGATGGGTTATCTGACCATATGTTCATATTGACACTTTGCTGCCAGAATGTGGCAACAATGTGCACAGTCCATGTTTATTCGACGACATTCAATTAACACACGAAATTTGATAGATCGCACACCCCATACACGTGTATTGTCAAAATCACCCTTCGCGCCCCTTCAGCCAAGGCATTGCCAAAGCCCGCTGGTCTTCAAACGCATCAATCTCGCCCGCCCGCGTCAGGCTCTGGCCGATCTCGTCGAGGCCCGCCAGCAAATTCGCCTTACGCCCCGCATCGACCTCGAAACCATACACCTCTCCGTCCGGCACCGTTACGGTCTGCGCTTCGAGATCAATATTGAAAACATGGTTCGCCCCGCCCGCTTGTGCCGCCAGCGTCTCGATCACCTCGATTGGCAAAGCAATCGGCAATATCCCGTTCTTATAGCAATTATTGTGAAAAATATCCGCAAAGCCCGGTGCAATCACGCATGTAATCCCCTGATCGAGCAGCGCCCAAGGCGCATGTTCGCGTGAAGACCCACAGCCGAAATTCTCGCCCGCAATCAGAATACTCGCAGTCTTATAGGCGGGACGGTTGAGCACAAAATCAGGATCGGGCGTCCCGTCGGCCTTGGTCTTAAGCTCATAAAACAAGCCCTCCGACAGCCCCGTCCGTGTCACCGTCTTCAGGAATTGTTTCGGGATAATCATATCCGTATCGACATTGGCCATAGGCCGT
>CALLUH010000152.1 GCA_938011445.1 uncultured Hyphomonadaceae bacterium
ATTTCTCAGGTTTTGCCGGAGGTTCTCTCCAGGAATTTCTCGAGCCAGTGGATATTATAATCCCCGTCAATCACGTCTGTTTCCTCGGCCAGTCTTCGGTGTAGGGGCAAGGTTGTCTCGACACCGCCTATGATCATTTCGGCCAGAGCACGGCGCAGGCGCATAACGCATTCGCGTCGGGTCCGGCCATGAACAATCAGTTTCCCGATAAGGCTGTCATAATGTGGCGGTATTCTGTAACCGGCATAGGCCGCGCTGTCGAGCCGGACACCGGGGCCGCCCGGGGCGTGGAAGTCGGTGATTAGGCCGGGTGAGGGAATGAAAGTTTCCGGATGCTCTGCATTTAGCCGGCATTCAATGGCATGCCCGACGAGGAGGACATCTTCCTGAGCGAAAGAGAGCTTGGCGCCATTGGCAATGCGGATTTGCTCACGCACGAGGTCTATCCCCGTGATCATCTCCGTGATCGGGTGTTCGACTTGAAGGCGCGTGTTCATTTCGATGAAGTAGAAGTTGCCGTCTTCATAAAGAAACTCCATCGTGCCGGCACCAAGATAGCCAAGCTTTGAGACAGCGCGCGCGACGATCATGCCGATGTCTTCGCGCTGGGCCTGATTGAGCGCTGGGGAGGGCGCCGCCTCAAAGACTTTCTGGTGGCGGCGTTGAAGTGAACAATCGCGCTCCCACAGATGGGCGACATTGCCATGGCTGTCAGCAATGACCTGAATTTCGATATGACGCGGCTTTTCGAGATATTTCTCGATATAAACGGCGTCGTCGCCAAATGCGGCTTTGGCTTCCTGCTTGGCCGCTTTCATGGCGGTGTCGAGATCTTTGTCGGTTTTGGCAACGCGCATGCCGCGGCCGCCGCCACCTGCAGCGGCTTTGATCAGGACCGGATAGCCGCATTTCTTGGCCGCCTTGCGCGCTTCACCAAGCGTTCTGACACCGCCTTCAGAGCCCGGGACAACGGGGACACCGGCGTCGATCATGGCCTGTTTGGCGGCAATTTTGTCGCCCATTGTACGAATGTGTTCAGCTGTAGGGCCGATAAAGGTGATGCCGTGGGCGGCAACCATTTCGGCAAATTGTGCGTTCTCTGACAGAAAGCCGTAGCCCGGATGGATGGCGTCCGCACCGGTAATTTCGGCCGCCGTCAGGATTGCGGACTTTTTCAGATAGGATTTGGCTGATGCGGCAGGGCCAATGCACACGCTCTCATCGGCAAGCCGGACGGCCATGGAGTGTTCGTCAGCTTCGGAATGGACGACCACAGTGGCGATCCCCATTTCTTTGCACGCTCTGTGGATGCGCAGGGCGATCTCGCCGCGATTCGCAATCAGGACTTTCTCGATCATTGGAAAAGAAATCCTATTCTAGCACGATCAGCGGCTCACCAAACTCGACCGGCTGTGCGTCGCTGGCAAGGATTGAGGTGACCGTGCCATCATGGGGCGCTTCGACGGGATTGAAGGTCTTCATCGCTTCGACGAGCATCAGCGTCTGGCCCTTCTTGACCTTATCACCAACCGATACAAATGGATCAGCACCCGGTTCGGCGGCGAAATAGACGGTGCCGACCATCGGCGATGTCACGGCATTTGCGGGCGGGGCAGATGTATCGGCGGGTGGGGCGGTCTCGGTGGTCAGCCCCGAGGGGCTTGCGATCACGGGCGCGGCGGGGGCTTGGGGCGCGACGGCATAAGTTGCCACCGGCGCTGCGGGTTTGGACACGCGGATACGCAAACCGTCATGTTCAACCTCGACCTCGCTCAAATCCGCGTCGCGCAAAATAGCGGCCAGCTCGCGGACGAGGCCCGTGTCAAGTTTGGATTTACCAGTGCTCATGGGCGTGCATTCCTTATTTGATCAGTTTGAGAGCTGCTTCAAGCGCCAATTCATAGCCGTGGGCGCCAAAACCGGCAATTGTTCCTTTTGCCAATGGGGCAACAAAATTTTGCTCGCGGAAAGCCTCGCGGGCAGCCGGATTGGACAGATGCACCTCTATGATCGGCGCATTGCAGGCGCGCAATGCATCGTGCAGCGCAACGGATGTGTGGGTGTAGGCACCGGCATTGAGGATCAGCGCAGCGGCATCTACGGACGCTTCTTGCACCCAATCGACCAATTCACCTTCATGATTGCTCTGGCGGAAGACGATACCTGTCTCGCCCGAGCGCGCGCCGAGCCTTGCCTCGATGTCGCCAAGCGTATCTGAGCCGTAAATCTCCGGCTCGCGGGTGCCCAGAAGATTAAGGTTCGGGCCATTGAGAATGTAGACTGGTTTTGCCATTATACCCCCGTATTGCTCTGTATCGCGGAATATGGCAAGCCCGCCACAATTGGAGACGACCCGATCATGCAGATTATTTTGAACGGCGAAACACGACAAATCGCGTCTGGAACCAACCTTGCGGACTTCGTCAAAACGCTAGGCGGTGATCCGCGCGGCATCGCGATCGAGCGCAACCTGGAGATTGTGCCGAAGTCTGCGCACGCCGAAACGCTGCTTGAAGATGGCGACAGGCTGGAAGTTGTGCAGTTTGTGGGTGGGGGAT
>CALLUH010000153.1 GCA_938011445.1 uncultured Hyphomonadaceae bacterium
GGCCGTCAGTATTAGAGATGCGGGGCTGGAATTACCCGCCGGATTAATGCCGATCTCGCCTTGGGTGAATCTGGCCAATGACGGGCCAACCTATCGCGTGAAAGCTGACAGTGATCCGATGGTGACGCAAACCAGCATTGACGTCATGGCGAAGACCTATCTCGGCGATGCGGACGCAAAAACACCGCTCGCCTCGCCCTTGGGCGCAGATCTTAATGGACTGCCGCCCATGCTGATACAAGTCGGGTCTGAAGAAGTGCTCTTGTCGGATTCCACTATGCTGGCGGCCAGAGCGGGCGCGGCGAAAGTCGATGTCACTTTGCAAATCTGGCCAGAAATGGTCCATGTCTTCCACTTCTTCTATCCGATGCTGACCGATGCGCGTAAGGCTATCGATGATATGGCGCGGTGGGCTGATCGGTATTTTGCTTGACCTGCCGCATCGTGCGCCTTTGCTTGAAAATGTGACGGATGCGTCATATATCTCGCATCTCTCTACAAGGAAGACCCGTTTTGGCGCTCTCGGACACTGACACACTTCTCATCATAGGTGGCGGACAGGCCGCAGCGCAAACCATTGCTGGCGCGAGGCAATGGGGCTTTGCGGGAAGAATCCGGCTTATCGGAGAGGAAACCGCGCTGCCCTATCAGCGGCCACCTCTGTCAAAAGCCTATCTGAAGGGGGAGATGGAGGAAGAACGGCTCTATTTCAAACCGGCAGACTGGTATGCCGAGCAAAATGTCGAGCTGAGCCTTGGGGTGCGGGCGGAAGCGATTGACCGCACGGCGCGGAGCGTATCGCTCAGCGATGGCAGCGCGGCGGACTATGACGCGCTTGTGCTTGCCACCGGCTCGCGGCCACGGCCTTTACCGCTTACGGGGGCGGGGCTTGAAGGCGTGCATGAATTGCGCGACCTACGCGATGTTGATGGGCTGAAACCTGTTGTGGTGACGGGCACAAATATGGTTATCATCGGGGCTGGCTATATTGGCCTGGAAGCGGCGGCCGTGGCGCGGCAGCTTGGCGCAAATGTGACGGTGATCGAGATGGCCCGGCGCGTGCTGGCGCGGGTCACGAGCCCTGTGATGAGCACGTTTTATACGCGGCTGCATGAAAGCCATGGCGTGAAAATCATGACCGGCGCGCAGACCGAAGAGATTCTCGGCACGAACGGGCAGGTTACGGGCGTCAAGCTTGTGGATGGGACCAGGCTGGAAGCCGATATTGTGCTTGTCGGTATCGGCATATTGCCCAATCAGGAACTGGCCCAAGCGGCAGGGCTTGCGTGCGATGGCGGCATTCTTGTCGATGAAGACGCCCGCACGAGCGATGACCGGATTTTTGCTGCCGGAGACTGCACGGTGCGCCCCCTCGTTCATTATAGCAGGACCGGACGGCTTGAAAGCGTGCACAATGCGATCGAGCAGGGCAAGCTCGCCGCAGCGGCACTGACAGGGCGCGAGCGGCCAAAGCTCGATGTGCCATGGTTCTGGTCCGATCAATATGATGTGAAGCTGCAAATTGCTGGGCTAAGCCAGGATTATGACGATCACATTGTGCGCGGCGACCCTGAAAGCGGCGCATTTGCCGTGTTTTACTTTCGGTCTGACAGGCTGATTGCGGTTGATGCGGTCAACGCTGCGCCGGAATTTATCGTGACAAAAAAGCTCATTATTTCGGGCCAGACGCTTGCGCCCGCGCAATTGCAGGATACATCAGTATCCATGAAAGAACTCGCCGCACTGGCGACAGCTTAAACAAGGACACTATCCATGGCTAAAATTACCTATATCGACCATGAAGGCACCGAGCGCGAAATCGAGGCCAAGAATGGCGAGACCGTCATGGAAGTGGCCGTGAAAAACGGCGTGCCCGGCATCGACGCCGATTGTGGCGGGGCGTGTGCTTGTGCAACGTGCCATGTCTATGTTGATAGCGCGTTTCTGGACAAGGTTGGCTCGCCTGAAGCGATGGAGCAATCCATGCTCGACTTTGCGGAGAATGTGAAAGAGAACTCGCGGCTTTGCTGCCAGATCAGCGTGTCGGATGCGCTCGACGGGCTGAAAGTCACAACGCCGGAAAGCCAGCATTAGGGGTTTTTGTTTGTCCCCCGCTGGCGCGCTATGGGACACCGCTTCGTGGGCTGATGGCTGTGTCGAGATTTCGGAGTAACAGGCCGTATCTCCAGCGAACGCGCACTGGGGTCTATGGCGACAAAGTCGAGGTTTAATTGGGGGGATGATTACAGATGACATTCTTGGTTCGGCCCGCAAAAGAATCCGACGCTGATCAGATCCGGGACTTACTCGTTGAACTAGGTTATGCTACAAGCTCAGAAGTATTAGCGTCTCAACTTCCTATATATATTCACCGTTCCGACTCAGCTCTCCTTGTTGTTGAAGATGCTGGGGCCAAGCTGGCTGGTTTGATTTCTGGCCACCTCATACCGCTGCTTCACCAATCGGGAAACCTTGGCCGGACGACTGCAATGGTTGTTAGCGAACGGCATCGCGGAGCAGGCATCGGGCGAAGTCTTGTGTCGGCAATGGAGGCGTGGTTCAACGCTCACTCCTGCGCACTGTTTGAAGTGACAAGTGGCGATCACCGCGAAGAAGCCCATAGGTTCTATGAAGGTCAAGGCTACCGGTTTGATGAGCGTCGCTTTCTCAAAATTCCCGATTAATTGGCATGCAGCTCTGCTGAAGGGTCGCTGCCGAAGCTACCTCTAACCATGTATCGCCTGTATCGCGGTTTTGCGTTCTACCTCGCTCATGCTTGCCAGATCAAGCGCGGCGAGTTTCTTGATGCGGGTGGAGAGGCTCGAATAGGTGTCTTCGAAGGCCGCGCGTTGGAAGTTCATCTCTTCGACATTGGCCGGGTCGGGAAGGCCCCAATGGGCGGTGACGGGGTGGCCGGGCCAATAGGGGCAGCTCTCGCCGGCCGCATTGTCGCAAACGGTGATGATGACGTGCATTTGCGGCGCGTCCGCCCCGCCAAATTCGTCCCATGATTTCGACCGGAAGC
The DNA here is from genome assembly GCA_938011445.1 of uncultured Hyphomonadaceae bacterium. Taxonomy (GTDB): domain Bacteria; phylum Pseudomonadota; class Alphaproteobacteria; order Caulobacterales; family Hyphomonadaceae; genus CALLCD01. Next base: position 3,026 of record CALLUH010000153.1, read on the forward strand.
CGGACACGTCATGGCCTTTGGCTTTGAGCACATTGATGGCCATTGGATGTGGCTCACCTTTTGGCGTGGAACCGGCGGAATATCCGGTCAGGCCAGATTGAGCGCAGACAAGCGCTTCGCCAATGATCGAGCGGGCCGAATTGCCCGTACAAAGAATAAGGATGTTCATGTGGCCGGTCTTTCTTCGAGGGAGAATTGGCGTTTGAACGCAAAGCGTCCAAGAAAATAGATAAGCGCGCCGATTGGTCCGAGCAGATAGGAGAGCAGCATGGCGGGCGCTGCGAGCCAGTGAGAAACCCCGCGCCGTTGCGCGTCGCGTCCAATCCAAGCGCCGACAAACAGGTCGAAGACGAGATAGTGGCTCCAGCCGATCAGCACGCCAATCGGTGTCGAGAAGATCGCTGAAACGCCGTCCATGCTGGTAAAGTCCACCTCATCGGACCCCGCCCCGCCAAACAGGGTAAAGCCGAAACAGATGGCGTAGAAAAGCCCAAGCGCTATAGGGAAGAGTGCCGAGTGGACGATCTACCGAGTGATCTTCGCGCGAGGCAGCAGGACCAGCAGCGCCCATGCCGGCATCACGGAAATGTTCAAGAGCGAGAAGGCGAGTTCATAGGTCATGTCTTGGCTCCTGTTCGCGCTTTAGGATGTCAACCCTTTCGCAGTCTCGACTACGGCGTCCACGGTGATGCCAAAATGTTTGTAGAGGTCGGTGATGGGGGCGCTGGCGCCGAAGCTCGACATGCCGATAAAGCCGTCTTCGGGGCCAAGGAAGGTCTCCCAGCTTTGCTTGATGCCCGCTTCGATGCCGATGCGCGGGGCGGTGCCGAGGACTTTGCGGCGATACTCCGCCGGCTGATTGGCGAAGAGTTCGAAACAGGGCGCAGACACGATACGGGCGACAATGCCGACCTCGGCGAGCGGGGCGATGGCGTCCATAGCGATCTCGACTTCCGAGCCTGAGGCGATCAGGGTTATGTCTGCCTCGCTCGGGGCTTCATGCAGAACATAGGCACCGAACGCGCAGATATTCTGGCTGACATGGGTTTTGCGCTGCTGGGGGACGCCTTGGCGGGTGAGCGCCAGGACGCTTGGCCGGTCGTCGGCTTTCAAAGCAAGCTGCCAGCACTCGGCAGTCTCGACGACATCGGCGGGGCGGAACACCATCAGATTCGGGATGGCCCGTAGCGCGGCCAGATGCTCGACCGGCTGGTGGGTCGGGCCGTCTTCGCCAAGGCCGATGGAATCATGTGTCATCACGAAGATCGAGCGAATGCCCATCAGCGCGGCGAGGCGGATGGACGGGCGGCAATAATCGGTAAAGACAAGGAAAGTGCCGCCATAGGGGATCACCCCGCCATGCAGCGCCATGCCGTTCATCGCGGCGGCCATGCCATGTTCGCGAATGCCATAATAGACATAACGACCATCAGGCGCATTGGCCGTGAGCGGTGTTGTCGCGCCGGTCTTGGTATTGTTCGAGCCGGTCAGGTCCGCGGACCCGCCTATGGTGTGCGGGACGATATTGTTGATCACTTCAAGCGCCATTTCGGAGGCTTTGCGGGTGGCGACTTTCTTTGGCTCGGTGGAAAGGCCCTGCTTATAGGCGGCGATGGCTTCGTCGAGCCCTGTCAGATCTGTGGCCATGGCGGCATCAAAGATGGCGCGGTTTGGCGAAGCGGTATGACGGTTTCGCCATGCGGCATGGTCAGATGCACCGCGTGCGCCAGCCGCGCGCCAATGGCTGAGGATTTCATCGGGAATGACAAAGGGCGCATGTGGCCAGTCGAGAACGCCGCGCGCGGACCGGATTTCGTCTTCGCCAAGGGCTGCGCCATGGACACCCGACGTGCCCTGTTTATTGGGCGCGCCTTTGCCGATAATCGTCTTGCAGGCGATCAGGCTTGGCCGATCAGAATTTTTGGCGGCATGGATGGCCCGCTCGATCTGGCTTGGATCATGCCCGTCAATGCGCGTGGTTTCCCATCCGGATGCCTCGAAGCGCTTTAACTGATCGGTCGAATCGGAAAGCGCGACCGCGCCGTCAATCGTAATGTCATTATCATCCCAGAGGACAATCAGCTTGCCAAGCTTCTGGTGTCCGCCAAGCGCAATGGCTTCCTGGGAGATCCCTTCCATCAGGCACCCGTCACCAGCGATCACATAGGTATAGTGGTCAACCAGATCGCGGCCATAACGGGCACGCAAATGGGCCTCGGCCATGGCGAATCCGACCGCATTGGCGAGACCCTGACCGAGCGGTCCGGTGGTGGTTTCAACGCCCGGGGCATGGCCATATTCGGGGTGTCCGGCCGTTTTATAGCCGATTTGGCGGAAATTGCGGATTTCTTCGATGCCCATGCCGGGATAGCCGGTCAGATAGGTCAGCGCATAAAGCAGCATGGAGCCATGACCGGCCGAGAGGATGAACCGGTCGCGGTCAACCCAGTCGGGCGCGCTGGCATCATATTTGAGGAATTTCGTAAACAGCGTCGTGGCAACATCGGCCATGCCCATCGGCATCCCCGGATGACCGGATTTGGCCGCTTGCACAGCGTCCATGGTCAGGGCGCGAATTGCATTGGCCATCTGTCGTTCTGTCGTCGGCATGACGCGAATCCCTTCATAAATTGTTAATAAATGGGGAATGGACATATCATGCGCGCGCGTCAAGCCGCTTGGCAGAGACACTCTGCCCCTGATATGGGTTCTAAATGGTGAAGATAGACGAAGCGCAGCAGAAACTCGACGCGGCATTGGGACGGCTCGAAGACAATCTCGAACGTGTGTTCGAGCGTGTTGGCGATCCTGAACTGGTCCGGCGGGAGACACAGGCATTGGTCGCCGACAGGGCGCGGCTTGCAGAAGAATTGGACGAGGCAATGGCCCGCGAGCGGGATTTGCAAAAACTGGCTGATGACGCCGCCGATGCGCTGGGCGAAGCGATCAAGGAAGTGCGTGCAGCGCTCGATCAGCCGGAAATTACAGGCGAGGAGTAGGGGCATGTCAAAGGCCGATATTGGGGTGCATGGTAAGCTTTATTCGGTGGCCTGCGCCCCTGGGCAGGAGGGGCGGCTTGCCGAGCTTGGTGCGCGGCTCGACAGGCGCGTTGATCAGATTGCGGGCGCTGTGGGTGATGTCGGTCAGGCGCGGCTTTTATTGATTGCGGCGCTCGCGCTGATGGATGAGCTCGATGCGGCCAAGAGCGGTTCGGGCATGGTTGCGCTGGAGGGGAGGGCGGCGACCGCGCTCATTGATGCTGCGACACGGATTGATGCGATTGCAGCCCGGCTTGAGCCTGACAGATAAATCCGTCCATATTGAATTAAACCGTATAGAGACCGAATAGAAAGATTGATGATGCGGGATGAAAGCGTACCCCAGCCCTTTCTTGTGGCCTTCCCCATGGAAGATGACGACCCACGGATTATGCTTGATCCGATGTATTTTGCGGGGCTTGATGAGGTCGGCCTGTTTCTGGTGGATCTGTCGCGGCTTTATGCGCGCGCTTTTGTTCAGTCTGGCCGGGCGCGGGACATGCGCGATGCGCTTGACCAGATACAGGAAATCTTTGATGCGGATATTTCCGAGCCGGTGCCGGACGAAGGCGCACAAGACGAATAGTTCTTCAAATCGGAGATCGTCGAGATGAATGGTTTGGGCGCATGCATAGCTCCCAACCTCGTTTGCGAAGCCATAATTTGATCTGTATACGGCTTATAATGATCGAAGGCTAGCTACTTTGTTCGGCTAAGGGTTCTCGAATGCGGCCCTAGAGCACTGATCTTTCGAGGCAAATTCCATCTTAACAATCAAGTAATAATAATATTAATATTTGAAAAATTATAATTTAATTTGTATTAATATTAATAAAGTCACGTAATATGTGAACTTATTTCTGAATACTTGCAATTTTATTGTATTTAATATTTATTTTACTGTAAACTTGTAATGATTGTGGCAATTGCGGGGATTGTCATGCGTAGATTTCTTGATTTGTTTATCAATAGGGTTGCCTT
>CALLUH010000154.1 GCA_938011445.1 uncultured Hyphomonadaceae bacterium
GTCCGCAGGTGCCGCCCAGTTTGCCCAAGATGCCAGCGCCTTTGCCGGCCAGCCGCCAAGCCCCGAAATCCTTGAGCCATGGACGCTCGGCCTTGCGCAAAACTTCCTCAGCCGCGCCACCGAAATGGAAGCCACCATCGCTTACCTGCAAGGCTTCAAAGCCGCCTATAATGACTGGTTCGACACTGGCGGCTTTGACGTTCTGCTCACGCCGACCGTCTCTTCGCCTGCGCCAGAAATCGGCACGCAGAACCCTGATGGCGACTTTGAAACCGTGATGAAGAACGTGCTCGATTTTGCCGCCTATACCTCCCCGATGAATGTCAGCGGCGCGGCCTCGATGTCCGTGCCGCTCGGCATGTCGCCGGACGGGCTTCCGATTGGCTCCATGTTCTCCGGCCGCGAAGGCGATGAGCTGATGCTGCTTGGCCTTGCCTATGAGCTTGAAGAGGCGCAGCCATGGATCGGGCGGCTCCCCTCTGTCCTCGCTTAGCTCCGGGCGAACACAACCGACAGATTGTTCTTCGGCATGTCAACAAGCGCCTCAAGCTTAAACCCTGCGCCCTTGGCCATGGGCATGATCTCTTGTTCCAGATCCCGCACACCCCAGCGCGGATTGCGGCGTTTCAGATCAGCATCAAAGCTGGCATTGCCCTCGCTCATCTCGCCGCCCCGCCCAAATGGTCCGTAAAGAAACAGTCGCCCGTTTTCAGCCAACACCCGCCCAGCGCCAGCAAATAGCCCCTGCGCCACGTTCATCGGCGAAATATGAATAACATTGGCACTAAACACACCATCAAACCCGCCGCCTTCAATCGCCGCACCCCAATCAGCCGACGCGGCATCCATCACATAAGCCGCGTCAATCTCGCCCCGCCCCGCAAATGCCAGCCACGCTTTCGCGCTCAAAAGGCTCGGCTCATCGACATCGGTAAACGTCCAGACCAGCTCCGGCATCTCCGCTGTAATATGCACCCCATGCTCGCCCGTCCCGGACCCGATCTCCAATATCCGGCCCGCCCTTGGCATATGCGCTAGAAACGCCTTGCGCACCACATCCCTGTTCCGCCCAATCGAGGGCGAAAAGCGGCGGCCATCCTCAACATGCTGCGCCTCCAGCGAGACCGGTTGCCCATTCGCGCCCTTATTATACCGCGCATTCTCGTCCACCATCGAACAGCCCCCGCCTAGACAAACATCTCGCGCAAGACGGGCTTTAAGATTTTCCCATTGGCATTGCGCGGCAAAGGCTCGTCCTGAAAGAGGATTTTCTTCGGCACTTTGAAAGCGGCCAATTGCCCTGCCACATGCGCCCGCACTTCGTCTTCGCTCGCGCTCTTGCCGGGCTTAAGCTGCACCACCGCGCCAACTTCCTCTCCAAGCACCTTGTCTGGTATTCCGACCACGGACGCATCCATTATCGCCGGATGGTCGTAAAGCGCGTTCTCCACTTCGATACAGTAAATATTCTCGCCGCCACGGATCAGCATATCTTTCGCGCGATCGACCAGATAGAGAAAGCCTTCCTCGTCGAGTTTGGCCAGATCACCCGTCACCACCCAGCCGTCAATAAATGTCTCGGCGGTTGCCTGCGGGCGGTTCCAGTAGAGCTTGCAATTGGAAACCCCCTTCACCCAAAGCTCACCCACTTCTCCTGCGGGCAATTCCTTCCCGTCAGGGCTCATCACTTTGAGCTTCACAGCGGGCGGCGGCGCGCCTGCGCTCAAGGGACGATTGACATAATCCTCGCCAAAGTTTTGCGTCGCCGTCGCGCAAGTTTCTGTCATACCCCAACCGTTCGAGGGTTGCGCCTGTTTGAAAGTAGACTTGATCGTAGACACCAATTCCGCCGCCGACGGCGCGCCGCCATAGGCTACCGAATTGATCGATGACAGATCATATTTGTCCCGATCAGGATGCTCCAATAATTGCCATGCAATCGCTGGCACACCGCCAACCGCGTTAATCCGTTCACGTTCAATAATCGGTAAAGCCTCGCCTGCATCCCATTTATACATGCTAACGATCTTGCCGCCCGTCGCCCATGTCGGGATCATCACCGCAAACGACCCCGTTGCATGAAAAAACGGCACCGACAGGAGCACGGCGTTTGCGTTCGCCGGATCGGGGTCGGGCTCAGGCAGCGCCTCACCCGCCCGGAAATAGCGCCGTGCACGGCAGGTTAACGCATTGAACATGTTTGCGATAATCGCGCGATGGCTCGCCAGCGCCCCTTTGGGCTTTCCCGTGGTGCCGGAGGTATACATGATGGTCGCGTCATCATCCGGCAAAAGCTCGATGTCCGGCAAGGCAAGCTCTTGCAAAGCCGCCCAATCCGCCGCCCCGCCAATCAACGCGTCCATGGAGGCGAGGCGCGGGTCCGAGCGCAAATCAGGATCACGCGCGATGATGATCGCCTCAAGGTCCGGCATATCCGGCCAATGCTTGTTAATCCGCTCATAGATCTGCGGATCAACCACAGCCACCCGCGCGCCACTATCGTTCAAGCCATATTCCAGCTCGTCGCCCGTCCACCAAGAATTCATCGGTGTCACGATCAGCCCGAGCGAAAGCCCCGCAAAAAATGCCACCGGCCATTGCGGATAATTGCGCATGATAATCGCCATCCGGTCGCCTTTGCGCAATCCGTAAGTCTGCGTCAACTTCGCCGCAAAATGGGCAACCGCCTTTGCCATAGCGTCATAGGTCACCCGCTCGCCCTCATAGACAAGAAAGTCTCGGTCAGAAAACCCCATATGGCCCGCCTGAAAAAGCGCACGCAAATGCGGCGGCGCTTCGGCATAATTGTCGTAAGCCACACCATCAATCTCGATCTGGTCAAGCCGCAGCGGCGAGCCCGCCCCGCTCAAAGCCCCGTTCGCCTGAGCGATGGACATTGCTGGCCAATTGTCTGGTAAGTGCGCCGCCATCAGATTTACTCCCGAATAATTTTTCTTTTCCCGAACAAACCATGCAAGCTGGCGCAGGGAAAGTCATCACTTTAGGGAAACTTCGAGCTTGGATAGAAGCCCCTCCGGCCCATCAACTGGCCTGCCAAGCCGCGACCACAAAAATATAGGCGAGATCGGACGGTCATTCAGTCGAAACTTCGGCCCACATCCGCACCCGCTTGCCTCGCGAACAATGTCACCCGCCAACCGGACAAATCGCGCATGATCATCAGGTGTGGCCAATTGGCCCGAATGGCTCTCGCCAATCAACACGCTGCCCGGTGGCCCCGACAGGCCAATCCGCCAGCTTCCGAGCACCTTGCCCAGCGTTACCCGCCGCATACAAGCGAAAGGCATCCAGGCCGCGCTTGACCGTCCACCAGACCATTCAAGCCCACGCTTTGATATGTCCCAGACAATGCGTCCAGTGGTCCGCAACGGGTCCGGCAGCTCTATCTGTCTCTCGACAAGATCAGCCAAGCCTATTTCCCGAAATCACAAAAGCGCAACTCAAGCGCCTCGCCACTGGCTTCCACCGCATTGTAGACCGGACCTGTCTGATCCTCACCAACACACAAATAGCCGATTTGGAACATGGCAATGAGTTCCTCATTCTTTGGCGTCAAATTCGAAGACAGCATCAAATCCAGCGCATCATCATGCTGGCCAAGCCGCAATAGGCTTTGAAAGCGCTGGGTCCGGCTCGTCTGGGGCTGTTCGAGTAGCCCGCTGAGCGATGTTGCCTCGCTGCGAGCGATCTCGACTATCTTGCCCGCCTCGGCCGCCGACGGACTTGTCCGATAGGCTTCACCAATGGTTTCAAAATCTTCTATGGCACCCCGGACATCATAGCCATCTTCAGAATAGCGAAGTTCGCCACGGCGCAACAAAGCGGCAGCGCGCTGGTCGTCGGTGATTGTGTTGCTACGCAGCAATTGGCTCATCCGGTTAATCGCAGTCTGTGTGTTTCCTTCAGCTACAAGGTCATCGGCCGTCTGATTGGCACGGTCAAACTCGGACAGCTCTACCGGCGCAACAACTTCCTGAACAACCGGTTCAACCACAGGCTC
>CALLUH010000155.1 GCA_938011445.1 uncultured Hyphomonadaceae bacterium
CCCGACAAAAACGTCACCGCAGGCACCGGCCCATCCTTCGCCTGTGGCGGCAAATACACCGCAAACCGCATGTCCGTGCCCGTGACGGAAGAGGCATGGTCATAAACTTCCAGCGTGCCGCCATGGGACGCATGAGACTGAACGAGCGTTGTCATGGGCCAAGGGCCTTTCGTGAGAAGGAGGGAAGGGAGCCTAGCGATAAAGCGCGCAAAGCTTATTACCATCCGGATCGCGCAAATAAGCCAGATAAAGCCGTTGGCCAAACCCGTTCGGCTCGCGCCAACCTGGCGGATCTTCAATCGGCTTGCCGCCCGCCGCAGCCCCTGCTTTATGCCAGGCATCCGCTTGCTCGGTGCTGTCAGTGCCAAACCCGATGGTCATGCCATTGCCCTCAGTTGCTGGCTGACCATCAATCGGCGGGGTAACCAGATACGCTGCACCATTGTGCATATAAACCAGCCGCCCCTTAGGATCGACAAACCCCTCATTCGCACCAAGCGCACCAAACACCGCGTCATAAAAAACTTTCGAACGCTCAATATCGTTCGAACCGACCATCATATGTGAGAACATTGGGTTTCCTTTTTTTGGCTATTCTGCTTTGTGTGCATTTTCGGAGCTTCAACTTACACCCCTTACAACACACTTCCAGAAGTTTTGGGCTGATGCTTTGCTTGCAATCACTGCTGGGTGGTCTGGGTCGCCGTCCCCGCCTAATACTAAATGCATATTCGACAGAATCTTTTTAATATTATCCAAGGTGTCGGCGGCATCATCGACGATATCGCGATACTCGCTAAATTCTGGTTGCAAACGATGCCCTAGATAATTTTTGCGATAATCACGAAGCGCTCTCGTTTTGTGCGAAGTTCTTAGCTCCTTTAATGCAACAGACATTTCTTTCGCTAAGAGGCGATTGCTCTTACCGAATTCTTTGCAAACATCGTTTGCGAGTTGAATAACAGAATAAGTATCGGATTGTTCGTCTGTAAGTCGAAAAATAGTTAAGACAACGTCTTCTAACAAAATTCCATGAATCCGCATGTGAGCTTCATTGCAATTGTGATTTCGCAATCCTTGAATTAGGCGAGAGCGATCACTTACTGACATTCCTTCGAGGCTGGATTTGAACAAATACCAAGAGCTAAGTGCTCGATAATACTCGCCAAAAACAACATCAGCCTTTTCCTTTATTTGGTCTCGAATTTCTGATCCCAACTCTAAAACTCCACCACACTGCGAATGCTCTCCCCCGCATGCATCAGATCAAACCCCGTATTGATCTCCTCAAGCGTCAATTTGTGCGTAATCAGCGAATCAATATCGATCCGGCCTTCCATATACATATCGACAATGCCCGGCACATCCGTCCGCCCACGTGCGCCACCAAAAGCTGTCCCGCGCCAAACGCGCCCCGTGACAAGTTGAAAAGGCCGTGTACTGATTTCCGCGCCTGCCGGTGCCACGCCAATAATCACGCTCTCGCCCCAGCCCTTATGGCAGCATTCGAGCGCCGCGCGCATCACATCGACATTGCCGATGCACTCAAACGAATAATCCGCCCCGCCGCCGGTCAGCTCCGCCAAATGCCCGACCAAACCATCATGCCCGTCATGATCTTTCGGGTTTACGAAATGCGTCATGCCAAATTGGCGCGCCATTGCTTCGCGCGCGGGGTTCAGGTCCACCCCGACAATCTGCTTGGCCCCGATCAGCCTTAGCCCCTGCACCACATTAAGCCCGATCCCGCCAAGCCCGAAGACCACCGCCGACGAGTTTGGCTCGACCTTCGCCGTATACATCACCGCGCCTAGCCCCGTCGTCACTCCGCAGCCAATATAGCAAATCTTGTCAAACGGCGCGTCCTTGCGCACTTTGGCGAGGCTGATCTCGGGCAGGACCGTAAAGTTCGAAAAGGTCGAGCAGCCCATATAATGCAGGATCTGCTCACCCTTATAGGAGAACCGGCTCGTCCCGTTCGGCATCACGCCCTTGCCTTGGGTTGCGCGCACCCGCTGACAAAGATTGGTTTTCGGGTTCAGGCAATATTCGCATGTCCGGCATTCGGCCGTGTAAAGCGGGATGACATGATCGCCCACTTCCAGATCCGTAACCCCTGCGCCAATCTCGCGCACGACGCCTGCGCCCTCATGGCCGAGCACCGCCGGAAAAGCCCCTTCAGGGTCTGCGCCCGAGCGGGTGAACTCATCGGTGTGGCAAATGCCCGTTGCCATGATCTCGACCAGAACTTCGCCCGCTTGCGGCCCGCCCAGATCAAGCTCGACAATCTCGAGCGGCTTTCCAGCTTCAAACGCAACAGCGGCACGTGTTTTCATCGCAGCTCTCCTTTTGCGCCAGAATTGGCATAGAACGGCCAGCCAAGACAAGCCGAGCTGCCGATTTAGTTGCCCGCAAGGGGAAGGGTGAGGGCGCATTTCTTATAGACACTTTTATAGAGTCTCAGTCAGCACAGTAGAGTCGGGATTTGTAGGATAGATCAGGCCGAAGACCGCGCTCAGGACGGGAAATAAAACGCCGCAAGCGCATCCGATAGCCGCTTCCCTTCACGTGCATACTGCGCTTCAGCTTGGGCCGAGTTCGCCGAGCACCGCCCATTGCGCGCCTCGCTTTCCTGATAGCCTTGATTGAACCCCTCCACCATACGCGACCGCAAAGGCCCACGCTCAGGTGCCTCGAGTCCTAATATCTGCTGCATATAGCTGCGCCAATACTGGTCATCGACCCCATTACAGGCCACCCGCACAGCATGCGCTGAGCCGATGACCCTTGAAAGTTCTACCACATCCCGGAAATAGGCCTGATCACGTAAGGGCACGTCTTGCTCAAGGCTTTGGGATTGGGCAAAGCTTGGCATCAATGCACCCGCCAGGCCGCACGCCCACATTGCAATGATCACGGAGAGCGCAAATTGCTTGATCTTCTTATCCATGAACGATCCTTCGCCCGATTGGCTGACGAGTTCAAGGCCCGCTCCGCCAAGGTTCGGCCTATTCTGATGACCGATGACGGCCTTTTCGTGACCGCGAACGGGAAACCCATAGACGGCGTACCTGACATTGATCTCGGTTACGGTACACAGGACTCCTATTTTAGCCCCGCCGTCACAGTTTTTATGCAAGCCATTCTCTCCGCAAAAGAACTACAATGGTTTCAGTCTAGCGCTGCCGGTATCGAGCATCCTATCCTACAGGCGATCCGAAACAATGCCGACCGCTACACAAGCGCACATGAACAATCGCCCGCCATTGCGGAATGGGTGCTATGGGCGGGACTTGATTGGTTTCAGGGCGGCGCAGTCCGCCGAAAGGCGCAAGCTGAAAAGGTCTGGCATCGTGGCGAATTTCGTGAACTGGCAGACACACATTGGCTGATTGTCGGCTTTGGCAGCATCGGGCGCGCCTGTGCCCAACGCCTGCGAGCGTTTGGTGTATCGATTACGGGGGTTCGGCGAACGCCCGGTGATGATCCCGATGCCGATGCAATGCTCCATCCCGACAGGCTTCAGAACGCGCTTCCTGAGGCTGACTGCGTCGTGTTGTGTTGCCCCCTAACCAGCGAAACCGAAGGCATGGCCAATGCCGGCTTTTTTCAGGCCATGAAGTCAGGTGCCCTCTTTGTGAACGTGGGCCGTGGGCAACTCGTCGATGAAGACGCCCTTGAAGCGGGCCTTGATATGGGCCAGCCAGCCCATGCCGCCTTGGACGTAACCGCCGTTGAACCTTTGCCGTCCCAGAGTGCTCTATGGCACCACCCCAATGTCACGCTAACAGCACATATTGCAGCCTTTACCGAGCGAGCAGCCCGTCGTAGCGACCGGGTATTTCTCGAAAACCTTGATCACTTTTTGGCTGGGAAGCCGCTGCGAAATCTGGTCTCCAAAGATCAGGTGTCCTGATATTTTGCAATTAAAACAGATGTTTACGATCAACGTGCCCTGTTGAACCAATGCGACGCAATGTGTGATAGGTGTTTGCAAAGGGCGCTTATGTTCGCTTGGTCATGGTGACGCCCCATTTTCGGCATGATTAAACGGTTGAGTAGGGGTCGAAGGCAGACGATTCTGCGTTTGGAGGAATATGATGGTCAAATATGGTGTTATTGGACTGGCTTTAGCCTTGATCCTAAGTGCAGTGGGTTTTGCGCAAGACGATGCGCCCGGCAACAATATGCTTCCCGGGCATGATGGCACTGAACGTATTCTTATCAGCGATCCGGAGCCGGTGGAAACCGAGTATTTCCTTTCGGAAGGTTCAGCACCGTCAGAAATCGTAACTGATTCGGAAATGATCGATGATCAAGAGATGCTCACAGATGCAGCAGCCCTTGCGGCACTTGCCAGTGAGGCTGACGGCGATATGGCGGCGATGCCCGAGGTCATGGATGAAGCTGGCTGAGTTATGTATATCCCGTGCGTTCACCGATGTTTTTATCCGGTAAAGTATAGGTGCACATTATAATTGTAATAACCAGAAATTTGTGTCTCTCTCTGGCAGATCGTTAGTTCAGGGATTGGCGAAACGGATGACGGCGATGTTGTCGCTCATAATAGTAAGAACTCTTAAGAAGGGGAATTTGGTATGAAAAAGATTTTGATCACAAGCGTTGCAGCCATGGCTCTCGTAGCCTGTGGTGCAGCGAAAGATGCAGCCGATAGCGCTGCAGACGCAGCGTCAAGCGCCGCATCCAGTGCCGTTGACGCGGCCTCTGATACGGCATCAGCTGCGGGCAGCGCAGTTTCTGATGCAGCATCAAGCGCAGTTGAAGGCGCGAGCAATCTGGCGGACGGTGCTGCATCTGCCGCGAGCAATGCAGCCTCGGCCGCGGGCGACGCCGCCGCTTCGGCCGGTGGCTCGGTCGCTGAGACCGCTTCAAGCGCCTCGAGTGGAGCAGCAAATGCAGCATCGAGCGCACGTGATGCTGCGGGTGCAGCGGTTGGAAACGCGCGAGAAGCGGCGGGCAATGCAGCCGGTTCGGTGGCTGATGCAGCCTCGAACGCCCGCGATACCGTCACGACCAATGCAAGGGATGCTGCCGACCGCGCTGTCGACTCCGCAAAAGACGCCGCATCTAACGCGGTTGACCGCGCAACCGGTTCTGCAACTGATGCAGCGTCTGGCGCGGTAGACGGTGTTACGGGTTCGGCCACGGATGCAGCAGCTGGCGCCCTAGACGATGCCGCCGGTTCGGCCGCAGATGCTGCTACCGGCGCAGCAGACAGCGCCGCCGGGTCAGCTTCGGACGCTGCATCAGGCGCAGCGGATAAGCTTCCTGGTAAGGGCAGCTAGTCGCCCTCTCTGCTATAGATAGCCAATATATAACGGCCACGCGAGGATGCGTGGCCGTTTTTTTCTTGGAAAAAGGAAGCTTGACGGAGCTAGAAAATCGCGTACCCGCCATCGACCACAAATGTATCTCCGGAATGGTAAGACGACGCATCTGACGCCAGATAGACCGAGATTCCGCCAAAGTCCGCAGGCTCGCCCCAGCGTTTGGCCGGTACCCTCGGAATGACCTTCGACTCGAACACATCCGATCCTTGCGCTGTCTCGGTCATATCCGTAGCGATCCAACCGGGCAAGATAGCATTCGCCCGTACGCCGTATCGTGCATATTCAACCGCAATGCCCTTTAGCATTGAAATCAAGCCACCTTTTGTCGCCGCATAAGCCTGATTGCGCGCGGCCCCTTCAATGGCAGCAAGAGACGCTACACCGACCAGAGAGCCGCCCGGATCGCCCGCTTTAGCTCTCTTTACGATTGACTTCGACGCCTCTCGCAAGGTCCAGAAAGCGCCCTCCATATTCACCGACATATTCTTACGCCAGACTTCGGTGCTCATCTCGGCAAATGAGCTTGCGAGTTGGCCGATACCGGCATTGGCAAAACAGCTGTCGATTCGTCCAAAATGGGCTTCCGTTTCCGCCATCGCGCTGATCACAGCTTCTTCTTCGGCCACATCCACCGACCAGCCTTTTGCCAAACCCGACCCAAGCGTTTCCAGATGCGCGACAGCCGCCGCATTCGTTTCAGCATTGCGGCCCCAAACAGCAATATTTGCATTCGATGCTGCAACCGCTTCGGCCATGCCGAGCCCGATGCCGCGATTGCCTCCGGTGATAACAACTGTTTTCCCTGAAAGGTCGAATGGAAGGTAGGCCATGAGAGTATCCTTATAATTATGTAAGTTGCCGAATGCTTGGCGAGTTCTCCTTACGGACGTCAAGCCTTGCCTTTCGCTTGTAAAGAGCTAGTGCGGCAAAATTGATGCATTTACGTAAGTCAACTCTTACCATTATTAGGTAGTCCAGCTCCCATGCCCCAAAAATCAAAACCCACTTCTGCACAACCCATTTCGCTCGCCCTGCAGGGCGGCGGCGCGCATGGCGCGTTTAGCTGGGGGGTGCTTGAAACTCTGGTGCACTCGCCGAAAGTTCAGGTCAAGGCGATCACGGCAACTTCGGCTGGCGCCATGAACGCGGTGGCATTTGCAGCCGGTATGGCAAAAGGCGGACCAGAAAGCGCTATAGCGGGGCTCGAGGCTTTCTGGACCGAAGTGTCCAAGCGCAGCGCCCCGTATTCAAAGATCAAAACACCGCCAGCGCTGAAAGCGATGCTGCCATGGTCCCCGTTCAATCTGATGTCGGCGATGACCGCAATCGCCAGTCCCTATGATCTCAACCCTTTTGATCTGAACCCTCTACGTGATGCGGTCGAAGCGAGCATTGACTTTGAAGCTGTCCGCGCAAGCGGGATCACACTTCATTTGGCCGCGACCAATGTTGAGACAGGCCGCGCGCGGGTTTTTACAGGCGCAGAAATCACCATCGATGCTGTGCTCGCCTCGGCCTGCCTGCCGCAAACCTTTCGCGCCGTTGAAATTGACGGGCAATCCTATTGGGATGGCGGTTATATGGGCAATCCGTCGCTGTTTCCGCTCATCTATTCAGATGCGCCCAAAGACATTCTGCTTGTGATGTTAAATCCGCTTCATCGTGCCGGCACGCCGAAGACAGCGAGCGCCATTCAAGAGCGGCTGAACGAGATCAATTTCAACTCCTCGCTTCTGGGCGAGTTGCGCGCCATCAGCTTTGTGCAGAAACTGCTCGACGACAATCTCCTGGCAGGCGACGCCAAGGGCAATTATCGGCGCTTGTTCTTGCACATTATTCGGGGTGGGGCTGCGATGTGTGACCTGCCGCTTGAAACCAAATATGACACCGATCTCAAATTCCTCAATGAGCTGCGCGGACGTGGCGTTGAGCTTGCCCAAGCATGGCTTAGCGGGTGTGCAAAACATCTGGGTAAGCAATCGGGCTTTGACGTTCGCAGCGAATTTCTCGAGCCGAATTGAGTCATAGAGACCCAAAATCGGCTTAAGAGGTCTTGCCTTATTTCTGCCTTTATGTCCTAAGGGGAGTTTAACAGTTTTAGGTAAACTTGTAAGAATGACGGAATTGAAAGAAAGCTTGAAGGGCATCGCCTTGCTCATAGGGCTATTATTGCTCTTGGCATGGCCATTCCTGTTCCTCGCGCTGACCATGTTGCAGGATTAATCCGCTGTCAGGCTTAAAAAGCTCAGGCATGCGGCACCGCTTACGCGCTGATTGAGAACCTTCCACCCGTCAAACCCAAGCGCTTCATCTGCGCCGGTTTCAACCATGGCAACGGCGTTCGGGGTCAGCCAGCCACCGTTTTGCAACTGCTCCAGCGCGGGTACGACCAGTCCTTTCCCATAGGGCGGATCAAGAAAAGCCAGATCAAATGGTGTTGCCAGAGCGGCCGGAAGTGGGCCAAGCGCTGTGGCCGACCGTCGATGAATGCGCGTCTGGCCGAACAAGTCCAGGGTCTCGATATTCGAGCGTATCGCTGCGCGTGCGCCATTATCAGTCTCGACAAAGAGGCAAAACCCGGCCCCGCGCGACAGAGCTTCAAGGCCCAGCGACCCCGAGCCAGCGAACAGATCAATCACGCGTGCATCCTGGACAGGCGGCGCCCAGTCAGCATGTATCAAAATGTTGAAAATGGCTTCCCGGGCCCGGTCAGAAGTTGGCCGCGTCCTTTGCCCTTTCGGCGCGGCGAGGGGACGGCCCTTGAATTTTCCGGCAACAATGCGCATGCCTAGCCTCTATCATCAGCCTACCAAATTTGGGAACCCCGATTGGAAACGACAGACTATATGACCCGGGCGTTGGAGCTGGCGCAGGAAGCTGCCAAGCGGGGTGAAGTGCCCGTGGGCGCTGTGATCGTCGATCCGGCCCATGGCGAGATAATAGGCGAGGG